>NZ_CP022529.1:3334375-3637500 GCF_002237595.1 Labrenzia sp. VG12
TAGGTGTACGTGTTCCAGCCTGCGCCGGCTTCGGCCGGGTCGATCGTATCGATCAGCTCACCGTTCCAGTAGACTTCCGCGACGGTCTCGCCGACGTCACCGCGCGGAGCGGAATCGAAGCTGAACGTATAGACCTGCCCCTCGAGCATGCCCTCGATTTCTTGCGAGGCCATGCCGTTCTGGTTGGCAGACAGGTCCAGGCGATGATCGCCATCGCTCGTACCTGTGCCCCAGCGTGCCGACTGCTGAACGTCCACGTCCTGGTAAGACCAGCCTTCGATTGAAGTCGGGTTCTCGTAGTATCCTTTGGGATCCGTGCCCGACAGGGTGCCCTCGAACTGTTCGAAGCTGCCGTTGACCACAAACTGTCCGTCTTCAAGACACACGACCAGGTCGGGCGGTTCGTTTCCGTCCGTAATATCAATGCTGAAGGTACCCGTGGACGTCGAGCCGTCCGTCGAGGTGGCCGTCACTTCCACATCGACACTCGGCTCGGTCTCGTGATCGAACGAAGACCCGGCCTTCACGGTGATGACACCGGTATCCGGGTCGATCTCGAAGCGGTCATCGCCGCCGGTGATCTCGTAGGAGACCACATCCGTCACATCCGGATCGTCCGCAAACGCGGTCACGCCGGAGTACTCACCACCCGTCGCAAACTCGGAAACCTCGTTGCTGGTCGTGTCACTGTCCGTCACAGGACCGATCGGATCTTCGTTCTCGTCGCCGATGGTGATCGTGAACGTGCCCGTGGAGGTCGAGCCATCCGTGGAGGTCGCCGTCACTTCCACATCGACAGACTGTTCCGTCTCAGCGTCGAAGCTCGAGCCAGGCTTCACCGTGATCTCGCCCGTATCCGGGTCGATCTCGAAGCGGTCATCGCCGCCGGTGATCTCGTAGGAGACCACATCCGTCACATCCGGATCGTCCGCAAACGCGGTCACGCCGGAGTACTCACCACCCGTCGCGAACTCGGAAACCTCGTTGCTCGTGGTGTCGCTGTCTGTCACAGGACCGATCGGATCTTCGTTCTCGTCGCCGATGGTGATCGTGAACGTGCCCGTGGAGGTCGAGCCATCCGTGGAGGTCGCCGTTACTTCCACATCGACGGACTGTTCCGTCTCAGCGTCGAAGCTCGAGCCAGGCTTCACCGTGATCTCGCCCGTATCCGGGTCGATCTCGAACCGGTCGTCGCCGCCGGTGATCTCGTAGGAGACCACATCCGTCACATCCGGATCGTCCGCAAACGCGGTCACGCCGGAATATTCGCCGCCCGTCGCAAACTCGGAAACCTCGTTGCTGGTCGTGTCACTGTCCGTCACAGGACCGATCGGATCTTCGTTCTCGTCGCCGATGGTGATCGTGAACGTGCCCGTGGAGGTCGAGCCATCGGTAGACGTTGCCGTCACTTCCACGTCGACGGACTGTTCCGTCTCCGCGTCGAAGCTCGAGCCAGGCTTCACCGTGATCTCGCCCGTGTCCGGGTCGATCTCGAACCGGTCGTCGCCGCCGGTGATCTCGTAGGAGACCACATCCGTCACATCCGGATCGTCCGCAAACGCGGTCACGCCGGAATATTCGCCGCCCGTCGCGAACTCGGAAACCTCGTTGCTCGTGGTGTCGCTGTCTGTCACAGGACCGATCGGATCTTCGTTCTCGTCGCCGATGGTGATCGTGAACGTGCCCGTGGAGGTCGAGCCATCCGTGGAGGTCGCCGTCACTTCCACATCGACGGACTGTTCCGTCTCCGCGTCGAAGCTCGAGCCAGGCTTCACCGTGATCTCGCCCGTATCCGGGTCGATCTCGAACCGGTCGTCGCCGCCGGTGATCTCGTAGGAGACCACATCCGTCACATCCGGATCGTCCGCAAACGCGGTCACGCCGGAGTACTCACCACCCGTCGCGAACTCGGAAACCTCGTTGCTCGTGGTGTCGCTGTCTGTCACAGGACCGATCGGATCTTCGTTCTCGTCGCCGATGGTGATCGTGAACGTGCCCGTGGAGGTCGAGCCATCCGTGGAGGTCGCCGTCACTTCCACATCGACGGACTGTTCCGTCTCCGCGTCGAAGCTCGAGCCCGGCTTCACAGTGATCTCGCCCGTATCCGGGTCGATCTCGAACCGGTCGTCGCCGCCGGTGATCTCGTAGGAGACCACATCCGTCACATCCGGATCATCCGCAAACGCGGTCACGCCGGAATACTCACCGCCCGTCGCGAACTCGGAAACCTCGTTGCTGGTGGTGTCGCTGTCCGTCACAGGACCGATCGGATCTTCGTTCTCGTCGCCGATGGTGATCGTGAACGTGCCCGTGGAGGTCGAGCCATCCGTGGAGGTCGCCGTCACTTCCACATCGACAGACTGTTCCGTCTCCGCGTCGAAGCTCGAGCCAGGCTTCACCGTGATCTCGCCCGTATCCGGGTCGATCTCGAACCGGTCGTCGCCGCCGGTGATCTCGTAGGAGACCACATCCGTCACATCCGGATCGTCCGCAAACGCGGTCACGCCGGAGTACTCACCACCCGTCGCGAACTCGGAAACCTCGTTGCTCGTGGTGTCGCTGTCTGTCACAGGACCGATCGGATCTTCGTTCTCGTCGCCGATGGTGATCGTGAACGTGCCCGTGGAGGTCGAGCCATCGGTAGAGATCGCCGTCACTTCCACATCGACAGACTGTTCCGTCTCCGCGTCGAAGCTCGAGCCAGGCTTCACCGTGATCTCGCCCGTATCCGGATCGATCTCGAACCGGTCGTCGCCGCCGGTGATCTCGTAGGAGACCACATCCGTCACATCCGGATCGTCCGCAAACGCGGTCACGCCGGAATATTCGCCGCCCGTCGCAAACTCGGAAACCTCGTTGCTCGTGGTGTCGCTGTCTGTCACAGGACCGATCGGATCTTCGTTCTCGTCACCGATGGTGATCGTGAACGTGCCGGTTGATGTTGACCCGTCAGACGATGTCGCCGTCACTTCCACTTCGACGGACTGCTCCGTCTCTGCATCAAACGAGGAACCGGACTTGACGGTGATCTCTCCGGTGTCCGGGTCGATCTCGAACCGGTCGTCGCCGCCGGTGATCTCGTAGGAGACAATGTCGGTCACATCCGGGTCGTCCGCAAACGCGGTCACACCGGTGTATTCACCACCGGTCGCAAACTCGGAAACCTCGTTGACGGTTGTGTCGCTGTCTGCAACGGGACCGATATCGGAGTTTTCACCGCCGTCATCGCCTCCATCGTCATCATCGTCCGGGGCGACCCCTCCCGATGTTCCATCACCAATCTGCGACCCTGCAGCACTGATGCCGTCACCGCCAAGATCAAACTGCGGGAGCCCCGCATCCAACCCGCGGGCATCGGGCACCTCTCCGTCGCCAAGACCGCCGTCATCATTCGGCCCACCGTCCGCGGTTTCCACCACTTCGGTCGCCCCGTCCGGCATCAGCGTGTCGCCCTGGCCATCGCCCCGCCCTTTGCCGAGGCCGCCTGCGCCCGCATCACCGCCACCGATGCCGTTGCCGCCGTCACCGGCGCCATCCGCCTGGGCAGCCCCCGAGCCTTCATGCTCCAGAGGAACCGCCTGGAACAGGTTGGCAATCGTTGCCTCGCCCGTGTCTTCCGGCTCGATCGAGAGAGAATAGTCATTTCCGCTATCCGGACGATAGGGATCACCGGCTTGCGCTTCTACGCGTGCCGCGGTTGGCGTGTCTCCAGCATTGCCTTTTGCAGATTCTGCCCCAGAGGAAGCTCCAGTGGGTTTGACATCTTTTACTGAAGTATCGGTGTTGGCCATGACTCGCACGTGCTCCATTAAATCGTGGCCTTATCACGCGCAGGCTTATCTTAATAAAAACCAACTCCATTCCTCGAAATACATATACATCTTGAGCAAAATTTAGAATTTCTGAATTTCTTGGTAAACGGTTTTGAAACAATTCTGCGTCTAAATTGTATTTGAGGAGGCGGTTACTATGGCATCTTTTATCACTGATACTTTTAACAGTGTTAAACTTCCGCAGCTGGAGTTCTTTTCATCAGAGACTGGCGACCGTATCAAAACACCGGGATTACCGCGCTCGGTGATCACCGCCTCCATTCTGATCAACATTCTCGGATTGGCCATGCCGCTGACCATCCTGCAGGTCTATGACAGGATCCTGCCGAACAATGCCACCGACACGCTTGTCATTCTCATCGTCGGGCTTGGTTTTGTCCTGGTGATTGACGCCGTCCTGAAAACCATCCGGTCCTACCTGATTGGCTGGCTGGCCGCTTCGTTTACCCATCAGGCCAATCTGGAAGCCACACGACGTCTCCTGAATTCCAGGGCCGACGTCAGTTCAGAAGCAACGGTCTCCAAGCATCTCGACTCCTTCCGTTCCCTGCAGGCGCTCGGCGATCAATATGGCGGCCAGGCCCGGCTGCTCTCCATCGACCTGCCGGCCAGCCTGATCTTTCTGGTTGTGCTGTTCATGATTGGCGGCCCGATCGGCTTCATTCCGCTGGCGCTGCTCGCGCTTTTTGCCCTGCGCACCGCGAGCCTGAACGTGCGGATCAACAAGCTGATTGAAAAGCGGGCCGAGCAGGACCAGAGAAAATACGACTTCATCTTCGAGGTCTTGTCTGGTCTCAACACCATCAAGGCAATGGCCTTCGAGCCGGTGATCCTGCGACGGTTCGAACGGTTGCAAACCCAGATCTCCCGTCTGGGCTATGACTATATCGACCTGAACAACAAGGCGCGGAACTCCTCCGGGTTCTTCACGGTTCTGACCACCGTTTGCGTTGTCTCCGCCGGGGCGTTGCTTGTCATGGGTGGCCTGATCAGCATTGGCGCGGTCGCTGCCTGCACGCTTCTGGCCGGCCAGGTGGTGCAGCCCCTGCTGCGCGGCATCAATCACTGGACCGACATGCAGCGGGTCAAGCACGACTATCGCGAGGCCAGCGCCCTGTTCGACCTGCCCCGGGAAGAACGCAGTGAAAACCCGGACCTGGCCATCATCGGCAACATCAAGCTGCAGGGTGCCAGCCTGCGCTCTCATGGGGACGCCATTGTTCCCGTCCAGAACCTGACGCTCACCATCAATGCCGGCGAGACCGTCGCCTTTGAAGGCAATGACGGCAGTGGCCGCACGACGCTTGCGCGTCTTGTCTCCGGAGACGTGGAACCAACCTCCGGCCAGGTCCTGATCGACGGGCACAATCTCTACGGGCCGGACCACCGCGCCATGCGCAAGCACATTGCCTATGTCGGCAATGACGCCCAGATGTTTTCCGGCACGATCCTGCAGAACCTGACCCTGTTCGGGTCCCATGCATCGCCGCAAAAGGCCCGCATGGCCGCCGACATGATCGGCCTGGAGAAGGATATTCATCTGCTTCCCCTCGGCTATGACACGCAGCTCGGCAACGCCATCGAAGAGAACCTCACCGATTCCATGGTCCAGCGAATCGCAATCGCGCGTGCGCTTGCTGGCGAGCCCAAGATCCTGATCCTGAATGACGCCAACGGTGCACTCGACCACAAGAGCGAAGCCGAACTGGTGGAGGCCCTGAAGCGGCTCAAGGGCCAGTTGACCACCCTGATCGTCAGCCACCGGCCGTCCTTCCGAGCAATTGCCGACAAACAGTTCCACCTGGATCAGGGGCGCCTCACTGCAGCTCCCAAGCCGGCAGAACCTCCCCGCGCGAAGTTCCGCAGGCGGAACCCCGCCAGCGCCAAGAAGCAAGCTTAGGAGCCCAGAATGTCCCTGGCCGCATTTGAAAATGCAGACACCATGTTCCAGGACATGAACCCGGCCCAAAGCCGGATGAACCTGGAAACGCGCGTTCAGCAGCATTCCGGCAGCACCATTGAACGCGCCTCGCCGGCCGAGGCTTGCCTTCTGCCGCTGCTCGAGGCCCTGGATTGGGATGGCATGGAACGCCACCTGTTCGAGGCCTTGCCGCACCTGGAAGGTATCAAGGGCATTTTCGATCTCCGCGCCGTGCTGACCCGGCTGAACTTTCGCGTCACGACCTGCGCGCGTGCACCGAAGCAGCTCACTGCGGAACAATTCCCCTGCCTGATCAAGCAGGGCGGCAACGTTCTTGTGGGACTGGGCCGGACAAGTGATGGCCGTTTCAAGGCCTATAGCGGCGAAGCCCGGCGCACGGTCGCCCTGGCCTTCAGCGAACTCAAGGACGTGGAACTGTTTCTGATCGAACGGGAGGAAGATGCGGTCAATGCCGGGTTCCGGCACTGGTCGTCGCGCCTTTTCCATCAGTTCAGGGGCACGCTTTTTTCCATCATGGCGGTTGGTTTCCTGTCCAACATCCTGGCGCTCGGCCTGCCGCTCTTCGTCATGAATGTTTACGACAAGGCCATCGGTGCAAAATCCGTGTCGGTGCTGATCACCCTGTTGATCGGCATGGCCGTCATCCTGTGCATGGACTGGATGGTGAAGGGCACCAAATCCAATCTGCAGGCCTATCTCGGTGCGCGTCTGGATGCCGTTGTCGCCAATTCCACATTCCGGCACTTCCTCCATCTGCCGCTGCCGCTGATCTCCTCAGCGCCGATCGGCGCCCAGATCACGCGGCTGAAGCAGTTTGACGGCGTACGCGAGATCTTTCACGGCAACCTCGCCAATGCCCTGATCGACCTGCCCTTCTCGGCCCTCTTCGTGCTTGTTCTGGCGTTGATTGGCGGGCCGCTTGCTCTGCTGCCGGCCGGCCTGCTGCTGCTGTATGTCCTGTCGGCCCTGATTATCGTGCCCCGCATGAAAACGGCGATCAATCTTGCCGGTGACGCCAAGTCGCGCATGCAGAACATCACCGTGGAGATCCTGTCAAAGCGCAAGTCCATTCGCGAACTGTCGGCCGACGACATCTGGGTTGAAAAATACCGGGCCATCTCCGCCGACTTCGCCCTGAAGAACCTCAAGACCAAACAGTTGTCTCAGGTCATGCAGGTTCTGTCGCAGATGTTCATGACCATGTGCGGTATCGGCGTCCTTGGCTTCGGCGCGATCCTCGTGATGAACCAGGATCTCACCCAGGGCGCCCTGATCGCGGTCATGGCCCTGTCCTGGCGCGCCCTCAGCCCGATGCATCAGGCCTTCTTGAGCCTCTCTCAGCTGGGCCAGGCCCAACAGACCATCGAACGCATCAATGGCCTCCTGAAAATCGACATGGAACGCCAGCCGGGCAAGCTGCCAAGCCTGCATCGGCAGTTCCAGGGCACTGTCCGGTTCTCAAACGTTGTCCTGCGCTATCCGGCACGTCAGGAACCGGCCCTGCGCAATTTCTCCTTGCAACTGGACAAGGGGTCGGTCACGGCCATCACCGGTCCGAGCGGCTGCGGCAAGACCTCGCTGGTGCGCGCCGCGCTTGGCCTCTACCGGCCCCAGATGGGGGCGGTCCTGGTCGACGACCTGGACATTCGCCAGCTGGATCCTGGCGAATGGCGCAATGCCATCGGGTACGCCCCGGAGCATTACGACTTCTTCTATGGAACCATTGCCCAGAATTTCCGCATGGCAAACCCGCAGGCGGACAATGATCAGGTGCGCTCGGCCTTTGAGGAATTCGGGCTCAATGCCTACGCGGAACTGCTTCCCCAGGGGGTTGAAACCCGCCTGACCGGACAGCTGATCGCGATGCTTCCGGACAATGTCAAACAGCGCCTGCTGCTGGCCCGTGCCTTCGTACGGCCCGCGCCGATCTACGTTCTGGACGACCCGGCCGGCAATCTCGATTTTGAGGGCGACAAGCTCCTGATGAAGAAGATCGAACAGGTGCGTGGCAAGTCGACCGTCCTGCTGACGACCTACAGGCCGAGCCACATGCGCATGGCCGACAACCTCGTCTACATGCAGAACGGCATGGTGGCGATGGCCGGTCCGCCCAAGGAAATCCTGGACGACGTTCTGAAACAGCAATCCCGATAACAGTCCGCACGGTAACCGGACACAGCAAAAGACAACCGCCGAGGACACTCCAATGGCAGCAAAAGACGATCCCGACACACTCCGCAAAGCCGTTTACGGCCGCGTCGGCCTCCCGTTGGAGCTGGAAGACGGCGTCCCGCCCGCCTTCTACTCACGGCTTCTCATGGGGCTTGCGATCGCGACGATCCTGCTTCTTGTGTGGGCAGCCATCGGCCAGATCCGCGAAGTCGCCAGCACGATCGGTGAAATCACGCCGGCCGGACAGATCCTCACGGTGGAGCATCTGGAAGGTGGCATCGTCAACGAAATCATTGTCGAGGAAGGCCAGCTGGTAAACGCCGGCGACCCGATTGCCAGGCTTGAAAAGCAGGACACGACAGCCGAACTCGCCCGGATCCAGAGCCGTCTCAGCTACCTCGAGCTGGAAGAACGCCGTCTGCTGGCGCAGGAATACAGCGACGCCAACACCGTGGGTCTGCGCCTTGACCCGGCCGTTGACGGATTGAGCACACAGCAGCGCGCCGCGCTGACGGCAAACAGGAAGGCCGTGGCGGATGAACAGGAAGCCTACACGGCCCGCGTGGCGCAGCGGCGCGCCGAAGTGGTCAGCCTCGAAGCCCAGATCGAGCTGCAGAAGTCCCAGGTCGCCCTGGAAAAGGAGAAATTCGAGATCCAGGAAGGTCTCCTGAAAGACGGCTACACCTCCCGCCGCCGCTATCTTGAGGCCAAAGGTGAGTATCAGCGTTCGCAAGTGGCGCTGGAGCAGCTGATCGGCAATCTGGCACAGGCACGCGAAACGCTTACCGAAGCCCAGGCCAGCCTCGCCCAGGCGGGTGCTGAAGTGAACCGCGAAGTTGCCGATGAGCGCGCAAGGATCGCCCAGGAACGCGCAGAACTGACCCAGGAAGTTGCGAAGCTCAAGGACCGCCAGGAGCGTCTGTTCGTCAAGGCCCCGGTCGACGGTTTCGTCAAGTCTCTCGGCCAGACCGGGCGCGGCGCCGTTGTCAATCCGGGCGACATGATCGCGGAAATCGTGCCGCTGTCTGAAAACCTGGTTGCTGATGTGAAGGTCAATCCGAAGGACATCGGTCATATCAATGTCGGCGACAAGGCCGATATCACCATCACCAGCTATGACCCCAATATCTATGGCACCTTGTCAGCGGAAGTGGACACGATATCCGCCTCCAGCTTCCAGGACGAATATGGCGAGTATTACTTCAAGGCGACCCTCGCCTTCCCCGGACAGATCATCGGCAAGGGCTCGAACGAACGCCCGATCCGCCCTGGCATGCAGGTGAACGCCCAAATCGTCACCGGTTCGAAGTCGATCCTGGTTTACCTGCTGAACCCGGTCACCAGAGCGGCGCGGACGGTCTTCTCCGAGCGCTAGAGACCGGATCAGCTTCAAACAACAAAAAGCCCCGGAGACATCTCCGGGGCTTTTCTTGTCTTAAAAGACCTTGAGGGTCAGTGCGTTGCCGGCGTCACCATGGCGTGGATGGTGTCATGCACGTTCAGGACCCCGATCGGGCGGCCCTCGCCATTGACCACATTGGCCTCGCCTTGACCGGAATCGGCAAAGGTGCGGGCAGCTTCTTCCAGCATGATGCCGCTGGCGATGGTCGGCGCGCCTTCCACCGTGCGGGACTTGTCCATCACGGTATCGACCAGGATCACCCGGCCGCGATTCACTTCCTTGACGAAGTCGGCGATATAGGCATCCGCCGGGTTCAAGACGATTTCCTGCCCGGTTCCCTGCTGGATGATCGCGCCATCCCGCAAGATGGTGATGTTGTCACCGAGCCGCAGCGCCTCGTCCAGGTCGTGGGTGATGAAGACGATGGTCTTGTGCAGCTCTTCCTGCAGGTCCAGGAGCACGGTCTGCATGTCCATGCGGATCAACGGATCGAGCGCCGAGAAGGCCTCGTCCATCAGCAGGATATCGGCATCGTTGGTCAGGGCGCGCGCCAGGCCGACACGCTGCTGCATGCCACCGGACAGCTGGTTCGGGTAGTGGTTTTCAAACCCTTCCAGTCCGACCCGGGCAATCCAGCGCGACGCCCGTTCTTCCGCTTCACCGATCGGCACGCCCTGGATTTCCAGGCCGTAGATCGTGTTCTTCATCACGGTCCGGTGCGGCAACAGGGCGAATTTCTGGAACACCATCGCCGTCTTGTGCCGGCGAAACTCGCGGAGTTCCGTCTGGGACATCTTGCAGACGTCCTCGTTGCCGTAGAGCACCTCGCCGGCCGTCGGGTCGATCAGGCGGTTGATGTGCCGGATCAATGTCGACTTGCCGGAGCCCGACAAGCCCATCACCACCTGGAGCTTGCCACCGGGCATCGAGATGTTGATGTTGTTCAGACCCAGCACATGGTTGAACTTTTCGTTCAGCTCGGCCTTGGAGATGCCGTCCTTGACCTTCTGGACCATGTCCGCCCCGTTCGGGCCGAAGATCTTGTAGAGGTTCTTGATTTCAATACCGGTCGCCTCAGCCATGGATGACCTCCGAGTGTTTCTGCAGGCGCTTGCCGTAGGCCTGGGTCGCGCGGTCAAAGATGATGGCAATACCGACGATCGCCAGACCGTTCATCACACCCATCGTCAGATACTGGTTGGCAATGGCGTTCAGCACCGGCTGTCCGAGGCCTTTGACGCCGATCAGAGCCGCAACAACGACCATGGCAAGAGCCATCATGATGGTCTGGTTGACGCCCGCCATGATGGTCGGCAGGGCCAATGGCAGCTGAACGTTCTTCAGTTTTTGCCAGGAATTGGAGCCAAACGCATCGGCCGCTTCCAGGACGTCCTGGTCGACCAGGCGAATGCCCAGATTGGTCAGGCGGATCATCGGCGGAATGGCGTAGATCACAACCGCGATCAGGCCCGGCACCTTGCCGATGCCGAAGATCATGACAACCGGGATGAGGTAGACGAAGCTCGGCATCGTCTGCATCAGGTCCAGCACCGGATTGACAACGCTCTGCACACGATCGGAGCGCGCCATCAGGATACCGAGCGGAATGCCGAGGACAATGGCAAGCATCGTACACACCGTGACCATGGCGATCGTGCGCATGGTGTCTTCCCACATGCCCAGATAACCGATCACGCAAAGCGCAATGAGAGAGCCGATCGTGATTTTGGTGTTGCGGCTCATCAGAAACACAATACCGACCAGCACGGCCAGGATGATCGGCCAAGGCGAGTTGATCAGCAGTTGTTCCAGAAAGATCAGGAAGTTCTTGATCGGATCGAAGGCCGCTTCGATAGCCTCACCATAGGCGCCGGTAAATTCCTTGAATGCCCCGTCGAATGTTTGACGCATTGCGCGCAGGTCGCCCCGACTCATCTGGGGGAATTCTTGTAGCCACTCCATTACGCTTGTCCCGCTGGTTTGCCCCTAAAATGAAGAGCCCGCACCTTGGCGCGGGCTCCTTGTTCGATTTGCCGTTTTAGAGAGCGGCCTTGACCTTCTCGGCAACTTCCGGGCTGACCCACTTGGTCCACACGTCTTCGAAGTTCTCCAGGAAGTAGTAGGCGCCATCTTCGTTGGTGGCCTGGTTGTCGCTCATCCATGCGAGAACCTTACCGGCGGTGCGGTTGTCCCAGGTACGGCCCTTGACGTAATCCATGGTCGGACCTGCCTTCTTGGCGAAGTCGTCGGTCACAACGGTAAAGACCTCGGACTTGACCCAGGAATTCGGCTTCGGATCCGGGCAGTCTTCAATCACGGTGCAGCTGTCCCACTGCTCCTTGTTGTGCGGCGTCTCGAAGTCGAGCAGCGTCATGTCGTACTTGCCGAGGATCGCAGTCGGCGCCCAATAATAGCCGAGCCAGCCGTCGCCGCGCTCGTTTGCCTTGGCCAGAGAGCCGTCGAGACCGGCTGCAGAACCCGGATCGACCAGTTCAAAGCCGCCCTTGTCGAAACCGAAGGCGCGGAACAGGTTGCCGGTGGTGATGCGGCAGTTCCAGCCGGTCGGGCAGGTAAAGAACGCGCCTTTGCTGGAATCTTCAGCACCCGGGAAAAGTTCCGGTTTTGCCAGGGCATCCTTGACCGTGTAGATGTCGTGTTCTTCGGCGATGGCAGTCGGGACCCAGAAGCCTTCGACGCCGCCTTCATTGAGGATCTCGCCACCGATGATCAGGGAGCCTTCTGCAACAGCCTTGTCGAGCGGCTCGCGCACGGCGTTGATCCAGAGCTCCGGCGCCATGTCCGGCTCGCCCTTTTCATTCATGGAGGTGAAGGTCGGCATGGTGTCGCCGGTCACCAGTTCAACGTTACAGCCGTAGCCGTTCTCCAGGATGATCTTGTCGATGTGAGCGATCGCGCCTGCAGATGCCCAGTTCATTTCCGCAACCGTGACCGTTCCGCAGTCTTCCGCCATGGCCGACGAGGCCATGCCGATAAGGGCGGTCGCAGCCA
Source organism: Labrenzia sp. VG12 (assembly GCF_002237595.1). Lineage (NCBI taxonomy): Bacteria > Pseudomonadati > Pseudomonadota > Alphaproteobacteria > Hyphomicrobiales > Stappiaceae > Labrenzia > Labrenzia sp. VG12. Next base: position 3,346,734 of record NZ_CP022529.1, read on the forward strand.
CCGAGACAAACAACTTCTTCATGAGGGTACTCCTGTGCAGTCTGTTTGTTTGATTTTGAATTGGGCGCAACGCGAAAAGGCCTTCACCAAGGCATTCCCCTCCCAACGCGTCCAATGGAAAAGTATAACACGCAAAGAACGCAGTATAGCCGTGAAGGCTGTTAGATTAACTTTATTTAATTTAGCCTTCATCGAACGCATATACGTTGTTCTTGCTCCATCACCCCTCAATTGACCCTTTCTCTGTCGGAAAAGGTCATGGCCGGTATTTGTTCCAGCCCAGGTGCTTCACGGTCGATACCATTGCATTATGCAGCCCCCAGCACAACAGTATAGACGCAAATCTCATGGCGATCATGTCGCAAATTTCAGCAACGCGTCTGCAAACGACATTTTCATGCCTGTATTCGTCATGATCGCTAATTTTCTTACCTTCCAGGTGATTCTTTTTGGCAGTTTTCCGCCCTCATCAACGCGCGTCATACACGCATGGGGAAGAGTTTCCGCAACATCATGCCACCTGTGTTTGCAGCGCTTTCAAGACCAGATTGGCGAGCGCTGAAGCCCCGGACGCATGCGGTCGCAGGAACACCATGTCACGGTGACTGTTTGCAGCTTTGCTTGAAAGGGTAAGATCGGGGAACTGGTCGGCCAGCCGGTTCCAGGCCGGGATGTAGGCCTGGCCCATGCCCTGCGAGACCATGAGGGCAATGGTTTCCAGCGCATCGAGTTCACACAGGATCCGGCCCTGGTTGACCTCCCGCCCATGCACTTCCCAGATCTTCCGGCCACCCCAGGAGGCGCGGTCATAGACGATCCAGGGCAAGGCCGCTGTATCGGGGGCAAACGCAGGAGGTGGCGCGGCATGCAGAACCGGCTGGGTGGCAATGATCGTGCTTTGCAGGGATTTGGGCAATTCGAACGGTGCGGCGACCGTGATGATCGCATCAAGTGCGCCGTCCAGAAGATCCTGATAGAGCCCGGCGGACGTTCCAGGACGAAACGTGAGTTCAGCCTCTGGAGCTTCTTCCTGAAACAACCGGTTCACGGCCGGGGCACAGTCCAGAAGCCCGGTGGAAACGGCACCGAGGCGGAAGGGACCGGATAGGCCGGTTGGATCGATGTGCCGGCTCAGGTCGTGGGCGTCGTTGACCAGCTTGCGCGCGGCCGGCAACAGCCGCAGACACGCATCCGTCGGCAGCGCGGCATGCGCACTGCGGTTTAAAAGCCCGACACCAAGCTGTGCTTCGAGCACCCTGATACGCTGGCTGACCCCGGCGGCCGTCAGCCCCTGCTGCCTGGCCGCAGCCGCGATCGATCCGGTTTCGGCGACCACCAGCAGGCTTTCAAGAAAGCGCGTATCCAAAACTTTTTCCTATGCTGAAAGACAGAAAAACATCTTAAATGTTTTGAATAGGCTCTGCTAGTAGAGGGGCGAACCGAATTGGAGACGCTCATGCAACCCTGTTTTCACCTTGCCTATCATGTCACCGACCTGGACGAGGCCCGTGCGTTTTACGGCGGCCTTCTGGGTTGCCAGGAAGGGCGCAGCACCGAAACCTGGGTCGACTTCAACTTCTTCGGGCACCAGATTTCGCTTCATCTCGGCAAACCCTTCGAAACCACAAACACCGGCAAGGTGGGCGATCACATGGTGCCGATGCCGCATCTGGGCGTGGTGCTGGCGATGGACTGCTGGAAGGCTCTTGCGCAAAAGCTGACGGAGGCTAATCTCGCCTTCATCATCGCCCCGACCATTCGTTTCGAGGGTCAGCCGGGCGAACAAAGCACCATGTTCTTTATGGATCCGAGCGGCAACCCGATTGAAATCAAAGGCTTTGCCGACGAAGCTGGAGTGTTCGCCACATGACGCAGATTATCCCCTTTGTCTCCGAAGCCAGTCAGGACGAACGCCGGGAGTGGCGCGATGCCCTGCCGGAGGCGTTGGCGGACATTGCCGTGGTGAAACCGTTCGACACCTTGACGGAAGAAGAGCGTGTGGCTGCGCGCGTGGCCATCGTCGCCAACCCGGACCCGGCTCAGGTTGCCGCCCTGCCAAACCTGGTCTGGGTGCAGAGCCTCTGGGCCGGCGTGGAACGGCTGGTGACGGAGTTGCCCGCAGACGGCCCACTGATCGTGCGCCTGACCGACCCGCAAATGGCCGAGACCATGTCGGAAGCCGTTCTGGCCTGGACGCTATATCTTCATCGGGACATGCCGCGCTACATGGCTCAGCAGCGCGAAGGGACCTGGAAAGGCCATACACTCCTGCTGCCCGAAGAGCGCACAGTTGGTGTCCTCGGCCTCGGCAAGCTCGGAAGCGCAGCGGCGCAGCGCCTCAAGTCCAATGGGTTCAGGGTTCTGGGATGGAGCCGCAGCCCCAAATCGGTCGACGGCATCGACTGTTTCCATGGCGCAGAAGGATTGACGGCAGTGCTCGCCCAAACGGACATTTCCGTTTTGCTTATGCCCCTGACCGCAGAAACTCACGACCTGATCGGCCCTTCGCAGCTGGCGCAGATGAAACCCGGGGCCGCTCTGATCAATTTCGCCCGCGGGCCTATCATCAACGAAACCGCCCTGCTGAAGGCCCTCAATGAAGGGCCTGTGGGACACGCGATTCTCGATGTCTTCAACGAGGAGCCCCTGCCAGCCGGTCACCCGTTCTGGAGCCACGAGAAGGTGACGGTGCTCCCGCATATCTCCGCGCCCACCATCACCAGCACCGCCTCGAAGATTGTCGCTGAAAACATCGCCCACTTCTTTGCAGACGGCACCATCCCGCCAAGCGTCGACCGGGAGCGTGGATACTGAGATTTTCCTCGGCGTCCGTCGCATTCCTGTCAAGGAACACGGTCTATCAGGCAGGGAATTTACTGCTTCTGCCAAAGGTAATCTATGTCCGACCTCCCGATCCTCGGCGCCGCGTTGAACCTGGGCGCTCTTGAAACCCATCTGAAACTCATGCGCGACAAGCCGCGCGACATCGAGTTGCAGGACTTCGTTCACAGCGAGGTTCTGACGGGTGACTGGCAGCCACTGGTGGACAAGGCCAAAAACCTTCTCGGCAGCCATGAAGGCCGGGTTGGCATTCACGGTCCTTTCTGGGGGTTTTCCATCGACAGCAAGGACCCGGACGTTCGTGAGATCGTCAAGAAGCGCCTGGCACAGGGTCTGAAGATCTGTGAGGCCCTTGGAGGCACCCACATGGTGGTGCACAGCCCCTATTCGACCTGGGACTACAACAATCTCGACAACTACGAAAATGGCCGCGCTACAAAAATCGAGCTCTGCCACCTGAGCCTGAAAGACGCGGTCAAGCGTGCGGAAGACATCGGTTGCGAACTGGTCATCGAGAATATCGAGGACAAGGACCCATACGCCCGCATCGAACTTGCCGAAAGCTTCGGCTCGGAGGCCGTGAAGATCTCCATTGACACCGGTCACGCCCACTATGCCCATGGGTCCACGGGTGCCCCGCCGGTCGACTATTACGTCAAGGCGGCAGGAAACCGGCTGCGCCACATCCATCTGCAGGATGCCGACGGTTATGCAGACCGGCACTGGTCGCTCGGTGAAGGCACCATCAACTGGCATTCGGTCTTCGCAGCGCTTGGCAAGCTCGACAGCGATCCGCGCCTGATCATCGAACTGCGCGACCCTTCTGGCCTGCCGTCCTCGATCGCCTACCTGGAAGACCTCGGACTGGCGCGGTAGTCACCCACACGTTTGTGATCGAACGTTAGCGGACAGGTGCCAACCACCGGCCTATCTAGTCGCTTGTCCGGCCTGCATTGCGCAGGCCGGTTGCAGCTGATCTTGGACAAGGGCCGGACAACCGCATGCTTGAACTGCCGCTAGCCTATCTCGCCGGGTTGCTGACGCTTATCAACCCCTGCGTCCTGCCTGTCCTTCCCATCGTAATCGCTTCTGCTCTAAACCAGGACCGACGCGCACCGCTGGCACTTGCAGCCGGCATGAGCGTTTCGTTTGTCGCCGTCGGCATGGTGATCGCAACAGTGGGCTACGCGATCGGACTGACCGCGGAGCTGATGTCAAGGGTCGGCGCTGTCCTGATGATGGTCTTCGGAACGATCTTGCTGGTTCCCGCCCTGGCCCAGCGCTTCGAAGTGGCCTTTGCCGGTTTTTCCGGGTCAGCGGGTCAGAAAATGACCGAAACGGATTCCGGCAGTCTGAAAGGGCAGTTTCTGGGTGGCATTCTTCTGGGCGCCGTCTGGTCGCCCTGTATCGGCCCCACCCTCGGCGGAGCAATAGCGCTTGCCTCGCAGGGCCAAAACCTCGCCTGGGCGGCCCTCATCATGGTGTTCTTCGCCCTGGGCGTTTCAACTCTGATCGTCGGCCTCGGGTTCGGTGCCCGGGAGACCCTGCGCAGCCGGACCGACAAACTGCGCGGCATAGCCGAGCGCTCCAAACCGATCATGGGCGCTGTCTTTCTGGGGGTCGGCCTGCTGCTCTTCTTCAACATCAACCACATCATCGACGAGTGGGTGATGCAGATCATGCCCATCTGGCTGCAGGACCTTTCGGTCCGCTTCTGATCTTCGAACTTGAAAGGAACTCCGATGAACAGACGCATGTTTCTTGGTTTGGCCGCTGGCACCGTTCTCAGCACCGGGCTGTTTCCGAGGGGCGCATTGGCAAGCGGTATGGTCGATTACACGCCGGGTCTCATTGAGGAACACCTGGCCGCGGGCAAGACCGTCTTTGTCGATTATGCTGCCAGCTGGTGCAGCACCTGTGCCCGTCAGGAACGGGTGATCAGCGCCCTGCGCGCCGCCAATCCCGCCTATGACGAAGCCATGGTCTTTGTGCGTGTTGACTGGGATGCCTATGGCGGCCACGAGGTCTCGACCTCCCGCCGGATCCCGCGCCGCTCCACACTGCTCGTCCTGAAAGGCGACCAGGAGCTCGGACGGATCGTCGCCGGCACCGCCGAAGGCCAGATCAAGGCCCTGATGAACACCGGCCTTCAGGCCGGCAGCTGATCAACCTCACAGCTGCAAGCAAAAGCCCCGCAATCGCGGGGCTTTTCTTTGTCTTCTGGCTTAACCCATTGCCCAGGGGCCATGGTAACCGCCACCGTCCTTGTCCGTGCGTTCGAACCCGTGCGCGCCGAAAAAGTCCCGCTGGCCCTGCAGCATGTTGGCCGTGGAGCGGCCGGTGCGCATGATGTCGAAATAGGACAGCGCCGCGGAGAGTGCCGGCACCGGCAGTCCATGCAACGCCGCCTGGGCAACCACCTGGCGCAGCATTGCCTCGGTCTGCTTGAGTTTTTCCGAAAAGAACGGCGCCAGCATCAGGTTGCGCTCAGCATCGTCGGCAAGTGCGGCGGACATGTCGTTCAGCATGGCGGAGCGGATGATGCAGCCATTGCGCCAGATTCGTGCGATCTGCGGCAGAGGCATGGCCCAGCCATATTGTCTGGCCGCTTCCAGGATCAGCCCGAAGCCCTGCGCGTAGCAGATGATCTTGCCTGCCACGAGCGCTGCTTCCAGGGCATCGATGGTGACAACCTCGCGGTCCATGCCGGAAGGTGCCGCACCAAAGGCGGCCTCGCCCGCCTTGCGCTCTTCCAGGCGAGCCGACATGTTCCGGGTGGCGACCGCCGCTTCAATGGCGCTGGCAGGTGTGCCGAGCATCAGGGCTTCAATTGCGGTCCAGCGACCGGTGCCCTTCTGCCCCGCCTTGTCCAGAATGATATCCAGCATCGGCTTGCCGGTTTCCGGGTCTGCGGCCTTGGCGACCTTGCCTGAGATCTCGATCAGATAGGACTGCAGGATACCGCCGTTCCATTTTTCAAAGACATCGCCAATCTCATTGGCCGACATGTCGAAACCGTCACGCATCACGCCATAGACCTCGGCAATCATCTGCATGTCGGCATATTCGATGCCGTTGTGAACGGTCTTGACCAGGTGGCCAGCCCCGGCTTCGCCGAGATAGGCTGCACAAGGTTCGGTCTCATGTTTGGCGGAAATCGCTTCCAGAATATGGCCCACCTGATCCCAGGCATCCCTGGCGCCACCGCCCATGATCGACGGGCCGAAACGGGCCCCTTCCTCGCCGCCGGAGACACCGATCCCCATAAAGCGCGGGCCCTTGTCCGCAGCCTCTTCGGCGCGCCGGTTGGTGTCGTGATAATTGGCATTACCGGCGTCAATGATCAGATCTTCAGCGTTAAGCAGCGGCCGCAAGGCTTCAATCTGGGCATCGACGGCCTCACCCGCCGGCACCATCAGAATGACCGCACGCGGGGATTTGATGGAGCCAACAAAATCTTCCAGGCTCTTGGTCGGTACCAGCCGGGGCGCCAGCTCGCCGGCTTTATCCATGAACTGATCGGTCTTTTCGGTCGTGCGATTATAGACTGCGATCTGAAAGCCGTTTTCGGCAATGTTGAGCGCCAGATTGCCGCCCATCGTGCCCAACCCGATCAATCCGATCTCCGCGACCGCACCTTGAGAGCTCATGAATGACGCCTTTCCTAAATCGATTTACACCTGGTTGGGCGGTGATAGCCGACCTGCGCGCCTCCGGCAATGCTTGCATACGAGCGAACACAATTTTCAGCTTCAAAGCAAAGACGTCTCAAAAAACGGCACAGGAAAGCCAAACGAAATCAGCACCGACCGCAATTATACCTGGCGGTCAAAAAAATCTGTCACATAAGCCTGCTACGCGATGCCTTATCCGCACCCAATGAACGCGGTTTTGCGCAAGGGATCTGTCACATGAAAAATCTTCTGATTGCAGCCGGCCTTCTGGCAGCGGCAACCACCTCCGCTTATGCCGAAGATATTACCGGCAAACTGGTTCTCTACACCTCCCAGCCAAACGCAGACGCCCAGGCGACTGTCGATGCCTTCACCGCCAAACATCCGGGCGTCGAAGTCGAGTGGGTGCGCGACGGCACCACCAAGATGATGGCCAAGCTGCGCGCCGAATTCGAAGCCGGCGCGCCGAAGCCGGACGTTCTATTGATTGCGGACATGGTCACCATGGAAGGCCTGAAGCAGGAAGGCCGCCTGATGGCCCACGAAGGCGCGGACGTCTCCGCCTACGACCCGGCCATCATGGATGACGACAAGACCTATTTCTCCACCAAGCTGATCACGTCGGGCATCGTCTACAACACCAATGCCCCGATCAAGCCGACCTCCTACAAGGATCTGCTGAAGCCGGAAGCCAAGGACAAGCTGGCCATGCCGTCGCCGCTGACCTCCGGCGCTGCGACCATTCACATGGCGGCCCTGACCTCGAACCCGGATCTCGGCTGGGCCTATTATGAAGGTCTCGCCGACCAGGGCGCCAACCCGAAGGGCGGCAATGGCGGCACCTACAAGGCCATCGCCGGCGGTGAGAAGCTCTACGGCTTCGTCGTCGACTTCCTGCCGATCCGCGAAAAGCTGAAAGGCGCACCGGTTGAGTTCGTCTTCCCGGAAGAAGGTGTCTCCGCCGTCACCGAACCGGTTGCCATCCTCTCCACCGCGCAGAACCCGGATGCGGCGAAGGCCTTTGTCGACTTCCTGATTTCTGAAGAAGGTCAGAAACTGGCAGCCTCCCAGGGCTATCTGCCGGCCCACCCGGCCGTTGCGGCTCCGGAGGGTTTCCCGGCGCGCGACCAGATCAAGCTGATGGACTTTGATCCGGCCAAGGCCCTGGAACAGGACCAGGCCAACAAGATCAAGTTCACCGAGATCTTCGGCGGCTAATCGGCTTCTGCAGGAAGTTACTGGCAGCGCGGGAAACCTGCGCTGCCTCTCCGTTTATGTAACTGCTCGGAATGACGCGGTAGCTGAAAGCGCCCATGTCACTTAGATTCACCTCCGAAAAATCAACCCTGCTGCTCCTGGTCCTCGGCGCCACGTTGATCTGCGGCCTGCCGCTGCTGCTCCTGTTCAAGACCGGCCTGACAGACGAAGGTGGCCTGGCACTCGGCCCGCTGCTGGAGGCTCTCGAGAGCCGATCCGTGCGCCGCGCGCTCTGGCATTCGATTGAAAGCAGCTTCTGGTCCGCGCTGGCGGCCACCTGTCTCGGCACTCTGCTCGCCCTTCTGGTCGGCCTCACAGACATTCGGGCAAAGGGTCTGCTCGTTTTCCTGATCCTGCTGCCAATGATGATCCCGCCGCATGTGACGGCGATTGCCTGGATCCAGGCCCTTGGCCCTGCCAGTCCAGTGCTGCGCTGGATCGGGATTGCCCCGGAACTTGGCTCCACCCATGCGCTCTATTCCCGCGAAGGCCTGGTGCTGCTGCTGACTTTGCAGCACAGCCCGCTGGTCTTCCTGCTGGTCCGGGCAGCTTTAAGGTCTTTTCCGCGCGAACTGTCAGATGCAGCCAGAGTGTCCGGAGCAGGCGCCTTTTTGATGTTGCGCCGGATCACCCTGCCCTTGCTGGGGCCTTCCCTGCTTGCGGGGTTTGCGCTTGCCTTCGTCGCCGCGCTCGGGAACTTCGGCATCAATGCCCTGATCGGCATTCCTGCCCGCTACACCACCTTGCCTGTGCTGGTCTGGCGCCGTCTTGCCAGCTTCGGACCGGATGTCCTGCCGAATGTCGCCGTTATCTCCGTCATTCTCGCCGGTGTCGCTCTGGTCGCAATCCTTTTGCAGAGCCTGTTGCAGCGGCGCATGCGCTCCAGCCTGATCGGACTGCCTCAGGACCCCTTGGCAATCTCGCTCGGCCGCAAGCGCCCCTTAGTCGAAGCCCTGCTCTGGAGTTTCGTCGGCGGCGTCCTGTTGCTGCCAGCTGCATCTCTCCTGGCAACGTCCCTGGTGAAGACCTATGGCCTGCCGCTGTCGCTGGAGACGCTGACGCTCGACAACTTCACCGAAGTGCTCTGGCGCCAATCGGTCACCTTGAGGGCCTTCGCCAATTCCACCATCATTGCCGGCATGGCAGCCGCCGTCATTGCCCTGATCAGCCTGTTGCTCGGCTATTTCCTGGCCCACAAAAGCCCCGGTCACCGACGGTGGGCGGGGCTCGCCCTGACCCAGTCGGAAATCGCCTTTGCAGTTCCCGGCCTCGTCATGTCCATCGCTTTCATCCTGGCTTTCATCCGGCCTCTGCCAATCCTGAACATCTCGCTTTACGGCACGCTCTGGATCATCGGCCTTGCCTATGTCTCGGTGTTCCTGGCCGTCGGTCTGAAACCGGTCGCCGCCGCCTTTCTGCAGATGGATGGTGCGCTGGAAGACGCTGCCCGGGTGTCGGGCGCCGGTTTTTTCCGGCGCATGCGACGGATCTTTGCCCCTCTGGCCGCACCTTCCGCTGCCTCGGGCGCAATCTTGGTCTTCCTGACCGCTTACAATGAAGTCACGGTCTCCGCCCTGCTCTGGTCGACGGGCAACGAGACCATCGGCACCACGATTTTCAACTATGAGGACGGCGGTTACACGACCCTGGCGGCAGCCATGTCCACTGTCGTGGTCGTCGCCACCATCTTCATCATGATCGCCATGAATGCGCTGTCGAAAAGAGTGCCGTCCGGCACCATCCCCTGGAAGGATTAGGCTGCAAGCAAACCAGCTCTCTCTGCTTGTCATCCCGGACGCAGCGCAGCGGAGATCCGGGGCCCAGGACTCCCAGGCAAATGTTGCTTGGCAAAAAAACTAGCTATGAGTGTTCCTGGGTCTCCGCCTTCGCGGAGATGACAATCTGGGTACGCCACTAATCCGCCAGAACCCAACCCCGCAGCACATCCAGGCGAAGCACATCGCCGGCTGCAGCTCTGCGGTTCAGGAGCATCATCATTGGCTGATCGACACCCGGAACACGAACAAAGGCCTCCCAATAGCCGCCTCGATAAATGGTCCGTTCAACAGTCCCTTCAAACCCCCGAGCGCCGGTGGCCAGGACAAGATGTTCCGGACGCAACAAGAGCGTCGCCGCGCCGGGCGCACAATTGTCCGGACAATCGACCTCGAGGGTCACCTCGCCGAACCTGACCAGCGCTTCGCCGTCCTCCACCCGTTCCACCGTCACGGGCACAAGTGTGCTGCGGCCGATGAAACCGGCAACCTGTTTCGTTGTCGGACGACGGTAAAGCGTGTCGGGATCTGCGACTTGCAGGATCTTGCCATCCCACATCACCGCGACCTGGTCCGCCAGAGCCATGGCCTCCCGTTGGTCATGCGTGATGAACAGCGTGGTGGCGCCGCTCGCCTTGTGAAACGCGGCAAGCTCCTCTTCCATCGCAGCGCGCAAATGCGGATCGAGATTGGCGAGCGGCTCGTCCATGAGCACGGTGCCGGCCCCTTGCGCCAGACAGCGTGCCAGAGCGACGCGCTGACGCTGACCACCGGAAAGCTCGGCCGGTTTGCGATGGAGATACGGCGTCAGCGCAACGCTCTCCAGGCATTCCGCGACCCGCGATGAGACGGCCGCACGCCGCTTTCCCGCTGTTTCCAGGGGAAAGGCCACATTGCCGGCGACGCTCATATGCGGCCACAATGCATAGGACTGGAACACAACACCGACCTGGCGATCTTCAGGCGCCAGATGAAAGCCGTCCCGCGCCACCGGCACACCGTCCAGTTCAATTTCGCCGGCATCGATGGGCTCCAGACCGGCAATCGCTCTCAAGAGCGTGGACTTGCCACAACCGGACGGCCCAAGAACCACAAAAAAAGTGCCGTCCTCGATCGAAAGATTGACCTGGTTGAGTGCCTTGTGAGGACCGAAGGCCTTGGTAACGGAAGCAAGCTGGATGGACATGCCTCCCGTTATCGCTCTCCTGTGACAGGCTGATTACATCGAAAATAATATCGATAACCTGGTTTATCGAAGCTTCAGCAGCAGATCGACTTCCTCTTCGAGCGCGCGGCCATAGGCGCGCGCCGCAGGTGCATTTGTGTGCATCAGCGTCTCGTGGCGGAAGAGGCAATAGGCGGCAAAACACCAGTGATAACCGGTCCGCTCAGCCTTGAACCGCTCCACAATCTTCTGATCCGGGTAGCTTTCAAGGAAGAGCTCTTCGGCATGAGCCACCAGCGGGTGCAGGCCGTAAAGCGTTGCCAGGCCGGGAGAGACAAAACAGGCGATGTCCTCCACCGGATCCCCCAGGCCAGCGAACTGCCAGTCAATGAGCCGGGCTCCAACGCCGGTGGCCTGAATGGTTCCAAGGCAAAGGCTTCGATGCACCAGCGACCGGTGAAGCTTCCCCATGCTCACCAGAGCATCTTCCGGTCGCAGGCGCTTGAGATTGGCCGCCTTGCGGCTGTCCGGAATGAGAGCAAGCATCTCGTCGCCCTTGGCCAGGACTTCATGAAAGCCCGCCGGAAAGACCTGATGCCCCTGGATCGGCTCTTCAAGGGCGGCGAACCGGCCGATCAGCTCGGCGACCTCGGCAACGTCGATTTCATTCTTTTCAGGGCTTGGATAGCCATAGACCAGGACCGGAGTGCCGACCGGACTGGTAGCAAAGAGTTCCAGTTCCGGTGACAGGTCGTGCCGCGCCAGAACAGCAAGTGCATCGGCCTCCTGTGCCGGCAGGGTCGGGAAAAGCGGATTGTCTTCGCTCTCGGGAAAAAACTCCTTGATGACATAGCTGCGGCCCGGCACGTCGAGACGCCAGAACCGGCAGGTATAGGCGACCGGCAATGGCCGCAAATGCGCGGCGCCCCAGTCCCTGACCGGCAGACGCCCCCGCAGAAAACCAAGTAGATCTGTATCCGACAGCTGAGCGTTCACGCCAATCCTCTTTGCCTGTCACCTCTGTCCTGATCGCCTTCACAGCGCATTGCGTCAAGCCAAACTTGCACACCGGGCAGGCTGAAACCCCGCTCTTGGCCGCAATGTCGGAGACGGAGCACTGATGGTCGTTCTGAGACTGCCCGGAAAATTACTTCGCTCCGCTACAGTCAATGACACTGACAGGAATGAGGTCCTGCAAATTTCAGCAGCCGGACCCCGACATTTCAAACCAGCGAACGGACAGGCAGATGGCGGATATCGACACGGCAGTGGTCAGCGAGGCGCAACCGGCCCGGCGCAGCCGTCGGCGCCGCGGCGGCGAAAAGGCAACGCCGGACCTCTTCCCGCAAAAACCGTTCAGACAGCCGCGGCATATCTTCAAGCCTGTCGAAGCGATTTCCGCAGACGAACTGGAATCGATCCACGACGCCTCCATGCGCGTTCTGGAAGAGATCGGCATCGACTTCCTGCACGAGGAAGCAAAGGCAATGCTGAAGGCCGCCGGCGCAGACGTGACACCGGGTCAGGACCGCGTCCGCATGGACCGCGCCCTGGTTGAAGAGCTGATCGCCAAGGCACCCGCCGAGTTCACACTGCACGCCCGCAACAAGAGCCACAATCTTCAGATCGGCGGCGATGCCATCGTCTTTTCCTGTGTTGCCAGCGCGCCCAATGTGGTGGACCGCGACGGCGGACGGCGCCCGGGCAATCAGGAGGATTTCCGGAAGCTTCTGAAGCTGGCCCAGTTCTTCAACATCATTCATACCCCGATCGGCTACCCGGTCGAACCAGTCGACATTCACGCCTCCGTCCGGCACCTCGATTGCATCGCCGATGCGGTCCGGCTGACCGACAAGGCCCTACATCTCTACTCGCTCGGCAAGGAACGCAATCAGGACGGCATCGAGCTGGCCAGGATCGCTCTTGGCCTGACACCGTCGGAGCTGGTGGACACACCGTGCATCGTGACCGTGATCAACACCTCGTCGCCACTGCGTCTCGACACGCCGATGCTGCAGGGCCTGATCGAGATGGCCCGTGCCGGACAGGTGTCCATCGTGACGCCGTTCACGCTCGCAGGTGCCATGGCGCCAGTCACGGTCGCCGGTGCCCTGACGCTTCAAAATGCCGAAGCACTGGCGGGGATTGCCTTTGCCCAGCTGGTGCGTCCGGGCGCGCCAGTTGTCTATGGCGGCTTTACCTCCAATGTCGACATGAAGTCCGGCGCCCCGGCTTTCGGCACACCGGAATACATGAAAGCGGCGCTGGTCAGCGGTCAGCTTGCAAGACGCTACCACCTGCCGTTCCGCTCCTCCGGCGTGTGTGCCGCCAACACGGTCGACTATCAGGCGGCTCTTGAATCGACCCTGTCGGAATGGGGCGCGATCAATGGCGGCGCCAACATCATCAAGCATGCGGCCGGTTGGCTGGAAGGCGGGCTCAGCGCTGGTTTCGAGAAATTCATCACCGATATCGACCTGCTTCAGAAGATCGCCGAATACCTGACGCCGCTGGACGTCTCCGAAGAGAGCCTCGCCCTCGACGCCATTCGGGATGTCGGCCCGGCCGGACACTTCTTCGGCACCGAGCACACCCAGGCCCGTTACAAGGACGCCTTCTACCCGCCAATCGTCTCGGACTGGCGCAATTACGAGACCTGGCAGGAGGCCGGCAGCCCGATCGCCTATGACAAGGCAAACAGGCTCTACAAGGAAGCGCTCAAGGCCTATGAGCAACCGCCCCTCGACCCGGCTGTCGACGAGGAAGTCACCGCCTTTGTCGAAAAGCGCAAGGCCGAGGGCGGCGCACCGACCGATTTCTAGATTTCAACCCTTACATCTTGAGGCCTGCCCGCGATGAACAGGCCACTCCGGAGCGGAATTCATGAAGACCCATACCCAGGTTGTTATCATTGGCGGCGGTGTTGTCGGTTGCAGCGTGCTCTACCACCTGACCAAGCTCGGCTGGAAGGACGTCACGCTTGTGGAGCGCGACGAACTCACCTCCGGCTCCTCCTGGCATGCCGCCGGCGGCTTTCACACGCTCAACGGTGATCCGAATGTCGCCCAGTTGCAGAGCTACACGGTTGATCTCTACAAGGAACTGGAGGAAATCTCCGGCCAGTCCTGCAGCCTGCATCTGACCGGCGGTGTCATGCTCGCCGATACCCCGGAACGCATGGACTTCCTGCGCCTTGCCCAGGCGAAGGGGCGCTATCTTGGCATGGAACTGGAACTGATCTCGGTGGCCGAGGCCAAGACCATGTTCCCGATGCTGGACGAGAAGCATTTCATCGGCGCGCTCTGGGACCCGATCGAAGGTCACCTCGACCCGTCCGGAACCACCCATGCCTATGCAAAGGCCGCCCGTGTCGGCGGCGCCACCGTCTACCGGCACACCAAGGTGGAGGAACTGGTTCAGACGCCGGACGGCACCTGGGATGTCATTACCAACAAGGGCACGATCCATGCAGAGCACGTGGTCAATGCCGGTGGTCTCTGGGCACGTGAATGCGGCCGTATGGTCGGCATCGAACTGCCGGTTCTTGCCATGGAGCACATGTATCTCCTCACCGACGAGATGCCGGAAGTCGTCGCCCACAATGAGGCAACCGGCAAGGAACTGATCGGGGTTCTGGATTTTGGCGGTGAGATCTACACCCGCCAGGAAGGCAAGGGCATGCTGCTCGGCACCTATGAGCAGAACTGCCGCCCATGGTGCCCGCGCGAGACACCCTGGGACTTCGGTCACGAATTGCTCGCCCCGGATCTGGACCGCATCGCACCGGAACTGGAAGTCGGTTTCGAGCATTTCCCGGCGCTGCAAAATGCCGGCATCAAGCAGATCATCAACGGTCCCTTCACCTTCGCCCCGGATGGCAACCCACTTGTCGGTCCGGTACGCGGCCTCAGGAACTACTGGGTCGCCTGCGGTGTCATGGCCGGCTTCAGCCAGGGCGGCGGCGTCGGCCTGACGCTTGCCAACTGGATGGTCAATGGTGATCCCGGTTATGACATCTGGGGCATGGATGTCGCCCGCTATGGCGACTGGGCAACGCTCGCCTATACCAACGCCAAGGTGCAGGAAAACTACCGCCGCCGGTTCCGCATCCGGTTTCCAAACGAGGAACTGCCGGCCGGCCGTCCCCATCAGACCACCCCGCTCTATGACCGCATGCTGCAGCAGGGCGCGGTGATGGGAGACAGCTGGGGCCTGGAAACGCCGCTCTGGTTTGCACCGGAGGGCAGCGAAGCCAAGGACATCTTCTCGTTCCACCGGTCCAACGATTTCGATCCGATCGGCGCCGAATGCCGGGCTGTCCGGGAAAGCGTCGGCATCACCGAGATCGCCAACTTCGCCAAGTACGAGATCAGCGGACCGGGCGCGGAGGATTATCTCTCCAACCTGATGACCAACACCATGCCCAAGGTCGGCCGCATCGTGCTGACCCCGATGTTGAATGAAAACGGCAAGATCATCGGTGACTTCACCATCGCCCGGGCAGCGGACGAAACCTTCTACATGTTCGGTTCGTCCCAGGCCGAGGTCTACCACATGCGCTGGTTCGAGCAGCATTTGCCGGAGGACGGTTCGGTCACGCTCCGGGCCATCAATCTCGGCTGGGTCGGCCTCTCCATTGCCGGGCCGAATGCCCGGAAGGTGCTGGAGAAGGTCACAGGTGACGATGTCTCGAAGGACGCTTTCCGTTTCATGGATTTCCGCGAGATGGACGTTGCCAACGCACCCTGCAAAGTCAACCGGATCAGCTACACCGGCGATCTCGGATACGAGATCTGGATGACACCGGAATATGAACGGCAGGTCTATGAAGCTCTGATGGCAGCCGGCGAGGAGTTCGGCATCCGGAATTTCGGTATGCGGGCTTTGCTGGCGCTGCGACTGGAAAAAAACTTCGGCACCTGGTTCCGCGAGTTCCGCCCGATCTACGGTCCGTATGAAGCCGACCTCGGCCGGTTCGTGAAGCTGGGCAAGAACCGCTTCATCGGCCGCGAGGCTGCCCAGAAGGAGTTCGACGAAGGTCCAAAACGGATGCGCGTCAGTTTCATGGTCGATGCGGGCGATGCCGACGTCATGGGCGACGAGCCGATCTGGCATGGCGGCAAGGTGATCGGCTGGATCACGTCCGGTGGCTATGCCCATTTTGTCGGCCGGTCGCTCGCCCAGGGCTATGTCTCGACCGAGCTCGCCCGGGACTTCGGCGACGGCGCCTTCGAGATCGAAATTCTCGGGGAACGCCGCAAGGCAACCATCAACCCGGAGCCGCTGTTCGACCCGAAGGCGGAACGCATGCGCATGTAAATCCCACCCGGCTCGGGTGGTGCCACAAGGGAGTGCCACAAAGGAGGAGTGTGGGCCTGCATGAATACAGAACATTTCGGCCGCCATCGGCGCAAGATCATGCCTGCACATCTGCCGGCACACCCGGGCGATGCGGCAGGCTACGAGGCGCTGGCCGCCTATGCCACGGAAAAGGCCACGGTGCTGAACCGGCATGTGCTCGGCTATGGCGACCTTGCCGAAAGCGAATGGGCGGCCCTGGGTCTCGCCGCACCGGATCTGGACACCGTGCGCCGCTACCGGCTGGAGCGCATCCGCGGACAGCTTGAGCGTTTCGACCTCTCCGCCGCGATCCTCTGCGATCCGCTCAACGTGCGCTACGCAACCGACGCCACCAACATGCAGGTCTGGTCGATGCACAACGCCGTGCGCTACACGTTCGTGGCGCTGGAAGGACCGGTCGTCGCTTTCGACTTTCACAATTGCGAACATCTGTCGGCGCACAACTACCTTGTCGACGAAATCCGGCATGGTGTGCCCTGGTTCTATTTTGAATCCGGCCCGCGCTCCGAGGAGCTTGCCCAAAGATGGGCGGACGAGCTTGCCGATCTGGTCAAGCTCCATGGCGGCGGCAATCACCGGATTGCTCTGGACAAGGCCCGGCGCGAAGGCGTGGCAGCGCTCGAGGGCCATGGCATCACCATCCATGACGGCGAAGAGGTGATGGAACTTGCCCGCGCGATCAAATGTCCGGACGAGATCAGGGCCATGCGCCGCTCGATCGCGGCCTGTGAAGCGGCCATGAAGGAAATGGAAGCGGCCCTTCGACCAGGCATGACCGAATGGGATCTCTGGTCCATGCTACACGCCGGCAACATCCGCCGCGGCGGCGAATGGATCGAAACCCATCTGCTGGCGTCCGGTCCGCGTACCAATCCCTGGTTCCAGGAGGCCTCCGCCAGGGTCATCAACGCCGGCGAGCTGGTCGCCTTCGACACGGACCTCGTCGGGCCCTACGGCATGTGTTGCGACATTTCCCGCACCTGGCTATGTGGCGACGGCCTGCCCACCAACGAACAGCGGTCGCTCTACCAGATGGCGGTCGACCAGATCGAGGCCAATATCGAGATGCTGGCCCCGGGTCGCAGTTTCCGAGAACTGTCCCACAAAGCGACGAGCCTGCCGGAAGACTATCTCGCCAACCGGTATTCCGTGCTGTTCCACGGCGTTGGCCTCTGTGATGAATATCCGGCAGTACCCTACCCGGCCGACTGGGCCGCAGGTGGCTATGACGGTTTTCTGGAGCCAGGCATGGTGGTCTGTGTGGAAAGCTATGTCGGCCGCCATGGCGGCCAGGAAGGGGTCAAGCTGGAAGACCAGCTGCTGATCACCGAAACTGGTTACGACCGCCTGAGCACCTATCCCTGGGATGCACGGCTCATGGGCCAGGCTGTTTAGGACCTCTTTCCCCCTGCTTCGTCAGGACATGGCTCGACCATGGCCTCCAACCCGCTGCCTAGCGAAACTGGCTTTACCTTGTCATCCCGGTCTTGCCGCAAAGCGGCAAGACCGGGATCCGGTAGACACAGAACCAGGCGGGTTCCCTCATTCAGGGACCCACAGTGTACTGGGTCCCGGCTCGCGCTTCGCTTGGCCGGGATGACAACGGAAAGTTTTGAAACCGCCTGCGTCACCCGAAGAATTATCATCCCGAAGCTCCACACCTGAGCGCCTTTGCAGGGTTCAGTTGGATGCACAGCTGAGGGGCCGGAATGCAGTAAGGGGCGACCCGTCACCAAATCCCGGTTCGTCATGCCATGGCTCGACCATGGCATCCATGCCGCTACAGCGCGAAACTGGCCTTACCTTGTCATCCCGGTTTGCCGCACAGCGGCAAGACCGGGATCCAGTAGGCACTGAGCCAGGCAAGTTCCGTCATTCAGGGAGCCGGGAGTACTGGGTCCCGGATCTCCGCTTCGCTTCGTCCGGGATGACAAACAGCAGGCGCAGAGCGTCGGGACGCACGAATACCGCTCGCCCATCGTTTCTTCATCATCCCATGGCTTGACCATGGGACCCATGCCATAGGCTCTCCGCGAACAGCGCTGCGCTTGAAGCGACGGAACGGCATGGATTGCAGGGCCCTGCCCTGCAATGACGAAAATGGATAAGCCGTGCGGGGGTCTTGCAATGTCCTCCCGCGAAAGCGGGGACCAAGGACACTCCCATGGCTGCCGCAATGCGCTCATCTGCCTGCCCGGAGTCCTGCCCCCCGGATCTGCGCCGCGCTTGTCCGGGGTGACAATCGAGAGCTATCGGGAAAGCCTATTTCAGACGAAGGATCTTGGCGCCAAGGCTGCGCACATAGTCGCTTTGCGTAACAACGACCACGTTGGTTTCGTTGACTTCGGTCTGTTTCAACTCAAGTGGGGTTTTACCGCCCGGATTGACGACCACCTTGCGGGTCGGCGGCAGACCGCGGAACACCAGCACGCCGGCTTCCTTGGTGACGATGGCCCCATAGGGCTCGTCATGCAGGATGCGCGTGGTATCGCCTGCAAGGGCTGCACCGCTTGCCATCAGGCTGAGGCCGGTTGCAGCCAGCAGGGTTTTGCAGATGGTTTTCATGACGCGTCTCGCTGTTAACGGTTCATTTACCATGAATCGTAACCGCTCGTTAACTTTTGCGCCAGTCACCAGCTGCCAACCATCCCCGGAAAGCCAAAACATGGTTAACACGTCAAGGACACGAGGCGGCACCACAAGGCCCCGGACCAGAGACCGGGACCTTGCAGATCTCTAGCGAAGGTGTTTCATGCCGCCATCTTCGGATGGGTCTCGACACCGTTCTCGACGAAATCCGCATTGGCTGCGAGCAGGCCGGCGAGGTTCTTGCGGAACTGGGATTTCATCAGCGGGATCATCAGCCGCCCAAGCAAACCAAACTTGGGCGTGAAGCTGAAACGCATGGTGACACGGCTTTCAATGGCTGAAAGAGCCTCGAAATCGAGTGTCACCCTTGCTTGCTTGAGCGGGACATTCGCTTCGAAGATGTCGACCACAATATGCTCTTCGGGCTGATAGCCGATGATCCGCTCTTTCAGAAACGTCTTGCCGTCGACATGCTTGCACACCCGCTCGGCACCGAGGCCGGTTGCCGTACTCCTGGGCAGCAACGGTGATTGGTTGATCACCGGATTGAACCGGTAGATTTCGTCAAACCGGTCCCAGCTCCGCCAGAGCTCGGCGAGCGGTGCCTTGACGGTCTGCGCCACAACAAGTTCGGCCATGATGTTTTCCTCCTCAGTGAACGTCAAAGACGGCGCAACCAGTCGGCAATCCCCTGGCCGATGACATGCGGATGATCTTCCTGCAGGAAATGCGTGCCCGCCCCGACGAAGCGAACTTCCAGGTTCGGCACATTCGCTGCGAGATAGTCGACGACGGGTTTCGGAGCGATCGCCCCCGGCTCGCCAAAAAACATCAGCTTCGGGATCTGGCTGGACAGCAGCCAAGCCCCATTTTCCGTCACTTCCTGAACCACATCGGCCGGCTTTCCGGCAATCGGCACTTCGCGTGGCCAGGCCAGAACCGGCTTCCGGCTTGCCGGCGTCGGAAACGGCTTGCGATAGGCGTCCATCTCAGCCTTCGTCATTTCGCGCATGACACCGAGACTGGGCAGCACTTCCTCAACGAAGAAGTTCTTTTGCAGCACCAGCTCTGCGCCTTCGTCGGTGTGCATCAAACGAAAGAAGTCCGCGATCGGCTCCGGCATCGCTTCGTAGGACGGTGCCGGCATGGCGGGCGGCACGATGGCTTCCATGAAGACAAGACCGGCGATCCGTTCCGGATTGCGCCGCGCGTAGCGCATGCCAAGCGCCGAGCCCCAGTCATGCACCACCAGGATCGCGTTCTTCAAATCCAGCTGATCCAGAAAAGCATCAAGATAGGCCGCATGGTCGGCAAAAGTGTAGTCAATGTCCGGCTTGCCGCTGTCGCCCATGCCGATCAGATCCGGCGCGATGGCCCGGTGGCCTTCCGGCAGATGCGGAATGATGTTGCGCCAGAGATAGGACGACGTCGGGTTGCCATGCAGGTAGACGACAGGCTGTCCATCGCCTTCGTCGACATAGCTGATCGTCGACCCCTTCACCGAAGCCTGCTTCTTGG
This sequence comes from Labrenzia sp. VG12, assembly GCF_002237595.1. NCBI lineage: Bacteria > Pseudomonadati > Pseudomonadota > Alphaproteobacteria > Hyphomicrobiales > Stappiaceae > Labrenzia > Labrenzia sp. VG12. Next base: position 3,366,914 of record NZ_CP022529.1, read on the forward strand.
TGAAAGGGAAGTCCGGTGAAATCGGAACGCCGTAGGGTGCGTTCGCTGCGGCATCAGGCGTCTGGGCCCGAGCGGCTGCCGAGGGCGCGAGCGTTGCTGCGGCGGCGCCTGCCACGACGCCTTTCAGCAATCCGCGCCGGTTCGTTTCAAGGTCAGAACTTTTGGTCATCATCAATCCATCACACAATCAATTGGAGCCGGCGGACCTCCGCCTTTCCCCAAGGTGGTGGATTGATTTTCACTAAGGAATACGCTCATTCTGGCCGGAGTGGATAAAAAACAATCCACCCACCCAAACCTTTGAGCTGCAACGGTATCTGTCATGAAACAGACCCTCGACTGGGATCACCTGCGCATTTTTCTAATCGCCATGCGCACCGGCAGTTTTCGCAAGGCGGCGGAAAAACTCGGCGTCAATCACGGCACCGTCCACCGAGCGGTCTCCGCGCTTGAACGGGATCTCGGCACCCGCATTTTCGACCGAACGACAGGCGGATTACAGCTGACCGCATCAGGAGAAAGCCTGATCGAGCCTGCTGAGGACATGGAAATGCAGGTCAGCAGCATCGCCCGCAAGCTGTCCGGTCTGGATCTCAAACCCTCCGGCGTCATCCGCCTGAGCCTGCCGCCCGCGCTGTCACATGGCCTTCTGGCCGACATGTTGTGTGGATTTGCAGAAGCCTATCCGGAGATCTCGGTTCACACGATCGCCACCAACCGGATCTCGAACCTGAGCCGCCACGAAGCGGATGTTTCCCTGCGCGTTGCCCGCGAAGTCGATGAGGACGTCTATGGGCGCAAGCTGGTGACATTCGTCCAGGCTGTCTACGCCGCCCCTGCCTATTTGGAGCGCCATCCGGAACTCGCTCGCTCCCGCGGAGAAGGGGCACACTGGATCGCCTGGAGCGAACATCAGGACTGGGTAGCCACGAGCCCGTTTCCGAAAGCCGCCGTGCGCCATGTCCTGCCCGAAGTTTCCATGCAGATCGAAGCAGCCGCGCACGGCCTGGGTCTCATCAAGGTGCCGGCCTTTGCCGGTGATGCCGACCCCCGCATTGTCCGCATACCGGGAATTCCGGTTCAGAGCGGCTATGACATCTGGATCCTCTACCACGGCGACTTGAGGCGCGTTGCCAGGGTCCGGGCCTTTGCCGATTTCACCAAGGACTATTTCTCTCAGAAGAAGGCCGTGTTCACGCGCTGACCGTCAGGCGGTCATGCCATAGCCAAGTTCCTTGAAACACTCCTCGACATGCTGGGCAAAGGCATGGGTTGCCTTGCCGGCCTTGGCGCGCTCGCGCATGACAATGTGATAGTCGCCGATTTCCGGAAGCCCGTGACGCTCGTCCAGCACCTGAAGCGGGGTTTCAATCACGCTTGCCGGAAAGGGCGCGACCGCGAGATCGGCCAGAAGGGCCGCTTCCTGTCCGGCGCTGTGAAAACTCGTATAGGAAATCCGGTAGGGCTTCTGGGCATCGTCGAGCGCGATCCGCGCAGCCCGGCGCCAGGGGCAGCCGGGCGTTGAGACCGCAAGGGGCAAGGGATCGCGCTCATAGGCGATGCCGCCTTCAAGGCCGACCCAGACCAGCGGCTCGGTGAAAACGATCTCGCCGCCCTTGGCGAGACCGGTATCCGGCCGGGCCGTAAAGAGGGCAAGGTCCAGTTCCCCCTTCCGGATCTTTTCATCCAGCACCGGACTGCCATCCAGATGCACATCGACATTCACACCGGGATGAGAGCGTGCGAAACGCGACAGGATATTGGGCAGAAATCGCGTCCCGAAATCGGACGGCGCCCCGAATCTCACCTCGCCTTCAACGGCCGGCGACAGGAACAGACCGACCGCTTCTTCGTTCAGCATCAGGATCCGGCGGGCATATCCCAAAAGCGCTTCGCCTTCAGGAGTTAAGCGCACCGTGCGACCCTCCCTTGCAAAGACTGCAAGTCCCAGGATGGTTTCCAGTTTCTTAATCTGCATGGAGACGGCCGATGGCGTTCGCCCAACCAGCTCGGAAGCCTTTGTAAAACTTGACGTTTCCGCAATCACTACAAAGGTTCGGTAGAGTTCGAGATCGATCAGCGGAATGCCTGTTCCCGGCAATTTTTGCATCTGAAGGGGCCTCCGGCGCTCAGTTCAAAAAAATTGAACCAATAGATGAATACTATTCGATTGATTGAAAGGCAAGAAACGCACATATAAGGGGCAAGCGGCCTGAAATTAAAGCAGTGGACCGCAGTTTTACTCACAATCGAACAATCAGGATTGGGAACGCCATGACCTATCTTGCACAAGCACTCGGCACCAACCTCATGGGTGTTGTCTCCGGCCATTCCGCTGCAGAACTGGCCCGCATGAACCAGGCGCTGCGCCTGCGTGAAACCGCAACAGTCCGGAAAACCGGTCGCTGAACCGGATCAGCTGGCCGTCAGGCCAGCTCCGGATATCCCAGCGCAGCCGCCTGGCTTTCCATGGCCAGGATACCGGAATAGTCGCTGACATTGAGTTTTGAAAAGCCGCGAATGCCCAGGCGCTCGCGGCTTTTTGCCGTTTCAGGCCCTGTCAGAACCTCTCCAACCGTGTCCGCAATCAAATCCGCTTCAGCATCGGAGAAGCGAAGCGATGTAATGAACGGCAGGCCGGGCACGCTCGCCGTCTGCCCGATTGCGCGCAAGGAAGCTGTCAGTTCGGGAAGTTCCTGGCGGGCGAGTGACCAGCAGACCGCATCGATACAGGCAACATCCGCCTCACCGGCTGCGACGGCTTTCATCGACCCGAGATGGCTGCCGCTTTGCACGAGATCGGAAAAGAACACGCGGCCGGATGTCAGCTGCGCCACCGCATGCCGAAAGGCATTCATGCCGGACTGGCTGTCCGATCCGTTAAAGACCGCCCGCCGCCCGCGCAACTCATCCAGGCTTTGAAACCGGCTGTCACTGTGCACCACAAGATGGCTGCAATACCGCGGACCGTCACAGCCCTCGGCATCATAAACCGGCGCGCCCAGCACCCGTACCCTGCCGTCCAGCGCGTGGCTCAATGGATAACCGCAGGTCTGGGTCAGCAGCAGATCCGGATGCCGCCAGACCGCTTCAAGATCATCGGTCACCGGCCAGGCCCGCAGATCTCCGGGAGCCAGCCCCAGAACGCCGGAAAGCGCGCCTTGCAGCGCGCTTTCAAGTTCCGCCGTGGCATCCCGCACTTCCGGCCAGTCATACATCGGCAGCCGGACTTGCAAAAAGGGACTATCCGTCAAGACGCCACCCTTTCCGGTACGTTGCCCGCCTGAGCCGGCGTGTGCCTGAGCGGGTGGGCCACAGGTTCTTTCACTTTGAAGAAATACCGCGTCGCCAGAGCGAAATAGCTCGCGAAGACATAACCTTCATTGCGTTTCTGCCAGTCGTCCCGATTGCTGCGATAGATCCCCGGCAGCTTGTACCAGGCCGTTCTCGGATTGGCATGGTGGACGACATGCAGGTTGTTGTTCAGGAACAGAAGTGAAAACAGCGGGCAGAACTCCACGATGATCGACCGGGCTTCGGCATTTTCGTGGGCCCGGTGTTCGGCAAAGGTGCGCAGCATCAACAGGCTCATGGCCGGATAGGCGACGGTCAGAAGATAGAACCAGAGCGGCATGCCGCCAACAAGTGTCACGAAGAGCACCACCGGCACCGCGCCGGCTATGTGGTGCAACCAGGCCCGCATGACCACACGGTCTCCGGCCAGCATCATCCGGATTTCCGCTCCCAGAAAACCGACCATGGACACCGCCGGACCGATCAACAGACGCCCGAGCAGGGAATTGTTGAGCGTCAGGACGAATTTGATCGGCCGTGGCAGGCTCTGCCAGTCGCGCCATGCCAGATAGAAACTTTCCGGATCATCGTAAGGATCAGTGAGGCGGTCATTGTTGTGATGACGCAGATGCAGCGACTTGAACCGGCGATAGGGAATCCAGAGACCGAGCGAGCAATAGACGAGCGCCTCGTTGACCGCCGGATTGCGGGTCGGGTGCCCATGCAGCACTTCATGTTGCAGGGAGGATTGCAGCGTTACCGTGAGCACGGCCAAGGGACAAACCACCCAGGGGCCAAGTTCGCCGTATAATCCAATCAACAGCATCCAAGTTGCCGACGTGGCCAATATCAGCGCCAGCGTCGGCCATTCGCAGAAGTTTGCGCGCAGCACGAAAGTCTCCAAATTGTTGAAATAGCGGTAAAAACCGAGAACGCCTCCACTATGCGGAAGAGAATCTCAGGCTTCAATTTGAGACTTGGGAACAAATTCTGCACAGGTTACCAAATTCACCATATTGGTGACAAAGTTAAATAGTTGAAGAAAATTATCTTCATTCTCGTAGTTTTTCTAACCGCCATGGCCGGATCTGAACACCGAGTGGCGGTTTTAACGGTAGACAAAGACCGGCGCGTCTTTTGTTCTTGGACCAAAAGTCAAAAGGAAACCTGCAATGGCTGCACCAAACGCCTCCCCTGCCCGCTATGACGTCATCATCATCGGTGCCGGTATCATTGGCTGCGCCGTTGCCCTGTCCCTTTCTCGCAAGGGTTACAAGACCCTGAATGTCGATGCCCTGCCGGCAGCCGGCTATGGATCGACCTCTTCCTCTGCCGCCGTCATCCGGACCTATTATTCCACGCTCGACGGCACCGCGATGGCCCTGGAAGGCTATCATGACTGGAAAGCCTGGCAGCAGACGATCGGGGCCGATACCGAGGAAGGCCTTGCACGCTTTGTTGAAACCGGCACGCTGGTCATGAAGACGGCCGCGGACAATTATCAGAAACACGTGCTGGAACATGCCGACCGGCTTGGCATTCCCTACGAACACTGGGGGGCGGAGAAAATCCAGGAAGAGCTGCCCGGTTATGACCTTACCTGCTATGCACCTGCCAAGACCATGGAGGACGACGACTTCGGCACGCCAACTGGCGGCGTGCTTGACGGCGGGGTCTATTTTCCCTGGAGCGGTTATGTGGACGACCCGCAGATCGCCGCACGAAACCTCAAGGACGCTGCTGCACGCCTGGGCGCGGAGTTCCGCTTCAACACCAGGGTCACGGCCATTCCCGTCCAGGACAACCGGGTAACCGGTGTCTCGTGCGCAGACGGAACGCATGTTCCGGGCGGTATCGTGATCAATGTCGCCGGGCCGCATTCCGGCAAGGTGAACGCGCTGCTTGAAGGCGATCCCGGCATCAGGATCGGCCATCGCCCGCTACGGCAGGAAGTGGTGCAGATCAAGCCACCGGAACGCCTCGGTTATTCCCGGGAAGGACTGATTGTCTCCGACAACGACATTGCGGTCTATGTCAAACCCGGCAGCGGCGGCCAGCTGATGATCGGCAGCCAGAACCCGGCCTGCGACGTCCATATCGAGGAAAACCCGGACAACTTTGCGCGCGACCTCACCGATCGCGCGCTGGCCTATGCCTATCGCTATTCGCAGCGCCTGCCCGAGCTTGGCGTTTCGCAGCATCCGGTCGGCATTGCCGATCTTTATGATGCCACCGACGACTGGCTGCCGGTCTATGACCGCACCGATGTCGACGGCTATTACCTGGCCATCGGCACCAGCGGCAACCAGTTCAAGAACGCGCCGGTTGCAGGCCGCCTGATGACCGATCTCATCTCCTACTGCGAAGACGGCGGCGACCAGGACAACGCGCCCTTGCAGTTCCGTCTCAGCCATGTCGACCATGCCCTCAACACGGCGACCTTCTCCAGAAAGCGGGAATTGACGAAAGAAAGTTCCTTCTCCGTGCTGGGGTGACCCGACCGCCGGGAACCGGAAATCCACCGTGGTCGAATCGCACATTTCAGGGTAAGCAACCGGGTCTGATCCCGAAGGAGCTTCTCCGTGGCCTGGTCCCCGCAACAAGATGACGCCCTGCAGCAAACCGCCGACTGGCTGAAGCGCGGCGACCGTCAGGTGTTCCGCCTGTTTGGCTACGCAGGCACCGGCAAGACCACGCTTGCACGTCATCTCGCCGAAGGCATCGACGGGGACGTGTGCTTTGGTGCTTTCACTGGCAAGGCAGCCCATGTTCTGCGCCAGAAGGGCTGTGAGGATGCCGGGACGATCCATTCGCTGATCTACCGTCCGCGCTCCGCCAAGGAGGAAGAAGAGCTCGATGACGATGAGGAGGACAGCGGACCGCAATTCGCCATCAAGCGCGACAGCGCAGCGGCCACGGCGAGCCTGATCGTCATCGACGAATGTTCGATGGTCGACGAAGAGCTCGGCAAGGATCTTCTGTCCTTCGGCACGCCGGTGCTTGTCCTGGGCGACCCTGCCCAGTTGCCACCGGTCAAGGGCGGAGGCTATTTTACCGAAGCCGAACCGGATGTGATGCTGACCGAGGTTCACCGGCAGGCTCAGGACAATCCGATCGTGCGCATGTCCATGACCATCCGGGACGGCGGCCAGCTCGATTATGGCGTCTTTGGCGAGAGCAAGGTCATTCACCGGCGCGAGATCGACAAGGACCAGATCCTGGACGCCGACCAGGTGCTGGTCGGAACCAACAAGACCCGCCGGCTCTATAACGGACGCATCCGGGAGCTGAAGGAATTCGACACGCCGATGCCGGCTGTCGGTGACAAACTCGTCTGCCTGCGCAATGACAAGACCAAGGGATTGCTCAATGGCGGTCTCTGGACGGTCAAGCGGCTACGACCGCCGCGTGGCAACACGCTTCGTTTCGATGTTGTGTCGGAGGACGAACTTTCGCGGACGGCCGTGAAGGTAAAGGTGCTGCCGGCCATGTTCGAGGATGGCGCCGAGGCCATACCCTATACCATCCGGCGCAAGGCCGACGAATTCGACTACGGTTATGCGCTCACCGTGCACAAGGCCCAGGGCTCACAATGGGACAGCGTCGTCCTGTTCGACGAAAGCTGGGCGTTTCGCGAACACAAGAGCCGCTGGCTCTATACGGCCGTCACCCGGGCGGCCGAGCGGATTACTGTCGTAAGATAGGCGAATTCAAGGCGCTGTCGGAAAACCCGGCCAGCTCGTCCCGCACCGGCAGGGATTGCAGGCCGGTCTCGACAAAGGTCTTCAGCTCGGGCTCGCTGATGCCACTGCGGCCAAGAAGCGCGATTGCCGAAAACTGTCCGTCGAGGAAGGTCGCCGCGCGGTCGATATCCGCGTCATCGCGAAGCTCACCAGCGTCTGCGGCTTTCAGCAAGCGGTCCCGGATCGCGTTGAACCGCGACTCGCGCAAGCCGGTGACCACCTCCTGGTGACGTTCCGGTCCGTAGGTGCAGTCCACCAGCGCATTGACCAGGAAACAGCCCGCCGGCGTGTTCCGGTCGAGCGTCAGGTCGGCAATGGCGCCGAGGAAATCGCGGAAGTCGCTGACAACATCCTTGCTTGCAAGGTTCAGCCTGGCAAAGACCGGTCCGCCATAGGTTTCGAAGTAATGGAGCAGCGCCTTTTCAAACAGCGCTTCCTTGTCGCCAAAGGCTGCATAGAGGCCTGGCTTGGCCATTCCGGAGGCTTCCGCCAGATCGCTCATGGAGGTGCCCGAATAGCCGTTCTGCCAGAAGGCCACCATCACGGAATGAAGCGCGTCCTTGGTACTCACTTTTCTCGGTCGGCCACGGGCCATCGGTCTGTCCTCCCTATAACAAACCGTCCGCCCAAGTCCTGCGGGTGCCCACTTACCCGGCGCCTGAGCTACGCCGCCATCGCGGCTCGGATCTGCATGATGCGAAATCAAACACGGTATTTTGTCAAAAGGATAGCGTGTCCTTTTGAACGCAGAATACGCATTTTATTGCAGCACGTACACAAAAACGGCAGATTCAACCCATAAGCGCGTACCAAATTGCATGCGGTTGTGCAATTCAGACGATCCGGTTTCAGGTCGGGTTTGAGAACGGAAGAAAACCTTACTGAATCGAGCGATTTCCGAAATGATGGTGGAAGGAGCCCTCTGGTCTCTTTTCCACCCGATTGAGGCGGCTTATCTTCGCGGCTCGGATTTTCAGTAGCGAAAGCACCTTCGTAAATGGCAAGTGTTCCCACCTCTGACACCACCCTTCCTGCCACCAAGGCACCTGCCGGCGCCGAAACGGCGCTGCGCATCGCACACCGGATAGCGAACGAAATCGGCTGCAAGGCCGGTCAGGTCAACGCCACCGTTCAGATGCTCGATGAAGGTTCGACCGTGCCCTTCATCGCCCGCTACCGCAAGGAAGCCACCGGCGGCCTGGATGACAGCCAGCTGCGCAAACTGGAAGAGCGCCTGATCTACCTTCGGGAGCTTGAGGACAGACGCGTTGCCATTACAAAGTCGATCGAAGAGCAGGGCAAGCTCACCGACGATCTGACGAACAGCATACAGGCCGCAGAGACCAAGTCCCAGCTGGAAGACATCTATCTGCCGTTCAAGAAAAAGCGCCGCACGAAAGCCCAGATCGCCCGCGAGGCCGGCCTGGAACCACTGGCGGACCTGCTCCTGTCCGATCCCTCAAGGGACCCGGAAACGGAAGCGAAGGCCTTTTTCGATGACGGCAAGGGCATTGCCGACACCAAGGCGGCTCTCGACGGGGCCCGCCAGATCCTGATGGAACGCTTTGCCGAGAACGCCGAGCTGGTCGGCCGGCTGCGCCGTCATGTCGAGGAGCGCGGCGTCGTGCAGTCGAAACTGATTGACGGCATGGCCGACAAGGGCGCCAAATTCACCGACTATTTCGACTATTCGGAAAAATGGTCGAAGATCCCCAGCCACCGGGCGCTTGCCCTCTTTCGTGGACGCAACGAAGGCATTCTCTCCGTCGACCTGACGGTCGATGACGATGACGTTTCACCGGTGCTCCCGGCCGTCAGGATGGTCGCCGACACATACGGGATAGCCGATCGTGGCCGGCCGGCAGACAAGTGGCTGATGGAAGCGGCCCGCTTTGCCTGGAAGGTGAAACTCGCGCTTCATCTGGAACTCGACCTGATGGGGGTCTTGCGAGACAAGGCCGAAGAAGAGGCAATCCAGGTCTTTGCCCGCAACCTCAAGGACCTTCTGCTCGCCGCTCCGGCCGGCGCCAGGGCGACGCTTGGCCTTGACCCGGGCATTCGCACGGGTGTCAAGGTGGCCGTGGTCGACGAAACCGGCAAGCTTGTCGACACAGCAACCATCTATCCGTTTCAGCCGCGGAACGATTTGACCGGTTCCAGGGCAACGCTCATGGCACTGATCGCCAAGCACAAGGTCGGCCTGATCGCCATCGGCAACGGCACGGCCAGCCGCGAGACCGATAAACTGGCCGGCGATGTACTCTCAGACATTCCGTCCGCTCAGCGCCCGGTGAAGGTGATCGTCAACGAGGCCGGTGCCTCGGTCTATTCCGCATCCGAACTGGCGGCAAGGGAAATGCCGGATATCGATGTCTCCCTGCGCGGCGCAGCGTCGATTGCCCGGCGTCTGCAGGATCCACTGGCCGAACTGGTCAAGATCGAACCGAAATCCATCGGCGTCGGCCAGTATCAGCACGACGTCAACCAGAGCAAGCTTGCCCGCGCGCTGGATGCCGTTGTCGAAGACGCGGTGAACGCCGTCGGCGTCGATCTCAACACCGCTTCCCCGGCCCTGCTGTCGCGCATCTCCGGTCTTTCCGACAGCCTTGCCAAGGCGGTCGTCGAACACCGGGACTCCATCGGCCGCTTCGAAAAGCGCTCGCAGCTGAAGGACGTGCCACGTCTCGGCGCCAAGGCCTTTGAACTCTGCGCAGGTTTCCTGCGCATCACCGACGGCAAGGAACCGCTGGACGCCTCCTCTGTGCACCCGGAGGCCTACCCGCTGGCCAAGCGCATCGTGAAAGCCTGCGGCCGGGACCTGCGCCAGATCATGGGCGACGCTTCACTTCTGAGCGGCCTCGACCCGGCTGAATTCACCGACGACACTTTCGGCCTGCCGACGGTGAAGGATATCCTGTCGGAACTGGAAAAGCCCGGCCGTGACCCGCGCCCGGAATTCAAGACGGCGGCGCTCCAGGACGGTGTCGAGGAGATCAAGGACCTGAAACCCGGCATGAAGCTGGAAGGCACGGTCACCAACGTCACCAATTTCGGCGCCTTTGTCGATGTCGGCGTACACCAGGACGGGCTGGTGCATGTCTCGCAGCTCGCAGACCGTTTCGTCGACGACCCGCACAAGATCGTCAAGGCCGGAGACATCGTCAAGGTGACCATCCTGGAGGTGGACGTGCCGCGCAAGCGCATTTCCATGACCATGAAATCCCAGGCCGACTACCAGGGTCAGCGCGAACGGGGCCAGCAGGATCGCGGTGGCCGCGGACCGGGCGGTCCGGGAAGCAAGGGCCCGGGTGGACGTGGTCCCGGCGGCTCGGGACCGCGTGGCGGCAAGGGCGAGGCGCCAAAAGGATCCGGTGGCGATGGCGGCAACAATGCCATGGCGGCAGCCCTGGCCGCGGCCATGAACAAGAAGCGGAAGTGACCTAGGAAAAAACGTCCGCATCCACGGCGGGAAGCTCACCGCGTTCCCGCAGATCTTTCAGATAAGTGTTGGCTGTGATCACCATGAACACAGCCTCCGCAAGCAGGCCGATAAGGTTTGACAGAAGAAGACTGACGAGACTGAATGAACTGATATGCCCGGAGGGTGTCACCGGCAGGGTCTCGGGGCCGGTCAGATAGACACTTGCGGCCAGCGCAGCTTCAAAAATGAGAATCGGCAGAAAAACGCCGATGATCCTTGGCAGCAGATAACCGGATTGACGCACTCCCCTGAAGACAGCTTCCTGCAGGCGAAGAAGCCTTGCCGGCAACACCGTTCCACACAGAACGGGTGGAAAAAGAATCAGCAAAAGGGCGCACAGGAGGTACCCCAGCAGCAGCAGCGGGTTTTCTTCAGCTTGCGCAATCAGCGGGTCAAATACCCACTCCAGAAAATGGAGACCGGCGAAACCGGCAACATAGAGCAACAGCACGTGCCAGGGCGCATAGCCGGCGAACAAACGCCAACCTTGCCGTTCCCTTGGGATGCCGAGCAACCGGCAGAGAAAGAAGAAATTGAACACCGCCCCGACAATTGCAATTGCGGCAAGTGTTTCCCAGCTGTCTTCATACCAGGTATCAACGATCGAAATCGCGCTGTAGACCACAAAATACGCCAGAGCGAGGTTTCGGAGTGCAAACAACGTTTCGAACGTTTGCCCAAACAGTCCCTTGTCGCGGTTCAAGTCACCACCATGAAATTGATAATTTTGCCAATAATCACCTTTTGCACCTGTTTGCAAACAGGTAGTGCCGGCCCGGCATCACTTGACCGGACGTGACCGCTCTACCCGTTCTCTCAAACGGTGTTGAGCCACGTTGAACCTGGTGTTGCAGCGTTTGGAGCAGAATTTCTGGCGCCCCGCCTTGGTTTGATCCTGGAAGATTTCCTCGCACGGAGCGGACTGGCAGACCCGAATGCGGTCCGGCGCATGTTTTGCAAGAGCCAGGAAGCCGAGCGTGCTCCAGGCTTCCAGGCGCTGAACCACAGGGATGTTCCGGTCGATCTGCAGAACTGGCGCGCCGTCTTCCGATAGGGACATTGTCCAGGTCACCTCCGGTATCCCCGCAAGTTGCGCCTGCTGCGATCCCGGGAGGCGCTCACCTTCTGCTGCCGCCTTGAACGCTGCCCGCAATTGGTCCCGGTGTGTGACGAGAGCCGATCCGATCTCTTCCGTAACCTCACCTTCCTCAAGATACCCGCCGAGGAACCGCGCCGTCTTCTCGTGATCCACCAGCAGGTCCACTGGCTCTCGCATCGGATCGAAGGTGTTCACGAAGTCAATCGCGAAGGCCGCCGCTTCACCCAGCCCATCCATTGTAAGCAATATTTTCATTTTATCTGATTACCAACCATGCTCATCCATGCTAGTAAGCGCCATTATACAAAAAGGCGCTTACAAATGAACCCTTGCAATCAGTCTCTATTCCGCATGACAGTCGCCATGGCAGCATCCGGCCTCGGCATCACGCTGATGAAGATCGCCCTGCCGACACTGTCTGGCACACTTGGCTGTTCCCCGGCGAAGGTTGGGCTGGTTGCCGGCGCCATTGCCGCGGCGTGGCCGCTCTTCGGCCTGACGGCCGGCTGGGTCCTGGACAGGTTCGGCAGGATCGCCGGTTTCTGGTCCGGTCTGTTTGCAGCGGGCTTTGCTGCAGCCGCCTTGCTGAGTCTGGCGGGACAGGACGCCAGCCCGGTCCTGCTCCTGTGCGGCCTTGGCCTCCTGGTCGGCATCGGCGAAGTGCTGACAGAGACTGCGGGCCAGACCATCTTGCCGGATCTGGTTGACCGAGACCGCTTTCATGACGGCAACAGTCTGCTGCAAGGGGTGAAAACTGTTTTCGCCACGCTCCTGGCACCGCTGCTGATTGCACTTCTCCTGGGTATCAGTCCCTTCTCGGTGTTCCTCGTGGCTTTTGTTGCGGTCGCGGTCAGCTTCCTGGCCCTGCCGAAACCGCAGCGCATGACGCGTTCCGGACAGAAAGGCTTCGCCGGTTTTCTGGAAGGCGCGCATCTCTTGTGGGCCAGCCCGGATCAGCGAGGGCTGACACTTCTTCTCGCGCTGATGTCCGTTTCCTGGGGGGCCTGGATGACCTTGATCGTGCCCTATGCGCTGTCCGAGAATTTCCTGAACATCGGCACTGCCGGCATTGGTTATGTCATGACGGCCATGGGCTGCGGCTCACTCCTGGGCGCTACCTGCTATCGCTGGCTGCGGAGCCGTCTGGGTGATGGCAGAACCCGTCTCCTGGACCCGGTCGCAACTCTCATATTCGTGCTGGTGCCGGCAGCCGGTTTCGGGCTCTGGCCTGTCCTGGCCACTTCTTTCCTTGCCGGCATCGGCGGCGTGACCTGGGCCATTTCCATTGCCACCCATCAGCAATCGACCATCCCGGCGAGCTCACTCGGGCGCGTGGTCGCCGCCTATCGCTGGATCGGCTGGAGTGGATTTTTCATTGGGGCCAGCTTAAGCGGTTTTGTCGCCAATCTCGTCGGATTGCAATTGGCGTTTCTGGTATTTGCTGCGCCGGCAATGGCTGCACTGCTTATCTTTGTGTTTTCAAAACAGGGGTTCCGGCAAGTCGCAGAAGCCAATGAGCTGCGTTTCTAAACCAACCCAAGTGTCTGGAGCGTACCCGCTCAATCCGGGGCAAATCACCTTCACGAGAACACTTCAACGTCCTTTGAAATCAATTCCCCCTGGGCGCGCAAGTCTCTCAGATAGGCTTCGCAAACAACCACCGAAAGCACCGCCAACGCCAACATATCAATGCAACGCACACCCAGGTGAATAAGCGATCCCGGCAGATCGAAACCATCCTCGGAAGACACAGGTGCGGGATTGATCGCGAACCCTTCCGCTAGAAACTGAACGGCCACAGCTAACAGGTTCAACGCGACCACTCCAACCAAAAGACGTGGAAATTGATACCGGAACTGACGCCACCCCCGGCGCAAGGCTTCACTTATGCCAGCCTGTGTTCCCACAAGCTTTGAGGGGAGTGCTGTGCCAAATCCCAGCAACAGAAGGAGATAACTTGTCACCATGATGGGCAGAAGCAGCACAAGCGTGCCTTCCAGGGGCGTCAACAGAGATGACATTGCGTAGATCACGCCGAAAACGGCAGCAAAACTGATCAGATAGAACGGCATGAAGATGAGCAACACGTAACGGGCGGTAAATTGCCAAACGCTTTTCCTCGTTTCGGCTGAAGTACGCTCAATCCCGAGCAGGAACAGGCAATACACATAAAGCAAACCTGCTTCAGCAAAGGCCTCGCCAATTGTCAGACCGGTTTCAAGTGAAAACCCGGTGTCTTCGGCCTCCCGGGACTGGAGAACACCAATCAGGAAAACGAAGCAGAGATAAGCCAGCGTCATGCCACGACTGGCGACGATTGCTGCGACTGCACGCGAAATCGTGCTCTTCGTTTCTGTCATTTGGCCTGTCTCATTCCTGTCAGTCTTGGCGGTATCGGACACTTTCAAGAGGAATGCAAACGCCACACCCAACAGGTTGTTTCCACAAGGCTCGACCACGCGCGGCTTTGCTTTTAAGCTTTTCTAAAATCAGCTGATGCGAGGCTAAGGGCATGACGGAGGAACGCCCCGACAAGGACTGGCCGAAACAGGACATCGAGTCCGGCACACTGGGTGCGCTTGCGCATTTATACCGCGCAGAAGTGTTCCGCAGCACCCATTGGCGCACCCGCCTCGACAACACCACCAACTGGGCCGTGGTCACCACCGGCATTGCCCTGTCGGCCACCTTCTCCAACAAGGACGCCTCGCCGCTTCCGATGGTGCTGGTCGGACTGCTCGTGACCGTCTTCCTGATTTTCGAGGCGCGGCGGTACCGCTACTACAACATGTTCCGGGCCCGGGCCCGTCTCATGGAGTCGGATCTTTACGCACCGATCCTCAACGGACGGAAAGTGCCGTGGTCCGGCGCGTGGAGCAGGATGCTCGCCGATGACTACGAGATGCCGCATTACCATATCAGCCTGGTACGGGCCGCCGGACGGCGGCTCCGCTCCAACTATTCCTGGATTCTCGCCATCCAGGCCGTTGCCTATTACGGCAAGATTGCCATCCACCCCGAGCCGCTGATCAGTCTTTCCCAGGCGTTTGAACGCGCGTCCATCGGCCCCATTCCCGGTGCACTTGTCATGCTTGCCGGTCTGGTCTTTCACCTGAGCTGGGTGATCTTTGCCTTTGTCACGCTGCGCCTCGACCAGGCCTATCGCGAACAGCGCAAGTCCCCCATGCAGGGGATTTGAGACAAGAGCTGCCGAAAAACGAAGGAAGGTAGCTTGGCGAGAGGCGCCGAGCCGTGGTAAAGCCGCGTCCGTTCAACTCGGAGATTTTATGTCCTGACTTCTCGGGCGCCCGTCGGCGCCCCTCGCAAAGCCGCTTCCTGCATCCGGGATGCCTTTGCCGTACTGGAAGAACAACACCCGATCATGCCTCATGATCGGAACAGGACAATAGTATCCAAAATGATCAGACCCTATGTCAGCGAAGACGCTGACCGGATCCTTCGCGTCTGGCGCACAGCCAGCGAATTCGCCCATCCGTTCTTGAGCGATGCGTTTCACGACATGGCGGCCAGCGCTATCCGGGACACCTATCTACCGCAGGCGGAAACCTATGTCGTCGAGGTCGAGGGAACCCCTGTCGGCTTCATCTCGCTTTTGGACAATCACATCGGCGGACTGTTTCTTGACCCGCAGTTCCATGGACGCGGCCTCGGCCGTGCCCTGGTAGACCATGCGGTCAGGCAGAAAGGTCCGCTCACGGTGGAAGTCTTCCGGGAAAACCGGATCGGACGCCGGTTCTACGACGCCTACGGCTTTGTTGAAACCGATGCCTATTTCCACGACCTGTCCCGGCAGATCAGCGTGAAGATGGCAATGAAACCCTGAGCCAGAAGCGGCGGCCTTCCAGCCGCCGCTTCACTCCTTGTGATCGTTAAAACCGGTCGGCCCGGAACGGCGCCGGGTCAACCACAGGCTGCTCGCCGCCGATCATTGCGGCAATCATCTCGCCTGTGACAGCAGATTCCGTCAGGCCGTGATGTGCGTGACCGAAGGCGTAGTAGACCCGGCCGTGTCCACTCGCCGGTGAGATCACCGGCAGGCTGTCGGGAATGGAGGGCCGGAAACCCATCCAGCGCTCACCACCCTCCGTTTTCAGCTTCGGAAAAAACAGCCGCGCCTTGGCGACCATGGCGTCAACCCGGCGCCAGTTCGGCGGCAATTTCAAACCGCCGAACTCAACAGCCCCGCCAACGCGCAGGCCGGTCGAAAGAGGTGTCAGGACAAATCCGTGACCTGGCAGCATGATCATGCGCCTCACCGAAACGCCGGGGTCGGCGACGGTGATGTTGTAGCCCCGCTCGGTGTCGAGCGGGATCCGGTCACCAAGCTGCGCAGCCAGGTGTCTGGACCAGGCGCCGCAGGCGATCACCAGATGCTCTGCCTGGAACCACGTGCCGTCCTTCAGTGAGACGGTGCACCCGGTCTCCGATGGTTCAAGCTGCATCACCTCGCCAATGTCGACCGTGACGCCCTGCCCCCGAAGCCAATCGGCAATCGACAGGCAGAGCTGTTTCGGCTCGTCCATCTGGATCCAGCCCGGCACGAAGGCACCACCGATGATCCGGTCCGACAGGTCCGGTTCCAGATCGCGCAGTCGCGCCGGGTCGGCTTCCTCGATCTCGATGCCGTAGTCCCGTTGCTCGGCCCAGCCCCGGCGGGCCTTTTCAAGCGACGCCCTGGTATCGAAGAGTTCAAGGCATCCGTCGCGGCGCACCTGGTTATGGGTTCCCGAAACACGCCAGAGATTCTCCCAGGCAGGCAGCGCGGCACCGTTCAATGCCGCCAATGCCTCCGTGCTGCGGGCGACCTTTTCAGGCCGGGAGGCCGCCAGGAACCGCATCATCCAGGGCAGGATCTGCAAGACATAGGCCGGGCGGACAGTCAGAGGACCAAGTGGGTCTGCCAGCCATTTCAACGCCTGCTTCCAAAGCCCGGGTGAAGCCAGCGGCGCAACATCCGTCCAGGCAATAGCTGCGGCATTGCCCTGGCTGGTTCCGGCTGCCACGCCTTCCCGGTCCAGAATTGTCACCTCGTACCCGCGCTGGACGAGGCTGGCTGCCGTCGCCAGACCAACAATCCCGGCACCGATGACATGTACCCGTCCCTTGCTCATCTGCCCCTCTGGTCCTGATTCCCGCTGTTGGATCTTCCAAACAGTTTCAGAGCGCCGTCGGCGCTGCAAGGCCATGTTTTGTCTCGCCAGCACACGAGACGGATGAAAGGGCAAAAGACTCGCCTGCCAGGCGCACAACTGATATATCAGCCATACATCCAAATGAGACATGAGCGACTTTTCAGATGTCCAGCGACCTCAGCCAATCCGCACAGGCCTATCTGCGACTTGAGGAAGAAATCGTCACGCTGCGGCTGAAACCGGGGGAACCGGTGACGGAAGCCGGTCTGACCAAGCGGCTGGGTCTCGGGCGAACACCGATCCGCGAAGCCATCCAGCGGCTGAGCTGGGAGGGCCTCCTTGTAATCCGTCCACGCCTCGGCATCATCGTTGCCGACATGAACCCCTCGGATTTTCTGAAAGTCCTGGAAGCCCGTCACGGCCTGGAACGACTCGTCGCAGGACTTGCCGCGCGCCTTGCCGGCAAGGAGGAGCGCCGGACGCTGGAGGCCTGTGCGGAGGATCTGCGGGAGGCAGCCGCCCGTTCGGATGTCGAAGACTACCTGCGCCACGACAAGGCCTTTGACGATGTCGTGGCGGAAGCCTCGTGCAATCCCTTCGCCACCAAGGCACTGGCGCCGTTGCAAACCCAAAGCCGGCGCTTCTGGTACCGTCATTTCGGCGAAGAGGACCTTAACCCGGCAGCCTGGAGCCACCTGGAGGTGATGCGTGCTGTTGCCGCCGGCGACGAACGGGCCGCCAGCGAACATGCCGATAATCTGATGCTCTATCTCAGGCGGCAGGCGACAACTCTGGTCAGCGGACCGCAATAAGACAGGGAGCTGAAAATGTCGGTCGAGGTGACGTTGGTTCCTGCCGGGGATGAAGACAGCGTGGCCGCAGACATCGAGCGTCACCTGCTGGCCGCGCTCGCACACTCAAACACCCAGAGCCGCAACGAGCCGTTTGTGCTGTCGGTGACATTGCCGGACGGAGACATGGTAGCGGGTCTGACGGCAGCCACTTCCTATGGCTGGCTGCTGATCAAGACGCTCTGGGTGAAAGACAGCCACCGTGACAAAGGACTTGGCAAGCAGTTGGTCGCAGCAGCTGAAACAAAGGGATTGGAACTCGGTTGTTCCAACGCCTGGCTCGACACGTCAAATCCGGCGGCGCATGCGTTTTACCTGAAGCTGGGCTACAGCGATTTCGGCGTCCTCGAAAACGACGCCGACACTTTTCCCACCGAGCATCGTCGCTGGTTCATGAAAAAGAGGCTCCGGACGGAGCCTCTTCCTTGAACACGGCGAAGCAAACCTGCCGTCCAGGGCTTACTTCTTTTCAGACGTGAGCAACCAGGAGAACAACACCAGCGCCAGGGCTGCTCCCACCAGTTCCGCCACGATAAACCCGGGCAGATCCACGGGACGGATCCCGGCAAACGTGTCGGTGAAGGCGCGCGAGATCGCAACGGCCGGGTTGGCAAAGGAGGTCGACGCCGTGAACCAGTAGGCGGCCGTGATGTAAAGGCCGACCAGCCACGGCACGGCGGCTTCGCGGAACCGGATGCCGGCCAGGATACTGGCCAGAAGCCCGAAAGTGGCCACCACTTCCGCCACCCATTGCCCGGCGCCGGTGCGCACCGTTGTCGAGGCCTGCCAGACCGGCAGCTCGAACATCACATGGGCAATCAGGGAACCGCAGATGCCGCCCAGGATCTGCGAGGCGATATAGGCACCGGCGACCGCCAGTCCAAGTTCCCGCTTCAGCCAGAACACGAAGGTCACCGCCGGATTGAAATGGGCGCCGGAGATCGGCCCCAGAATGGTGATCAGCACCACCAGGATCGCGCCGGTCGGGATTGTGTTACCAAGAAGAGAAACGGCGACATCATCGGAAAGGCGGTCGGCCATGATGCCCGATCCAACGACGGTGCCGACCAGCATGGCGGTTCCCAGCGCCTCGGCGGTGAGACGTCGGGAGAGACTGAAGTCTGACATTTGATTAATCCTGGGTATCGGCCGTCGCGCCAATGGCGTTAAGCCGCGCTTTGCCGTCTTCGGCGGTGAAAACACTGTCGCCAAGGGCCAGCATGGCGTTGATGCGGCGCTCGAGACGTTTGTAGGCAAGATCGAAAGCTGCGCCCCGGGTGTCGTCATCCCCCTCGACGCCCGCCGGATCCGGGATGCCCCAATGGACAACGAGCGGATGACCGGGCCAGACCGGACAGGATTCCCCGGCTGCGCTGTCGCAAACCGTGATGATCAGGTCCATCTTGGGCGCCTCGTGGCCAGCAAACTCGTCCCAGCTTTTTGAGCGGAACCCGTCTGAGGAAAGGCCGTGCCGCTCCAGGCAGGTGAGCGCATCCGGGTTCACCGATCCGCGCGGCGTGGAACCGGCTGAAAAGGATTGGAATTTCCCCTGCCCGAGATGCCGAAACAGCGCCTCGCCTAAAACCGAACGCGCAGAATTGGCCGTGCAGACGATGAGTACATTACGCATTTGAATTTGAGCCCCACCAATGAACGTGCTCTCAGCACGTTTCTTCCGTGTCACAAACTGTGCCAGCAGCCATGCTGGCGATCGGAGCGCAGAGCTCCGGATTTCCGCCGCAACAATCCTGCAGCAGGTAAGTCACCAGCACCTGCATCGTTTCCAGGCTGGCGCTGTAACAGATCGAGCGCCCGTCCCGTTCGGCGTGCACGAGGCCGGAACGGGACAGAGCGCCCAGGTGGGTCGACAGGGTATTTGGACGCACGTCGAGCGCTTCTGAAATGGCACCGGCGGACATGCCTTCTTTTCCGGCTTTCACCAAAAGGCGAAAGACGTCGAGGCGGGTTTCCTGACCGAGCGCTGCCAAGGCGTTCAAGGCATCGTCTTTTTCCATAATTCGAGAATACTCGAAATACCGAATAGCGCAACCCTGAGCCAGAGACTTTTCGCTAGACGTTGCGAAAGGCAATCAGCGCATAACCGAATACCAGCCCGGCCAGCACGGCGGTCAGTCCGAACACAAGCGCATAACCGCCAAGGGCAAAGGCCGCACTGGAAACAGCAAGCCCGACAGTGCCGCCGATCGTCTGCGACGTCATGGCGATCCCGCCGCCCTGACCGTGCTTGTGTTCCGGCAAAGCCTCCGAAATGGCTGCCCGGGTCGGCGTGAACAGGAACGGAAATGCGAGGCCGGCCACCAGCAGACCAGGGGCAAACAGGTAGACATCATTGAAGGCTTCCGTCACCACAAGCCACAGAAAGGACAGTGCCAGAATGCCGAGCCCGATCAGAACCTGCTGCCGTTTCGGGATCTTGTCCGCATATCTTCCACAAACGACAGCCGCTCCGGGTTGGAGAAGCGGCGCCAGCATCACCACAACACCCGCCAGGAACGGGCTGAGGCCGAGCTCTGTCTGCGCATAGAGCGCGACAAACACAAACAGCGGCATCTTGGCGTATTGGGCCGTGAAGATGGTCAGGTTGCTGCCGGTGAAAACGGGGCTGGCAAAGAGATCAACTTCGATCAGCGGCGCCTCCAGAGATCGCTCCACGCGCCAGAACACACTCAGGAACACTATGCCTGCGGCGAAGCTCGCCAGGATCAGCGGATCGAGCCAGCCCTGGCTGTCCGCCTCCATCAGGACGTAGACAAGACAGAACATGCCCGTCGCAATCAGCCACAACCCGAGCAGGTCGATCCTGCGGCCGGCCGGGCGCTTCACGTCCCGCCAGGTCAGCGTCACGATGACGGCAACGGCGATCGCCACAATCGGATTGATCCAGAAAACCCAGCGCCAGGACAGAAAGTCGGTAAACAGTCCGCCAACCAGGGGGCCAAGGGCCAGAAAGGTGGTCCCGACGGCACCGCTGGTGGCAATGGCAGCACCCCGCACCTCCTTCTTGAAGGTCATGGTAATCATGGCCAGGAAGATCGGGAAAATGATCGCCGCGCCAAGGCCCTGTAGCGCTCTCGCCCCGATCAGGAAGGCACCGGACGGCGCAAACCCGCAGGCAATCGAGCAGATCGAAAACAGCGCCAGACCAACAAGAAAGACACGCAGGATCCCGAACAGATCGGCAATCTTGCCGCCCACAGCCACGAAACAGGCGAAGGTCAGCAGATAGGCATTCACCACCCAGTGGGCTTCATTGTTGGAAAGACCGAATTCCTTCTGGATGGTCGGCAGCGCGATGCCGACGACGGTTTCATCCAGCAGCACCAGGCCGAGCACGCAACTGACAGCTCCCAGGAGCCACCATTTCCGGTTCGTCTCGGTGATCAAAGACATGAAAAGGCTCCCGGCTTTCACCGGGAGCCTACACCACTTGGCAGAACCGGACAGCTCCGGTCAGCGTCTAATTTCAGGCAGCCTTGGCAGCCAGACGCTTCTTGATGCTTTCAACATCCGCGCGCGGTGTCGCCGCAAACAGCGTCTTGGTGTAGTCGTGCTGCGGATTGTCGAAGACTTCGTCCCGCGTGCCGTATTCCACCACCTCACCGAAATACATCACCATCACCTTGTCGGCGATGTAACGAACCACAGACAGGTCGTGAGAAATGAACACATATGTGAGGTTCATTTCTTCCTGGAGGTCGGCCAATAGGTTGAGGATCTGCGCCTGGACGGAGAGATCGAGCGCAGAGACCGGCTCGTCGAGCACCAGAAGCTTCGGCTTCATGATGATTGCACGGGCAATGGCCACACGCTGGCGCTGGCCGCCCGAGAACATGTGCGGGTAACGGCCGTAATGCTCCGGCTGCAGGCCCACTTTCTCCAGCATCTGCAGGGCCAGGTCCTTGCGTTCGGCCGCCGGCATATCCGTGTTGAGCAGCAGCGGCTCCTCCAGAACATGACCGATCTTCTGGCGCGGATTGAGCGAGCCATAAGGGTTCTGGAAGACGATCTGCACCTTCTGGCGCATTTCCTTCGAGATACCCGTCTTGGAAATGTCGATCGGCAATCCGTCGATCTCGATAGAGCCGGAGGACTGCGCATCGATCATGGTCAGCATGCGGGCCAGCGTGGACTTGCCACAGCCACTTTCACCGACCACGGCCAGCGTAGTGCCGCGTTCGACATCCAGATTGACGGCTTTCACAGCCGTCAGCGTGGACGCCTTCTTGAACATGCCGCCCTTGATGTCATAAGTCCGGTAAAGGTCGCGGACCTTGAGGATCACATCTTCTGACATTTAGAAACCTCCCGCTTCGGCAAAGTCGCTGACGGTCGGCAACCGGTCGCCGGTGGCATTTTCCGGCAAGGCCGACAGCAGCGCCTTGGTATACGGGTTCTGCGGGCTTTCGAAGAGCGAGAGCACATCCGCCTCTTCCATCTTCCGGCCCTTGTACTGAACGATCACACGATCGGCGGTCTCCGCCACAACGCCCATGTCATGGGTGATCATGATGAGCCCCATGCCGCTTTCCTGCTGCAGCTGAACCAGGAGGTCCAGGATCTGCTTCTGGATCGTCACGTCAAGCGCGGTGGTCGGCTCGTCGGCAATCAGGAGCTTCGGCGAACAGGCAATCGCCATGGCGATCATGACACGCTGGCACTGGCCACCGGACATCTGGTGCGGGAAGGCATTCACGCGTCCGGCCGGATCGGGGATCCCGACCGAAGTCATCAGCTCGATCACCTTGTCCTTGATCTGCCTGCCTTTCAGGTCCGTGTGCGCTTTCAGCGTTTCGCCCAGCTGGAAGCCGACGGTGAAACACGGGTTGAGGCTGGCGATCGGCTCCTGGAAGATCATCGAGATGTCCTTGCCGATCACCTTGCGGCGGGCCTTGGCGGACAGGGTGCGCAGGTCGAGGCCTTCGAACTCCATCTTGTCGGCCGTGATCGTCGCCGTGTCCGGCAGAAGACCCATGGTCGCCAGCATGGCAACGGACTTGCCCGAACCGGACTCGCCCACGATCGCCAGCACTTCACCGGCATCAACCGTGTAGTCGACACCGTCCAGTGCGCGGAACGGACCCTTGGCGGTGTCGAACTCGACCCGGAGATTTCTGATTTCAAGAAGAGACATAGCTTAGCTCCTCTTCAGCTTCGGATCGAGCGCATCGCGCAGGCCGTCGCCGACCAGGTTGATGGCCAGAACGGTGACCAGGATGGCAAGACCCGGGAACGTCACGACCCACCAGGCGCGCAGGATGAATTCCCGTGCCTCTGCGAGCATCGTGCCCCATTCCGGTGTGGGCGGCTGTGCGCCCATGCCCAGAAAGCCGAGTGCGGCCGCATCCAGGATGGCGTTGGAGAAGGACAGCGTCGCCTGAACGATCAGGGGCGCGAGGCAATTCGGCAGAATGGTCTTGAACATCAGCCGCATGTGACTGGCCCCGGCCACCTTGGCCGCAACCACATAATCTCGGCTGCGTTCCGTCAGCACCGCAGCGCGGGTCAGGCGGACGAAATGCGGCTGCAGAACAATGGCGATTGCGATCATGGCGTTGATCAGGCCCGGGCCGAGAATCGCCACCAGCACCAGGGCAAGCAGCAGCGACGGGAAGGCCAGGATGATGTCCATCACGCGCATGATGAACGTGTCGACCGCGCCGCGCATGTAGCCGGCAACAAGGCCGATGACGATGCCGCCGACCAGGGCGATGGAGACCACCACGACGCCAATGAACAGCGAGAAACGCGCGCCGAAGATCAGGCGGGACAGAATATCGCGGCCGACGGCGTCGGTCCCCAGAAGGAACGCGGCCTTGCCGCCCTCCTGCCAGACCGGCGGCACCAGGAAACTGTCGCGATACTGGAAGTCCGGATTATGCGGAGCAATCAGCGGTGCGAACACTGCCATCAGCACCAGCAGCACAAAGATGACAAGGCCGAGCACGGCGCCCTTGTTCTGCGAGAAGTAGTACCAGAACTCGATCAGCCGGGCCTTGGTGGCATTGCGGCTTTCTTCTTCGAGTTTTGAGGTATCGGCCTTGGTGGCCGGGGAGGTGTTTGTCATGTTCTAGACCCTCGGCTCAGTTGTGGCGGATACGCGGATTGATCAGGCCGTAAAGCACGTCCACGATCAGGTTGACCAGCATGATGATGCCCGCGATCAGCAGAAGCCCGCCCTGGACCACGAAATAGTCGCGGCGGGAAATACTGTCGACGAGCCATTTGCCGATACCCGGCCAGGAGAAGATTGTCTCCGTCAGGATAGCCCCGGCGAGCAACACACCGACCTGCAGGCCGATCGTGGTGATCACCGGGATCAGCGCGTTGCGCAGGGCATGCAAGCCGATCACCGAGCGCGGCGTCAGGCCCTTGGCACGTGCGGTCCGCACATAATCTTCGCCCAGAACCTCCAGCATGGCAGAGCGCGTCTGGCGCGCAATCACGGCAAGCGGGATGGTCGCCAGCACGATCGAGGGCAGGATCAGGTGCCGGACGGCCGACAGGAAGGCGCCCTTTTCTCCTGAAAGCAGGCTGTCGATCAGCATGAAACCGGTGACCGACGGGAAGAAATACATCAGCGAGATACGGCCGGAGACCGGGGTCCATTGCAGGATGCCGGAGAACAGGATGATCAGCAGCAGGCCCCACCAGAAGATCGGCATGGAATAGCCGACCAGCGCGGTTCCCATGATCGCCTGGTCGGCGATCGAGCCGCGCTTAACGGCGGCGAAGATGCCGGCCGGAATACCGATGCAGACCGCAAGGATAATGGCGCAAAGGGCCAGTTCCGCGGTTGCCGGAAACAGCGTCATGAACTCGTCGAGAACGGGTTTCTTCGAGGCAAACGACGTGCCGAGATCGCCCTGAAAGACGCCGAGGACATAGTCGAGATACTGTTGCCACAAGGGCTTGTCGAAGCCCATCTGAGCCATCAGCTCAGCCTTGCGCTCGTCGGAGATGCCGCGTTCCCCTGCAAGCAGGTCGAGCGGGTCACCGGGCAGCAATCGGATGAAGGAGAAGGCGACGAGGGTGACGCCGATGAATGTCGGTATCAACAGGCCGAGCCGGCCTAGAAGAAAACGGAGCATGTCAGGTTCCAGATACGAAGAACCAGCGGATACCGTCACTCAAACGCAAGAGCATCCGCCGGTCAGAATGTTTGAAGGCGCCGGCATCCCTGCCAGCGCCTCCTTCAAGTTAGCGGGATTTACTCCGCAATGTCCACGCCGTCAAACCAGTGACCACCAAGCGGGTCCATGACGTAGCCGGTGACTTTGGAAGACATCGGCATGAAGACGACGGAGTGAGCGACGGTTGCCCACGGAGCCTCTTCCTTGAAGACGACCTGTGCCTCTTCGTAGAGCTTGGTGCGCTCTGCCTTGTCGGTCACGGTCTTGGCCTTCTGGATCAGGGCCTCGAAGTCGTCGTTACACCACTGGGCACGGTTGGAACCGCCGACGCCGTCACAGCCGAGAAGAACGGCCAGGAAGTTGTCCGGGTCGCCGTTGTCGCCGGTCCAGCCGAGCAGCACGGCACCGTCGCGATCAACATCCTTGGAGCGGGAGAGGTACTCACCCCATTCGTAGGAAACGATTTCGACGTTCACGCCAACATTAGCGAAGTCAGCCTGAATGACTTCCGCCATACGGCGGGCATTCGGGTTGTACGGACGCTGTACCGGCATGGCCCAGATTTTCATGGACAGGTCGGAGACACCGGCAGCTGCCAGCATTTCCTTGGCCAGTTCCGGGTTGTAGTCGTCGTCTTCGATCGCGTCGTTGTAGGACCACATGGTCGGCGGGATCGGGTTCTTGGCAGCCTGGCCGGAGCCCTGGAAGACCGCGTCGAGGATCGCCTGCTTGTTGATCGCGTGGTTCAGCGCCTTGCGGACTTCCTTCTTATCGAACGGAGCCACCTTGGTGTTGTAGGCGAGGTAACCGACGTTCAGGCCCTGCTGCTCCATGAGCGTCAGGTTGCTGTCGGCCTTGATGTCGGCGATATCGGCCGGAGCCGGATACGGCATGACATGGCACTCGCCGGCCTTCAGCTTCTGCAGGCGAACGGCAGCGTCCGGCGTGATCGCGAAGATCAGGTTGTCGATGGCTTCCTTGCCATTCCAGTAATCTTCATGAGCGCCATAACGGATCACGGCGTCTTTCTGATACCCGACGAACTTGAACGGACCGGTACCGACCGGCTGCTGGTTCAGCTGTTCCTTGGTGCCTGCAGCTTCGAGCTGGGCAGCATATTCAGCGGACACGACGGAAGCGAAGTCCATCGCCAGGTTGGCGATCATCGGGGCTTCCGGACGGTTCAGCACGAACTTGACCGTGTGGTCGTCAACCTTGACGATTTCCTTGATCAGGTCCGGCATGGACATGCCGTTGAAATATTCCCAAGCGGTGCCCGGGGTATATTCGTGCCACGGATGGTCTTTCTTCAGCTGGCGCTCGAAGGAGAAGACGACGTCGTCGGCATTGAAGTCGCGGGTCGGCGTGAAGAAGCTGGTCGTGTGATACTTCACACCCTTGCGCAGGTTGAAGGTGTACTCCAGACCGTCTTCGGAAACTTCCCAGCTTTCAGCCAGGCCCGGAAGCACTTCCGTGGTGCCGCGCTTGAACTCGACAAGCCGGTTGTAGAGCGGCTTGGAGGACGCATCGAACGTGGTACCTGCGGTGTAAAGCGCGGTGTCGAAGCCTTCCGGCGAGCCTTCGGAACAATAAACCAGGGTTTTTGCGGAAGCACCGGTTGCTGCGATCACAGCAAGGCTGGCGCCAAGAAGGGATGCCTTCAAGGTTTTTTGGAAATTCATCAAACTGTTCTCCCCTTGATGAAGAGCCAGGGCTTTTGCATCGTTGGAAGGTGCAAAGGAGTTGAGCCCGAGCCAGCGCAAACTAAGGCGTTTTTTCGGCAGAAAATCAACTGCCAACATATTTCTAATTTGACGTGGTTATTGAAATATTTTTGCTAGGTAAGGCATGCTGCCGTAAATTTTTAACGCGATACCATTAACTTTCTGGAAACAAATACCGCTGCGGAAGAATATTTTTCCTCTGCCGTAACCACCTGAAAACAAAAGGCTCTCGCAAATGCGAGAGCCCCTGCCATCCTCAACCCTGCGTCGTGCGGGTGCGTTTGACAGCATCCTGCCATCCCGCCAGCAATTTGGCCCGTTCAGGCTCTGCAAGGCGGGGCTCGAACCGTTTTTCCAGCTTCCACTCATTGGAAAAGATGTCAGGGCCCGGCCAGATGCCGGCCTTGTGACCGGCGAGCCACGCAGCGCCGAGTGCTGTCGTCTCCGGCACGGTCGGCCGATCGACCGGCGCACCGAGAATGTCGGCCAGAAACTGCATCGTCCAGTCGGACGCAGTCATGCCGCCATCGACCCGCAGTACCGGTTTTTCAGCCTCCGGCCAGTCTGCCTGCATGGCCTCTACCAGATCACTGGTCTGGTACCCCACACTTTGCAGCACGGCACGGGCAATTTCCTTTGGACCGGTGTTCCGGGTCAGCCCGAACATCGCTCCGCGCGCATCCGCATCCCAGTGGGGCGCCCCGAGCCCGACAAAGGCCGGCACGAGATAGACATCCTGATTCGGATCCGCCTGTTCGGCGAGCGCCTGTGAGTCGCCGGCCGATTCGATCAGGCCGAGACCATCGCGCAGCCACTGCACGGCCGCACCGGCAACAAAGATCGATCCTTCCAGTGCGTAAGTCGTCTCGCCATTGAGCCGATAGGCAATGGTCGTGAGCATCCGGTTGTTGGATTTCACCGGCTTGGTACCGGTGTTCATGATCGCGAAACAACCCGTGCCGTAAGTCGACTTCACCATGCCTGGCTTGAAACAGGCCTGGCCCACCGTTGCAGCCTGCTGATCGCCTGCCACCCCGAGGATCGGGATCACCCGTCCGAACAGTTCGGGATCGGTTCCGCCAAAGTCATCCGCGCTGTCCTTCACCTCCGGCAGGAGACTCATCGGGATGTTGAGATGCCGACAGAGGTCACCGTCCCAGGCATTGTCGTGAATATTGTAGATCAGCGTCCGCGACGCATTGGTGGCGTCGGTCGCGTGGACCTTGCCACCGGTCAACTGCCAGATCAGCCAGGTATCGACGGTACCGAAAGCCAGTTCGCCGCGCTCGGCCCGGGCGCGGACACCTTCCACGTTGTCCAGAAGCCAAGCGATCTTGGTGCCGGAGAAATATGGGTCGAGCAACAGGCCTGTCTTGGCGGTGAATGTCTCTTCCAGACCGTCCGCACGCAGTTTGGCGCAGAAGTCCGCTGTGCGCCGGTCCTGCCAGACAATTGCATTGTAAACGGGCTCACCCGTGGACCGGTCCCAGATCAGCGTTGTCTCGCGCTGATTGGTAATCCCGATGGCGGAAACATCCGCACCGCCCGCCGGCGCCTTGTTCATGGCTTCGCGGCAGACCCGCAGCGTGCTGGTCCAGATGTCTGCAGGTTCATGTTCCACCCAGCCCGACTTCGGGAAGTGCTGCGGAAATTCCTGCTGCCCCACGCTGATTGGATGAAACTCGCTGTCGAACACGATGGCTCGGCTCGACGTCGTGCCCTGGTCAATCGCCAAAACACATCCGGCCATGGCGCTCCTCCCGTTTGCTCTTGTCCTGGAAACTGCCGGCAGCGCCGGCAGATCATGTGACGCTTGTTTTCAAAACTATGCCGCAGCGCCGGTCTGCTTCGCAAGATAGCCGGACATAAAGGCCTCAAGGTCTGCAACTTCTTCCCGGCTCAGCCGCAGGCCGAGCTTGGTTCGCCGCCACAACACATCTGGTGCCGAGCGTGCCCATTCGCGGTCCATCAGCCATTTCACTTCGGCTTCGTAGAGATTGTAGCCAAAGCAGCGGCCGAGATCCTCAAGTCCCTGCATGCCGGACAGAATGAGACGGGCGTCGGTTCCGTAAAGCCGCGTCAGACGCTTGGCGAAGGACCTGTCCAGGAACGGATGGTCTTTCTGCAAACCGGCAACTTCCTCGTCAAAACCTGTGACGCTGAAATCCCCGCCGGGGAGCGGTGCACCCGCCGTCCAGACACCCCGCTTGAACGGCAGCAACGATTCCAGCTTCGCCAGAACCTGCTCGGCCAGTTTTCGATAGGTCGTGATCTTTCCACCAAAGACGGACAGAACCGCCGGCCTGTCTTCGCCGCCATCCAGCTCCAGCACGTAATCGCGGGTTGCCGCCTTGGCATCCTTGGCCCCGTCATCATATAGCGGGCGGACACCGGAATAGGTATGGACCACATCATCCGGCGTGATCGCTTTCTCCAGGTATTCGCTCGCCGCCTTGCAAAGATAGGAAATCTCGTCTTCGGAGATCTCGACTTTGCCGAGGTCATCCTGGAAGTCGACATCCGTCGTGCCGATCAGCGTGAAGTCGTCTTCGTAGGGAATTGCGAAAACGATCCGGCCATCGCCGTTCTGGAAAATGAAACACCGGTCGTGGTCGAACTGGCGCGGCACGATAATGTGGCTGCCCTTGACCAGACGGATCTTGGAGGTGTTGTTCGACCCGACCACCCCGCTCAGCATGTCGGCGACCCATGGCCCGGCGGCGTTGACGATCACCTTGGCGGTCACCGTGGTGTCTTTGCCAGTTGCGAGGTCCCTCAGTGTGGCCGTCCAGACATCACCGTCCCGCCGCGCACTGATGCACTTGGTGCGTGTGCGGATCTCTGCCCCTCGATCCGCAGCGTCGCGGGCATTCAGAACAACAAGCCGCGCGTCGTCGACCCAGCAGTCGGAATACTCGAACCCTTTTGTGAACAGCTTCTTCAGCCCTTGGGAGAAAGGCGCCTGGTCGAGACGGACCGTTTTTGTGGCCGGCAGCAGTTTGCGGCCACCCAGATGGTCATACATGAACAGGCCAAGGCGCAGGAACCAGGCCGGGCGCAATTCCTTGTGATGAGGCAGAATGAACCGCAGAGGCCAGGCAATATGCGGCGCCATGCCCCAGAGCACTTCACGCTCCTTCAGAGCCTTCCTGACGAGATCGAACTCGTAATACTCCAGGTAGCGCAGCCCGCCGTGAATAAGCTTGGTCGACGCGGAGGATGTTGCTCCGGCAAGGTCGCCCATTTCGGCCAGAAGGACGGACGCGCCCCGGCCCACAGCATCCCGGGCAATTCCGGTTCCGTTGATTCCACCACCTATGACCAGAAGATCGTAATCGGCCGCCATACCCTGACTCCGGCTTGTGCGCATCTGCGCTTTTGAACTTAAAATGAAAATAAAACGAAACCACCTGAAATTCAATCAACAATCACCGAAAGGTCTCACTTTTCCGCGCGCGCGCCCTTTAATACGGTGTCGACAAGCTGAAAAACAGTCGCGCGCACTTGCTCCTTGGCGTGCGCGATCCCTTTGCCGGCACCGGGAAACCGTGATCTGAATTTCATCGTTTGAGCAGTGCAAGTGGTTCTCCGCCGAGGGATCGAACCTCGATTTCCTGAGCCAAAATCAGGTGTCCTGCCGATTAGACGAGCGGAGACAACGCCCTCCAGATCAAGGCGCCTGACACCAGCGGCGGGCCAGACACCAATGCCCCGAGGGATCCAAATTGGCAGAAGCGGCGGGATTCGAACCCGCGGGACCCGTCGGGGCCCTGCGACTTAGCAAGTCACTGCCTTCAGCCACTCGGCCACGCTTCCTTGTTTTCAAGATGCCTTCGAAACGAAAAAACCCGCCTCGAAGGCGGGTTAGCTGGTTTGACGATAGACTTTGATGTGTCTAATTCATCTCGCTTTGCAGCCCGCACATTTCCTCAACCCGGCTTTGAACCAGGTCTTGAGAATTTTGCGCACTGAAAACGACCACGAACATCGTCTGCTCCAGATTGGGTTGGCGGGCGATTTCCCGCACAACGGGAGAACGCTTACCGTCTCCATTCACTCAGTGTCAAGCTGCCTTTCCTGCGCTCTCCAGTCCGAGCACCTGTGAAAGTGTCAGTGTTCACCATCGTCCGCCGGCGCATCGTCGGCCAGTTCGCCTGCGCTCGGTGGCAATTTGCGACGCTGTTTCTGTTTGGGTTCGTCTTCCGCAAAGGGCGGCGTCGCAGCGTGATAGGTGACCTGCGGGAACGGAATTTCGATGTCGCGTTCATCGAACACCTGCTTGACGAATTCATTATAGGCCCGCCCGATCCCCCACTGATCTCCCGGGGTGGTCTTGATCCGGGCCCGGATATCGATCGAGCTGGCACCGAAATTGGTCACGCCATGCATTTCGAAGTCGCCGACGATCTTCGGTCCGAAATCCGTTTTCTTCAGACGTTCGAATGCCTCGATCATCGCCTCTTTCGCCTTGACGATATCCGTGTCGTAGGACACGCCGATCAGCGCCACATGGTAAGAGAAGCCGCGCATGAAGTTGGACACCATGTCGACGGATGAAAACGGGATGATATGCGTGGTGCCATTCAGGTCGCGCATGCGCACCGAACGGATGGTGATACCTTCCACCGTGCCGGTGATGCCGGCCACCGTCACCACGTCGCCCTCGTTGATTGCATTTTCGATCTGAATGAAGGCGCCCGTGATGATGTCCTTGACCAGGGTCTGCGCGCCGAAGGAAATGGCCAGACCGACCACACCGGCACCGGCAATCAGCGGCCCGATATCGACGCCGATTTCAGAAAGAGACAGAAGGATGGCCATGACGATGATGATGATCGTGGCCGCATTCCGAAACAGCTGAAACAGCGTCCGCTCCCGCGCGGTGACGATGTAACCGGCGCGCGATTGCAGACGCAGGTCCACCCAGGACATCACAGCCAGCCAGATCACGAAGGCGACCAGCAACACAAAGAAGGCCGAGCCGTAGCTGCTGACAAGCCGCACCCCGACATCGCTGTTGAACCAGTCGATGACCCCGATGAGCCCCCAGATGTCGAGCAGGAGCAGAACCGTTCCGGCAAAGACAACGGCGCGAATGATCTTCAGGAGCCGGGGAACAAAGGCATTCAGACGGTACTGCAGGGCCGGAAGTTTTTGCTGAACGCTGTCCGGCAACCGGATACCGCCCTTGATGGCCTTCGTCATCACAAGCGAAATCACCATGCCGGCCATGATTGTCACGATCGAGAGGCCCGTGGCGCGCAGGATGATTGTTGTCGCATCAAATGGACGCGTCACCCAGACAACAAAGACCGCAATGATGTACCCCAGCGCGCCGATGTGCCAGAGATCGCCGAGGTTCGAGACGGCTCTTTGAGCAAGCATGCTCTGCAGAGTTTCCGCGTAGCGCCTTGTCCCTTCACGGACCCTTACGCGGTTCCGCTTGATCAGAACCATCAGGTAAAGCATGCCGCTGAGAACAATCAGGAAGCGCAGCGCATTGCCCAAAACGAAGGAGACGGCCAGATTGGCAACCGGAACCGCCAGGAAAACGCCGTAGTTGATCCAGTACATATAAAGCCGCAGGCGCGCGTACCAGTAGTTTGAACTGGCATCATCGAAAGGCAGCAGCCGCAATTCCGGCCGGTTGGGTGCGAATACGAACCTGAGAGACACGTTGGCCATGCCCGTGATGAAAAAGGCATTTAGTGCCAAGCTCTCCTGAAGCGTGACGCCGGCCTCAAACCCTCCATATGCCAGCAAGGCGACGAAATAGCCGACCCCCAGACCGAGCGCGACGGTCAACGCGTCAATGGCCGATGTCAGCAAGAGGATGAAACTGCGCATCAGGCCGCCTCCGTAGCGGGCCCGAAGCTGCAGTTTGGGGTATAGCTTTTTTGCCACGTATTGACCGACGAAGAAGGCGAGATAGGCACTGACAAGCACGGCAACGACCTGACTGATGACACCCTGCACCCGGTCCCATTTGACCGGAATGTCGCCTTGCAGGATCAACAACAGCCCCTTCAGGGAGTGCCCGGCCCGATCGATGAGAACGCCCACCTCGTCTGCAACAGCACGCGTATACTCTCCGACTCGAATGACAAAGCTTTCGCTCTTGGCGGCGTCCTGCGCCTCCGGCTCCTGTTCGCCCGTGGAACCTGCTGCGGTGTCCGCTGCTCCCGACGACGGATCAGTACTGCTCTTTTTCAGGAGTTCCAGAAACGCCGCCCGACTGTCCGGATCGCTGAGCACCTTGATCAGCGCCTCGTTCGCCTGATCGACTTCCTGCGTCGTCGCTTGCGCGTCCCCGGCAGTCTCGCCCTTCGTGTCTTGCGCCAACGCAGGTGTGGGAGCCTGGAACAGGAGCACTGCAACGGCAAGAAGACAGGTTCGCAAGAATGTCATTTCAAACTCGGCAAGGGTCTGTGAAAGGGGTAAAATGCGTTTCCACACGGACCATAATGAACAAGGTCCCGGCTTGAAAAGGTCATGAATAACGGTTCAGGTGTTTTTGCACCGCACATAGTGCTGCCGAAGAAAACTGAAGACTTTTTTGCTCAGATATTACGTAGCCGCATTTTTTTTCGGACTTATCAACCGAAACTGCAAATTTACGCAAGGTCATAATGCAGCATCAACCATTCAGGTAACGTAATAATAACAATATAGGCGTCACTTAGTACTCAAGAGGAGGAAGGATGCCGAGGTCCTTGATCAAACTCGCCCTCGAAGGGACCGACGAAGCGCGCCAACGCCTGTTTGCGCAGGTGAGCGAACTCGTCGTTACGAACCTGGACGAGCGCACCGATCGAGAGCTTGCCATTTTTTCTGAAGTGATCATCAAACTCTACGGCGTCGGTTCCGCGACGGACCGGGCACGGCTTGCACAAAAGCTGGCCGCCCAGGCCAACACACCTGTCGAGCTTGCCCGCAAGATTGCAGAGGACGAGGTCAATGTGGCCATGCCGGTGCTCGCGCACTGTCGCGTCTTTTCTCAGGAAGACCTGCTGAATTTTGTCGAGCGCCTCAGCAATGCGCACCTGCAGGTCCTGGCGCGCAGGCCTGACCTGTCCGCCGAAGTGTCCGACGTGATTGCGGAGCGCGGCGACCGGCCCGTTCATCGCATCCTTGCCGGCAACCGCGAAATCAAACTGTCGCGCAACACCATGGTCAACCTGGTCAAACTGGCCACCGAAGACCCAGTGCTTCGCGAGGATCTCTGTCTTCGAACGGATTTGTCGCCTGCGGTCTGCAGAACCTTGCTCCCTCTCGTGGATGACGAGACCAAGAAACGCCTGCACCGGATCATCGAAGGCGCCTTGTCCCAGGACCAACTGGACCAGATTGCCAGGCTGAAAGTTCTGCGGCGCGAGTTCGGCGATGCGCTGGACAGCAACGACATGAGCCTCTTGTGGCGAAATGCGGAACGCAAGGACATCAGCGTCAGTGAACTGATGATCCTGCTTTTGCAGGACGGCCGTTTCAATCACGCGATAGAACTTCTGAGTGCGCGGGGCCGCACGGCGCAGAAATCCCTCAAGGATGCTGTCTACAACGGCAAGCAGGACCTGGTGCTGCGCACGGCCGCCAAGGCCGGACTGGATGCCGCCACTTTCGCGCTGTTTGCGAAGGTCCGCTGTGACCACCTGAAAGTGCCCTCCGCGCAAGGATCGGAATGGACAGCTGCCTACAAGAAGTTCCTTGATAGCAACGCGGCTTCCAAACAGTCACGCTGCGGCGATTTCCAGGCAAACCGCCGGGCCAAGAAGTCCCGCGCGGCAGGTGAACGCGGCACACGCGTTTCGGCTCTCTGACAAACGACAGACAGGTGTTCAGCTTCTCGAACACAAGGTTGCGGCAATGGCGGTCGACAAGGTCGCCGCTGCATAGAACCACAGGCCCGGCAAGATGGCGGCGGCGGCCAGTCCACTGGTCTTGGCAGCAAACAGCACGAGCGCAACCAGCATCACGTCCAGCATGGACCACTTGCTGACCATCGATAGCAGCGCCAGCGAGCGTGTCTTGGTGCCACTGAGCACCGCGACATGGATGAGCAGGATCTTGAGCGCCGGAAAGCCGATCGAAAACAGGGCAACGACGGCAGCCAGCGCCGCATCACCCTCTTGCCAGAGCCCGAGCACCATTTCCAATAGTGTCGGCCGATCCTCCAGGAAATACAGCCGTTCGAAGCGCATCAGCGGCTGAGTAAGACCGAGGGCAAAAGAAAAGGTTGAAACAGGAAGCAGAAAAGCCAGGAGAAATCGCATTGGACTGCCGTATCCCGACCACTGGTCAGGACTCGTGAGGGTGTTGAACGCAAACCGGTTCCACCAAGATAGGGTCCCGTCTTGCCTTTCCCTATATCACTGGCGCTGAAAAGCACAAAACCTGACCGCCGAGGAGCCGGTCAGGTAGATGGGAAGCGTCAAAGTCTGTGCCGGTCCTTGAAAGGGACCAGCTCCAATTGCGGCATTCCGGCCGCGGGTCAGCGCGCTCTGGCGCGGGCGGCCACTTCGTCAAGCTGGTCCTGTTCCGCCATATCCTGGGCGGTCCGTTCTCGCTGCTGGTCTCTTTCTTCCAGCTGCTCGAACTTCTTCAGCTCTTCGATTGCTTCACTGAGCTCGTCCTGAGCCCGCTGAAGCTGGTCGTCCAGTTCATACGCTGAATTGCGCAAATTATCACGCCGGTCAGCCGCCGCCTTGGCAAAAGTCGGATAGGCAAAATGAGTGACATCCGTAATGCCGACACGTTCCTGCTCGGACCTGATCTGATCGTCGAGTTCGTCGGCCATGCGATTGAACTCGGCAATCATGCTCTCGATCTGAGCGAGCTGCCGCCGTTTTTCGTCAACTTGAAACCGCTTCAGGCGGATCAAACTGTCTCGGGTTTTCATTACTCAATACTCCCCTAACACGGGCAGTCTATCCCGGAGTCATTTCCAAAAGGTTGGCAAGTTGCTGATACCCGTCAGAAAGTGACGTTGCCTCGTCTTTTCCCTGATTCAGAAACTCGTCGATCATCGTGAAGCGGTAAATGGCCTCGTCCACCGTCGAGTCGGACCCCTTCCGATAGGCGCCAAGACGGATCAGTTCTTCCATGTCCGTGTAGGTGGACAGCAGCTGGCGCGCCTTCCTCAGGACGGGAAGCTGTTCGGACGGCACACAGCGAGGCATCGTCCGCGAAACCGACTTCAACACATCGATCGCGGGATAACGGCCGCGCTCGGCAATGGACCTGTCCATCACCACGTGACCATCCAGAATACCGCGCACCGCGTCGGCAACGGGTTCATTGTGGTTGTCCCCCTCCACCAGAACCGTGAACAGGCCGGTGATCGAGCCACTGCCCTGCTTGCCAGGACCGGCACGTTCCAGAAGGCGCGGCAATTCCGTAAAGACGGTTGGCGTATAGCCCTTGGACGTCGGCGGCTCGCCGATCGACAGGCCGATTTCCCGCTGCGCCATGGCGAATCGGGTCACCGAATCCATCATGCACAGGACATTGTTGCCCTCGTCGCGGAAATGCTCCGCAACGGTCATGGCGAGATAGGCGGCCTGACGCCGCATCAAGACACTTTCATCAGACGTCGCAACGACGACCACCGACCGTTCCAGGCCCGATTCGCCAAGATCGTCCTCAATGAATTCCTGAACCTCGCGCCCGCGCTCGCCGATCAGGCCGATCACCGCGACGTCACAATTTGTATTGCGCGCCAGCATGGACATCAGAACAGACTTGCCGACACCGGAGCCGGCGAAAATGCCCATGCGCTGGCCTTCGCAACAGGTTACGAAAGTGTTAAGCGCCCGGACGCCGAGATCCAGCGGCGGACCGACCCGTTTACGTTCTGAGGCCGGCGGCGGCGAACTTCGCAATTTGCGAGGCACTCCGCCATTTGGAAGATCTCCTTTACCATCAATCGGTTCACCAAGTGCATTAACCACCCGGCCGAGCCAGGCATTGGCGGGATGCACCACGCTGTCACGCGATTGAATCACCGCCTTGCAGCCCATGCGCACACCTTCGAGACCCGAAAACGGCATGCACAGCGCATGCCCCTCTCGAAATCCGACAACTTCCGCAGGGACTTTGGGGTTATCCTCACCGTTGTCGATCAAAAGTCGCGAGCCGACACTCATCTCGTGAATGGGCCCCGCGATCTCCACGAGAAGGCCTTGAACCGCCGTAACCCGGCCGTAAATTTCGGTCGGCATCAGCGAATCAATCTCGGCGAAAAGCGCCTTCACGGAAGATTCCTTTCCTCGTTAACGGATTCGGTAACTGTTCGTTTACGACTCTGGTTAATCTTAACCTTTGGAAGGCTGACAAGCGAGAGCCATTTCGAAGTCAAAACGGCTTTGTTGAAAGGAATCTGAACGGAATCGGTTAGACCCGTTTCTTAAAGTGCGACATTAAGATTTGTGAATCCGGTTTTTTTCTGGGGATTCAACAAGTTGGCTGTTGTTCACAGTTTCCTCTCTTCGAAGCTTGCCGTTACGAATCATATTTTGTTAACCATTAACCGATAGCTTTGAGTCGGGGTTAACTCAGTCCTTCGTAGCAGGCACCGACAGAGCCGTTGCGACTTGCCCAGGAAAGGCAGAACAAGGGGATTGGCATGCGTGTATTGTTGATTGAGGATGATAGCGCCACGGCGCAGAGCATCGAGTTGATGCTGAAGTCCGAGAACTTCAACGTCTACACGACAGATCTTGGCGAGGAAGGCATCGACCTCGGCAAACTGTACGACTACGACATCATCATGTTGGATTTGAACCTGCCGGACATGTCCGGTTATGAGGTTCTCCGGACACTTCGCGTTTCAAAGGTCAAGACACCGATCCTGATCCTTTCCGGCAACGCGGGTATTGAAGACAAGGTTCGCGGCCTGGGCTTCGGCGCCGACGATTACATGACCAAGCCGTTCCACAAGGACGAGCTGGTTGCGCGTATTCACGCAATCGTCCGCCGCTCCAAGGGCCACGCCCAGTCGGTGATCGTCACCGGCGACCTGAAGGTCAACCTGGACACCAAGACCGTCGAAGTCGGCGGCCAGCGCGTCCACCTGACCGGCAAGGAATACCAGATGCTGGAGCTGCTTTCGCTCCGCAAGGGGACGACGCTCACCAAGGAAATGTTCCTGAACCACCTTTATGGCGGTATGGACGAGCCGGAGCTGAAGATCATCGACGTCTTCATCTGCAAGCTGCGCAAGAAACTGGCAGCTGCCACCTCCGGCAAGAACTACATCGAAACCGTCTGGGGCCGCGGCTATGTGCTGCGCGAGCCGGATGTCGAAGCTGCCGCCTGATCGGCCGGCCTCGATTGGAACAAAGCCCC
This sequence comes from Labrenzia sp. VG12, assembly GCF_002237595.1. Classification (NCBI taxonomy): domain Bacteria; kingdom Pseudomonadati; phylum Pseudomonadota; class Alphaproteobacteria; order Hyphomicrobiales; family Stappiaceae; genus Labrenzia; species Labrenzia sp. VG12. Next base: position 3,404,753 of record NZ_CP022529.1, read on the forward strand.
GGCAGCGCCGGGGCTTATTTTGTTTGCTCCTTGGAAACTGGCCCCTGCCCCTCGCTTGACGAGCTTCATCCGGGCTCCCTTTCAATCCGCCCCAGCAGCACCTGGCTCTGCAAAGACCAGAACCTGGTTCTCCGTGGCCCGCCCGTAAGACACGGCGGCGAGCATCTCGCCAGCCGCATCGTGCAAGCTGATCAATCCCCTTCGATTTGACAATTGCATGTGGTCGGCAGTTTGCCGGGTCACGGCAACCCTCAAGATCTGCCCTGCCTTCAATTCCTTCTCGGCAATCGGCTGCGGCCGGCTCATCTTGTCCCGCAGTTCAAATCCCTGAAGCACGATATCCGACCCGCTCGCGTTCCAGATCTCCACCCATTCCGTGCCCTGATCCTCTCCGGGAGGGTTGGGCAACGCCGCACGAATTCGCAGATCGCCACAGTTCTGAAGACGGGCAGGCCGAGGTTTGACCACGACGTCACCGGAACCGCCGGCACCCTGGCTGCCATCTCCGAGATAGATCGGAAAAAAGGACCGGACATGTTTCCCCAGTCCGCCGTCCTGCGTGGTTGCGTGATACATCACCAGGTCATAGACCCCGTCGCCGAACTTCACGCGCTTCTTCTGGTTGGTAAGCAACCCCAGATGACCTTCGTAATAGGCCAGCGTCGCAAGTGCCATTTCGCAGGCGGGGCTGCAGCCAACAAAAAATCCACCCTTTTTCTTGAAGAGTTCCGCGACGAGCCTGCCGCGCATGTCCATGTGGTTCCACAGCATCTGCAATGTCACCACATGCGGGTTGCCTGGGCCCGGACCGCCCAGATCGTATTTGTAACCAAGATAGTCGACGCGGCCGTTCACCTCGTCGAGGGCAAATTTCACCCAGGAGTGATACCCTGAGATCTTGCCCTTTTCCGTCACCCCGTTGGCGTTTTTCGTATACTTCCCCTCGCCGACGAACACATGTTCGAAGCCGGTGCAGTAGTGGGTCGATTTTCCGCGATAGAAGTTGGTATAGACCTGAAACCAGATCTGCTCCAGGTCCCTGCGGAACTGGTCCGGCGGCAGATTAGGCACCAGGTCGGATGCAATGTATTCGTAGGCGATCTGCATCGACCGTCTGGCCAGAACGAGATCAAGGAAGGTTTCGATTTCCGAGACTTCCGCCGGGGACAGGAGTTCCGGATCCCGGAAATGAACTGCATAATTGTCCAGAAGCGCGATGAAACTCCGGTAGAGGGAGCTTTCTTCCAGCTTCTCGAAATTGACGCGGTGAAACAGTGGATTGGTTGCCAGGTCGATCTGTCGGCTGCCCCGTGCCTTGACCTGCTCATCCAGAAGGATATCGGCACCGGGGTCGGCAAAGTTGCCATCATCCTGTCGTGCACTGACCGAAAACCGGTGGTCGTCTTCCGACCAGATGGCTTGATAAACGTGTTCCGACATCATCGCCTCCCCGTATCAACGACAGGAAGGTCGCACAGTTTCGTGTCACTTTCATCGGGACAGACTGACCTTGATGCGCTCAACCGTCACTCTGCTCATTCTCCTCCGTCCGCAGGGCATCGAGAGCTGCCTGCAGACGATCTATCTTGTCCTCACCAACTTGCGGATTGCAGGCGATCGACAGATCGACTTGTTCCAGCAAAAGGACGGGTTCGACATCAATGCCTTCCTGCCGCGCAAGATAGGGAGACGTGATCAGCCCGCCGATCCAGAGATCGATCCGGCCCATTGCAAGAAGATTGGCATTCAGCTGATTGTCCTCGACCACCGACAGTTTGGGGTGTCCGGCCGCTTGCAGCTTCTGCGTGGTCGCCCAGCCAAGTGCCGTTCCCGTCGTATAGTCGAAACTGTCCTCAACGCTCGTCAGCTTCAGCCCGGCCTCCTTGAGCGCAAAAAATGCAAGTCCGTCTGTATAAAGCGGTCCCACCCAGCTAAAAAGGGCCTCGCGTTCCGCGGTTTTCCAGACCGATAGGTGGCAGGCATCTGCGTTAGACCGGACATTCAGATAGCCGCGGCTAAAGGGCATCATTTCGAATTCAAACGAGAGGCTTGCCCGGTTGGCCATCCGGGTGAAGAGCTCTATCGCCTCTCCCTGCAGGGAGCCGTCTTCTGCCGTATAGCTTAGAGGAGCAAACTCTTCGATATACACGCGAAGATCAGCTGCCTCGAGGTCACTGGCAGCTGTCAACTGGCCGAGAGATGTCATCAGCCAGATGGCAATTGTCGAAACACGCCAGGCCATGCTTCACGACCTCCTGCACAAACCTCAAGGATTGTCAGGCCAGACTACCAGAATTTCCTAATCTTTCTGAAAGGCCGGGAACGGTTGGGTGCCATAGACTGTTGGATCGCCGCGGGCCGGTGTCCCGCGACGCTCCGAATCCGCATCCCGTCAGAGGCTCAACTGGTAGGACGCCGGCACATACCGGAACCCGTCTCCCTGTGTAGCGACATAGCCAACCGCCGGGAAAGGCATGTGGTAGCCCACGAAGGGAACCTTTTCCGAAGCCAGCATGCCCAGCACGGTTTTCCGTGTCGCGGCTGCAGCTTCCTTGTCCATGTCGAAGCGAACCTCCCACCCCGGATGGGCAAGCGACCAGACATAGTGGTTTGCGAGATCGGCCGCCAACAGCAACTGCTTGCCACCGTCTTCCAGCATGTAGACGGTATGGCCCGGCGTATGACCGTTGGCAGCCATGGCGGTGATACCGGACACGACACTGCCGCCGTCGCCGAGGAAGGTCATCTTTTCGGCAAGCGGCCTGACGTTTTTCGCCATCAGTTTGGTGACGCCGTTGGCCTCCGGGTCCATGCCCGCCCAGAAGTCGTATTCCTTCTGTGCAATGACATAGCGTGCGTTCGGGAACGCCGGCGCGCCGCCTTCCATGAGACCCCCGATATGGTCCGGGTGCATATGCGTGATCACGACCACATCAACCTGCTCCGGTGTGTAGCCCGCGCTTTCCAGAGCGGCACGCATGTTGCCGCGCGCCGGACGACCGCCTTCGCCAACCCCGGTGTCGAACAGTACCAGTTCCTTGCCGGTATTGACGAGTGTCGGCGTGAAGAAAGCCTTGAAGGTGTCCGCCGGTATGAAATTGTCGGCCGAAGCTGCCGCGAACGTGTCCGCATCGACATTCATGCCAAACGTCTTTTGCGGTTCGCCCACGGTCACGGCTCCGTCGAGAAGCGTATTCACCTCAAAGCCACCAACCGCATATCGAGCGACCGGTGCCGTCATCGCGCCCTGTTTTTCGGTGGCCGCCAGCACAGGCGACGCGGACACAAGTCCTGCTCCTGCAAGGGCGCCACCGGCACCAAGAAGCGCAGCACGGCGCGACAATTCCACTTTAACGTCCATAGGTATCTCCGATCGATTTCAATATGTCGGGAGCCTCGCTCTCCTTGCGACAGCCGGGGATGGGGCCCTGTGCATGGCTATTCGTCGCAAAACTGACCGATTTAACTTGTCGCGGCGCAGCCAAAAGAAAAGACACCGTTTCGTGAACCGTTTGAAAATACGTGATTTCTTCAACGACACTCCGTCAAATAAATAATAATAAATTCAAGGCGTTGCATGACGACTATTTCATGCTTCTTGAATGACCGGCCCATTGCGCCATACTTCAGGGCATCTTTGACCCGAGATCAGCGCGATGACACGCACCCAGTCGACCCAAGTTCTGTTCCTTGCTGTGGCGGCAGCACTGCTGCTCGCGGCAAACCAGATCGGGCGTCCCGCAGACTGGTCATTGGCAGCCGTTTACGGATACTGGACAGGCCGTGTCTTGATCGAGGCCACCCTTTTCCTTGCATTTGCTGACCTCATCGGCCGCCTGCCCGGCCTGCAGGTGCGTCCGTTTCTCACCTGCGCCTTTGCCGCGCTGGTCAGTCTTGTTCCGTTCGTTCTTTCCATTACTGCTCTTGACCTGATCCTGGGTCTTCCGGAACTCGACGGCACCGTCGGGATGACGGCATCACCTGTTCCAATGGCAGGAGCAACGCATGTTGGGTCGTTCCTGCGCGAACTCGTATACCTGTCGGACAATCATCTGGCGCTCTGTCTGTTGCTGTCCGCACCCCGCCTTCTGCCGGATTTCAGCCGCGCAGAGGAACCAGTGAAGCCGCCCACTGAGCCAGTCGAGACTCAACCTGCCCCGTTTGCGGAAACAGAGATGGTTCACCCTCCAGCAGCGCTCCCACGGCAGGAGCTCGAAGAGACCGGCACTACGGGATACCAGCGCCATCTTGAACGGCCGCTGTCAGGCGCGCTGGTACGCATCGAAGCGCAGGAACATTATGTGCGCCTGGTCAGTCAGAGCGATACCCAGATGCTGCTTTATCGCTTCAACGACATCGTCGCTGAACTTCCCGCGGAACTCGGCATGCAGGTGCACAGGAGCCATTGGGTCGCCTATGCGGCCGTGAACGCTCTCTTCCGGGAGGGAGGTCGTCAGTTCCTCTCACTCAGAGATGGCACAAGGGTTCCCGTCAGTCGAAAATTTGCCTCTGCCGTGCGCGCGTGGCTGTCGGAGGAAGCTATCAATGCAAAAAGGGCGGTCTCCTGACCGCCCTGATATGGTTCTTGTCAATTGTCCGCCGATGTCAGCGCTGCAGGCCGCCCGCAGCCCCAACAGCCAGACGTGGGCTGGCGATGGTGCCTGTGCTTGACTGCAAGGCCTGCTTCTTCTGAAACAGCCCGCGCTTGCCGGAGACCGGCTTGAACGCATCCGTCAATCCCACCACCGTCTCGGCAGCCCCCAGTACCAGGAAGCCGTCATCCGGCATGGACTTCGCAAGACGCCCAAGGATCTCGGTTTTGGTTGCCTGATCGAAATAGATCAGCACGTTGCGGCAGAAAATGATGTCGAATTCGCCAAGATGTGTGAAGCTTTCCAGGAGGTTGAGCTTCTTCCATTCGATCATCGCCCGCATGCTGGCATTGATCTGCCACATGTCGCCCTTCTGCTCAAAATACTTGAGCAGCATCTGGATCGGCAAACCGCGCTGCACTTCGAACTGGCTGTAGAGACCGGTCTTGGCCTTTTCGAGCACTTCCTGGCTAAGGTCGGTGCCCAGGATCCGGGTCCGCCAGCCACCCATTTTGGCAGCAGCCTCCTTGAGGCAGATTGCCAGTGAATAGGGTTCCTGGCCGGTCGAAGCCGCAGCACACCAGATTTTTAGCTGCTTGCGTGTCGCCCGGCTTTCCAGAAGCGCCGGCAGCATGGTGTCCTTGAAATGGTCGAACGGCGTCTTGTCGCGGAAGAAGAACGACTCGTTGGTCGTCATCGCTTCGATGACATCCGTTTCCAGTGCGCGGTCACCGCCCCGCTGCAGTTTCTGGATCACCGCACTCAGCGTTTCCAGCTTGGCGCTTCGGGCAATCGGCAGGAGACGGCTTTCCACCAGATACTGCTTGTCATTGGACAGAACCAGGCCGGACTTCGTCTTCAGGAAGTTCTTCAGGAATTCGAACTCGCTTGGGGTCATCTTGTGTTCCCCTTCAGAACGCGCGAGATCTTCGGTCCGATCTGCTTCAAGGGTAATATGTCGCTGCACACACCGGTCTGGGCAGCCGCCCCCGGCATGCCCCAGACAACGCTTGTGGCCTCGTCCTGCGTGATGACACTGCCGCCACCAGCCGCAATTGTCCGGACGCCGTCGGCACCGTCATGGCCCATGCCCGTCAGGATAACGCCGAGGCTGGCCGAGCCATAGACCTTGGCCACGCTGTCGAACAGCGGATCAACGGCCGGCTTGCAGAAATTCACCGGTGGTCCGTCCGTGAGGCGGATCTTGACCGCGCCGGCATCCTTTTCCAGGACCATGTGCTTGCCGCCAGGCGCAACATAGATGTTGCCGGGCTTCAGCACTTCGCCGTCTTCGCCCTCCTTGGCCGGCCGCAGGGCGGCTTTGCCCATATGCTCGGCCAGAATAGCGGTGAAGGTCGGCGGCATGTGCTGGGTGATGACGACCGGGACGTCATTCATCGCAGTCCCGACTTCTTTCATCACTTCCTGCAGTGCCTGTGGACCGCCGGTCGAGGAGCCGATCGCCAGGATACGCGGACGCGCCGAGGAATAAGGCTTTGTCTTGAATTTCGCGTCTGTCGCTGCAGCGGCCGGCTGGGCAGCCCCGCGAAAGCTTGCACGTGTATCCGTGGTCGGGCGGGCCGTGACGGGCCTGACCGGCTGTGCCGTGCGGCCGGCGTTGGTCTCCGCCCGCATGGTCCGCGCCGGACCGCGCATGCGGATCGCCCGGGAACCAAGTGCCTTCACCTTCTCGACCAGCTCGCGCCGGAAGTCGATCGACGTCGTGACTTCGGACGTCGATTCCGGTTTTGGCACATAGTCCGCTGCACCGAGCGACAGGGCCTTGAGACTGATTTCCGCGTTCCGGCGGGTCAACGTCGACGCCATGATGACGACAAGATCCCGCTTCTTGGCAAGCATGAGCGGCAAGGCCGTCATGCCGTCCATTTCCGGCATCTCGATGTCCAGAACAACAACGTCAGGATTGCTTTTTTCGATATCCTCGACGGCAAGCTTGCCGTTGCGTTGCGAGCTGACGACTTTCAGACTTTTGTCTTCTCCGAGCCAGCGAGTCAGAAGGCCGCGAATGACGACTGCGTCATCGACGACCATGACCTTGATGGGATCGCTGCCCGGACTCGTGCCCGCTGTTATGTTTCTCTGCGCAAACGCCATAGAGACTGCCCAACTCGAGACTAGATGAGACCGACTTCCTGAAACTTCGCTTCGACAATTTCACGGTCGAACGGTTTCATTATGTATTCATTGGCTCCCGCACGAATGGCACGCGCGATGTGAGCAACGTCGTTTTCCGTGGTACAAAAGACGACGATCGGATTCTCTCCGCCCTCTTCCGCCCGAAGGCTGGTCAGGAACTCAAGACCATCCATGACAGGCATGTTCCAGTCCAGAAGAATGGCATCCGGCATGGTCTTGCGACATTCGTCAAGCGCCTGCTGGCCATCTTCGGCTTCGGTGATCTCGAAGTTCATGTCCTCCAGGATGCGGCGGGCGACCTTACGGATGACACTGGAGTCATCGACTACAAGGCACTGTTTCATAAGGTGTAACTCCACTTAGACGGCCGTTGTCGGCCTACTTATGCTGCAGCCATTGGTTCGGTGAACATCGCGCCAAGCAGTCGGTCCACATCGAGAATGACCATCAGCTGGCCGTCCAGCCGGTGCACTCCGCCGGAAATTTCGGCCCAACGTCGATCCAGGTTCGACGGGTTGGGCTCTGCCGAGGCGGATGGCAGGGTCAGAACTTCGCCGACGGTGTCAATCACCAGGCCGTAGCTTTCCTGCTTGTACTCGATGCCGACTGCCATCATCTGCCCTTCCTCCAGCGGAGGCAAGTGCAGACGCCGGCGCATGTTGATCGCGGTAACGATCCGGCCACGCAAGTTGAGCACGCCCGCCACTTCCGGTGCCGACATCGGCACCCGTGTCACGCTCTCGGGCACAAACACGTCATGGACCTGGGAGATCGGCAAACCGAACAGCTGCCCGCCGATGACGACCGTCACATACTGGATCATGTCGCTTGCAGCTGTTTGATCGTCAGGAAGTTTGTGTTCCAGCATACTCATGCTGCAGCTCCCATTTCACCTGAGAAGACATCTTTGAGGGCGGCGATCAGGCCGGGCCGGTCGAACTTGGCGACATAGTCGTCAAAACCTGCCTGGCGGCCGCGTTCGATGGAGGCCGGCGTCACCAGGGACGACAAGGCCAGCATCGGAATATTGCGGAACCGCGGATCACGGCGCAGCGATTCACAGAACTCGAAGCCGTTGATCTCCGGCATTTCAATGTCGCTGACAATCGCGTGGAACTTGTCGCCGTTTTCCAGCAGTTCGAAGGCCTGCTGCGGACCGGTACAGGTCGTCACATCGTAACCGGCTGCTTTCAGGACCGGGGTCAGCATGTTGCGGAAGAAGGCCGAGTCGTCGACGAAGAGAACCTTCTTCGTCAGGGCCTCTATGTCCATCTCCTTGCGCATGAACCAGTCTTCAAAGGCCTGCGGCAGGTAATAGCCGAGATCGATGATTTCCGTAGCGCGTTCCTTGACAACGGCGGAGCCGAGAATGCCCGGACGTTCCGAACCGACCTCGATGTTCATGCGATCCTCGACGATGTCGACGATCTCGTCCACCACCAGACCCATGGAGCGGCCGGCGTCGGAGAAGACCAGCATCGGCTGCGTGCCCTCCGTCTTGTGGCAATCGCCCTCGTTGACATAGACCAGCGGCATCAGTGCACCGCGATACTGGACCAGGTCGCGGCCGTTGGAGCGCTCGATCTTCGAAACCTCGAACTCTTCCAGACGCGTGACCAGCGACAGCGGGACGGCCTTCGGTTCCGGTGCACCGGCACGGAACAGCAGAAGCGAAATGGCGTTCTGACCGGTCATGGCCTTGCGCTGCAGATCCTCTTGTTCGTCTTCCTGGTTCTCTGCAACCGCGCTGGACGCATGGCTTGCCATGGCGCTGGCGATACCGTTCGGATCGATGATCATGATCACCGAGCCGTCACCCAGGATTGTGTTTCCGGAGAACATGTCGAGTGCACGCAGCATCGTCGACATCGGCTTGACCACGATTTCCTCCGTATGGAAGACACCGTCGACAACAACGCCGAATGTCTGGCTGCCAACCTGCATGACAACGATGAAACCGTTGTCTGCATCAATTGCCTGCTCAACGTCCTCGCCTTCATAGATTCCGAGAAGCTGGGACAGGTGCACGAGCGGCAGCAGCTTGTTGCGCAAGCGCAGCACCGGAGTGTCCTTGATCCGCTCGATCCGGTGTTCGGAATTGGTCTGAACACGGACCAGCTCGACAACCGACAGCTGCGGGATCGCGAAGCGGTCGCCGCTCGCCTCGACAATCAGCGTCGACACGATCGCCAGCGTCAGCGGGATCTTGATGATGAAGCTGGAGCCCTTGCCGGTCTGCGAGCGCAGATCGACTGTACCGCCAATCAACTCGATGTTGTTGCGCACAACATCCATGCCGACGCCACGGCCGGAAACGCTGGTCACTTCGGCAGCTGTGGAGAAACCGGCCGCAAAGATGAACTTGTGGATCTGCGAATCCGTCATCTTCTCGATTTCGGCTTCGCTCGCCAGGCCACGCTCCAGGACCTTCGCCTTCACGCGGTCAACGTCGATGCCCTTACCATCGTCGCGGACTTCGATGATGATATGACCGCCTTCATGATAGGCAGCGAGCGTGATCGTGCCTTTTTCCGGCTTGCCGGCAGCGCGGCGTTCTTCCGGGCGCTCAAGGCCATGGTCGGCAGAGTTGCGGACCATGTGCGTGAGCGGATCCTTGATCATTTCAAGGACCTGGCGGTCCAGTTCGGTGTCTGCACCGATCATTTCCAGATCGATCGGCTTGGTCAGTTCCTGGCTGAGGTCGCGAACGATGCGCGGCAACTTCTGCCAGGCATTGCCGATCGGCTGCATGCGCGTCGCCATGACGCCTTCCTGGAGCTCGGCAGTGACGTTCGACAGGCGTTGCAGCGGAACCTTGAATTCACTGTCCTCGTGCCGACGCACGATTTCCAGAAGCTGGTTCCGGGTCAGCACGAGTTCGGACACCATGGTCATGAGGTGTTCAAGCGTGTCGACGGCAACGCGAATGCTCTGGTTGGAGACACCGCCGGCCTTTTTCTTCTCCGGATCCTTGGCCTCTGCCTTTGCTTCCACCTTCGGTGCGGCAGCTGCGGGGGCCGGCGCAGGCGCCGGCTCGGCTTCCGGTTCCTCGATCTCCTCGTGAGCTTCTTCCAGCTCGACCGGGTCCGCTTCGGCGACCTCTACCTCGATTTCGGTTTCCTGGAAGGCACGCTCAAGCTCGTCGAGCGAGACTTCGCCCGGGCGCAGCGGCCGTTCAAGAGCCTGATCCGGAACTGAAACAGCTTCTTCTTCGGCTTCCGCATCGGCGGGCGCTTCGGCAACAACCTCTTCAGCCGGAGCTTCCTCTTCGGCACCGCCACCCGCCATGGCCGCATCGGCCTTTGCGGACATCTCTTCCAGCTTGCCGATCAGTTCGCTGTCATCGCCTTCCGGCTCTTCGCCTTCAGCTGCTTCCAGCTCGCCCAGAATATCTTTGATCTGGTCGATCGAAATCAGAATAAGGGACACAGCTTCCTGCGTGACGGGTGCACCGTCGCGGAACTTGCCCATCAGCGTTTCGGCAGCGTGGGCTATGCCTTCAAGCCGGGGGAGGCCAAGGAAACCGCAGGTGCCTTTGATCGTATGCACCAGGCGGAAGATATTGTCCAAAATAGTAGCGTTGTTCGGTTCCTGCTCGAATTTCACGAGCTCAACGTCAACAACATCGAGACTCTCGTTCGTCTCGGTAATGAATTCCCTGAGGAGGTCGTCCATGGCCTGCTCTCACCCGACTTGTTACTGGTTCCGCATCCCGAAAAGGATGTCTGGACCGAGAAGTCCATGAGAGCTAGGTTGACGGCAAACAGTTAAGATACGCTGAAGCGGTCGGAGACTTTTGAAAGGCCGGTTTACACTGTCGGAAGCGCTGTAATTTTTACCAGATCTTCTTGTTTATCTATTGTTAATACCATGCCACTTTCACGTGCAAGCAACAGCGTGTAGATCGGCTGTACGGAATGCGCATCGACGCGTTCCGGCTCTTCTCCGCCAAGAGTTTCCTTCATTCCCAGCGGAATGCGCGGGTTCAGGCCACTTGCGTGTAACGTAAAGGACGGAGACTGCGGCTCGCCCTCCATTTCAACCTTGATTTCGCCGCCGCGCGGGACGCACTGGTTTGCGATCAGGATCAGGTTGAGCAGCAGCTTGACGTAGTTCTTGGGCATGAGATGCCGGGTCAGTTGCCAATTTAGATCGGATTTTTCGTTTTCCATAAACCCTGTTGCCACGACCTGCGCGTCTCCCAGGTCGATTTCCGCCCCGGCGGATCCGGCGGCGCCGAACGCGAGCCGCGCGAACTGTAACTTGGCTGACGCCTGTCGTGCACTTTTGCGAATGAGGTCCATGGCGAATTCGCGCATGTCCTCAGACCCTTCCTCGTCAAGCACCTCAAGGCCGTTGGTTATGGCACCCACCGGAGAGATGATGTCGTGGCAGACGCGGCTGGCCACCAGAGCGGCCAGATCAAGAGAAGAAAGCTCTTTAAGTGCAGACATGGCGATGTTGGCTCTTGTTGAAGATCTCGGCAGGGACTGATTCGCGGTAATCCGCCTGAGATTTACACATCCGCCAAGCCGCTGCCAAGGCAATGCGGCGCTGCAATCCGGGTCATCCAGATGAAAGTTGCCCGGTTTACCTGGACGAATTGATTTCCGGCACGGCCTGAGGCTCTAACGGAGGGGAACGCAGCCGACCCTGGCGGCGTTGTCCTGCGCTTCGTTCACGAGGCTGGTCGCGTTGACAACGAACAGGAAGCGGTTGACCACAGAGTGAAAGAACACGAGCCGGCCGTTGACCACAGCATAGATAAAGGGATTGCCGGCGGTAGCGAAGCCTTCGGAAAGAGCATAACCGCCGCACCCGGCGAACATCGGCGCGTAGGCTTCCGGATCACGGGCAAAGGCGGCCATATTGCCTTCGTTGACAAAGATCCATTCCGCACCGCCCCATCGGTAGGCATGCTCGCGTTCGCCCTTGCGCGGCTGTCCGTCGACGAAAAAGCTCACCGGGTCATGCCCGCCAATCGCATATCCGGTGATAGGGTCCGGGACAAAGACCTTGGGCCGTGCAAGACCTTTTCCCGCCAAAACGCACAAAAGCAGCGTCAAAACAGCGGAAAGACACATCCTTGTCTTTTTTTCAGGCCAGCTTTTCATCGATTCGGCTTATGTGAGGTGCAAGAAAGCATGCGAATCAGCATGATATTGCATCAGTTTAACATTGCGGTCTGACCGGACGGCAACAGCCAGTCCGCCGGACACGGAATTGGGAGAATTTGAATGGCACTCAAATCGTGGCGCGCCGCGTCCCGGATCTCAGCCGCGCTCGTCGTCCTGTGTGTGCTTGCCGTTTCCAACCTGTCGTATGCACAGAGCTCGGGCAACGAACCCATTCCGCCCAGTGCAACCTACGGCGAAGACGAGATCGTGAAGACCGGCCACCAGTTTTTTGGCTCGGTGTCCGGCGGCCTCGCCTCGGTTGTCGAGAAGGCCTTCTCCCGTTACGGCGAACCCAACGGCTACATTCTGGGTGAAGAAGGGTCCGGCGCCCTCATTGCCGGAGCGCGCTACGGCGAGGGCCACCTCTACACGCGCAATGCCGGCAATCACAAGGTGTTCTGGCAGGGGCCGTCCGTCGGCTGGGATTTCGGTGCAGACGGCGCCCGGGTCATGATGCTTGTCTATAATCTGCCGACCGTGAACTCGATCTATGACCGCTTCGCCGGGGTCAACGGGTCCGCGTACCTTGTCGGCGGCGTTGGCATGACAGTCCTCTTGAAGAACGAAGTCGTGCTGGTTCCCGTGAGGGCCGGTGTCGGCGCGCGCCTCGGCATCAACATGGGATATCTGAAGATCACCGACAAACCGACCTGGAACCCGTTCTAGGCTTGTACAAGGTTTGTAGGTGAAGACGATGCCGAACCTTTGGAAATGACGAGACTTGGCGTTCGACCGGCACTCGTCTAATGATGAAGCAAGGAACTCGCACCTGAACGGGAGCCGGACTTGATTGAAGCAGCGATGTATGTGGCACTGGGGTTTTGCACCGCCAGCCTGATCGGCTTGGCAATCCTGCCCGCATTCTATCGCCGCGCAGCCCGTCTCACCGAAGAAGCCCTCAGGGCCGTCAACCCGGCCAGCTACGCCGAGGTTCGTGCCGCCCAGGACCAGGAACGGGCGCGCTACGCCGTCGAACTCACCCGCGTGGAAACGCGCCTCGACCGGGAACGCGAAAAAGCCGCCGGTTTTCATCTTGAGGCCTCCCGCCTGCGCACCGAGATCGAAGCGCTGCAGAAATCGCATCAGGACGCGATTACCGGACTGGAAGCCAAGATCTCGGCACAGGACAGCGAACACCATGCCGTCGACATGTTGTCTGCCGAGATCAAGACGCTGAAGGAAAAACTGGCGGAGTCCGAAAAGGCTCTGGCGGAAAGCTGGGCATCGGCTGCCGAGACGTCCTCTGAGGAAGCACCTTCCAAGGACAAGGAACAGGATACGGACAACGACTGGCTGCCTGCCACCGACACGATGGCACTGGCAACCATCACCGGCCTGGAGGCCGAAGTCGCGACGCTCAAATCCAAACTGGCCAAATACGAACCAACGGTCGCCAGCGAGGTTGAAGCTTCCTTGCAGAATGGCACCAAGTCGCGCCTTGCCGAACTTGAAGCTCAACTGGTCGACACCGAAAGCAAATATGTCACGGCACAGGCCGAGGTCACCCGGCTGTCGTTGATGCTGGAAACGGCTGGTGTCAGCGATACAGCGCCTGACGAACAGCTCAAGACGCAGCTGAAGCAACTGACTGCCGAGATTTCGGCCCAGCAGACAGACTTGCATGAAAAACAGCGCAAGCTCGACAGGCTCGACGGCCAGAACCGGAAGCTGCGCGACGACCTTGCCGCTGCGCAGGAATTGCGGCAGTTGCGGGATGATTTCCGCGCCTTGTCTGACAGGATCTCCACGGCCGATACCGTCGCCGTCAAGCGCGTTGTGAAACGCGCCGCCACCAGGAAAAAAAAGCCCCTGGAGCAGAGCAGCGCTGATACCGCCGAGACTGCGGCAAGTTCGACACCTCCAAAAGCCAAGGTGAACGGCAGCCGTTCCAGGTCAGTCCAGCGGACGAAAAAGGCCACCGTGGCCAATGCCGCCCCGGATGCACCGGCACCATCTGCGTCGCCAGCCAAGTCCGCGGACATTGCCTCCGCGGCAGAAGCCCTTGTCAGCCGCATTGTCGCCTCCAGCCGCAACAACAGCAAAGACACGGCCAAGGCGAACGCAGCCCCAGACACCGCCGATGCCGGGACCTCGACCAAGCGCGCCACCGGATCGACCCGCAAGGCCAAGACGGCCAGTCAGAAAAAACAAGATGTCGCTTGACCTTGCCGTGCACGGCGTTCAGGTGGTGAGACCGATAATTGCCCGATGGTGCAGACCTAGATGCTGATCGAACGTCACAATGCAATTCTGGAACTTGCCCGCCAGCTTGGCCGGGTCAGCGTAGATGATCTTGCCAAGCGTTTTGACGTCAGCCCGCAGACGATCCGCAAGGATCTGAATGAACTCTGCGACCGGCGTCTGCTCGCCAGGACCCATGGCGGCGCCCTGCTCTCTTCCGGCATCGAAAATGTCGGCTATGAAGCGCGCCGGATCATCTCCAGCCGGGAAAAGGCGGATATAGGCGAGCAGGTTGCAGCACTCATCCCGGACAATGCGTCGATCTTCATCAATATCGGCACCACGACGGAAGCCGTCGCCCAGGCACTGCTGCAGCATCGCGGACTGATGGTCATCACCAACAACATCAATGTTGCCAGCCTGATGCGCGGTTATTCCCAGATCGAGGTCGTCATTGCCGGTGGTGTTCTGCGTCATGCGGACGGCGGCATCGTCGGCGAGGCCGCCGTGGACTTCATGCGCCAGTTCAAGGTTGATTTTGCCGTGATCGGCGCCTCTGCCATCGACCCGGACGGGTCCCTGCTCGACTATGACTACCGGGAAGTCAAGGTCACCAAGACCATCATGGACAATGCCCGCCACGTCATCCTGGCCGCTGACAGTACCAAGTTCGAGCGCACGGCTCCGGTGCGTGTCGGTCATCTGTCGCAGGTCAGCACCTTCGTCACCGACCATTGCCCGACACCGGGCTTTGCCAGAATTGCCGAAGACGCTGAAGTCAAGCTTATCGAGACAGGCCTGCAGGCGCACGAGGAAACCGCCTGACGCCCCCTTTCATTGCGATTGAATAGCGTCAACGCGAGGGCAGTGGACAACCTGTTCACCGGCTGTCCAAAATCTGTTTTCAACTTGTGGAGAAGTTGGCACGCCCAACGGGACTCGAACCCGTGTTTCCGCCGTGAAAGGGCGGCGTCCTAGACCGCTAGACGATGGGCGCGCGGTACTCGGAGGCATCAGCCTCTTGCCGAGGACCGTGCGTATACGGCTGCTCAGCCCAAGACGCAACCCCTATTTTTCATTTTTTTGACAAGACCCACGATTTCTCACAGTCCTTGTGCGCGCAGCGGATCCCGTTCTCCTACCGCGACACGAAATCGGTGCGGCCCAGTTGCTTGCCGGTGACAGGATCAAAGCGCAGCAATGCGGTCTTGGTGCCTTCGCGCACCAGAACCAGCAGCAAGCCGTCCGACAGATTGGCCTGCAGAACCTCTGCGTCGGCCCCGACAGCGACGGTGGCAGCAAATTGCGCGTCGACGGGAACGCCATCGTCGCTATTGATCTTGTAGAGAATTGCTGCAAAGACAGCGACAAGACCCAAAACCATGACAAGGGTCGAACCGAACAGAAGGCGTTTCAATTTCGCCTGAATGCGTTCGGCTTCCGGATCAAGCGGCGCCTCACTTGGCCCTCCAGCACGATTTTCAGGTTGAGACATGACAGACAATTCCCTCGAAGATCCGGCCGGGCTGGACCAGGATTTCAGTTTGACAGTTGATGCAGCCGATGCCGGCAAGCGGCTGGATGCGGTGTTGGCGGCGCATGTGGACGCCTTGAGCCGCAACAGGATCCAGTCTCTGATCAAGTCAGGAGACGTCACCGTCGGCGGCGCGAAAATAGTGGAGCCGAAATACCGGGTCAATGAAGGTGATGCCCTGACCCTGACTTTACCTGAGCCGGAGGACCCGGAACCCCAGGGGGAAGACATACCGCTCAGCGTCGTCTTCGAGGACGAGCACCTGATCGTGATCGACAAGCCGGCCGGTCTTGTTGTCCATCCGGGCGCCGGCAACTGGACCGGCACCCTGGTCAATGCGCTGATCCATCATTGCGGCGACAGTCTCTCCGGTATTGGCGGCGTCAAGCGCCCCGGCATCGTGCACAGGATCGACAAGGACACGTCCGGCCTTCTGGTCGTGGCGAAAACCGACCAGGCCCATCAGGGACTTGCGGCGCAATTTGCCGACCATGGCAAGACCGGTCCGCTGGAAAGGGCCTATTCGGCGCTGGTCTGGGGGGCACCTTCGAGCCTGAAGGGCACCATCAATGCCAACCTCGCCCGTTCGCAGGCCAACCGGCAGAAGATCGCGGTGGTCAAGACCAGCGGCCGCCACGCCATTACCCACTGGCAGGTCAAGGAGCGTTTCGGCAATGCCGGCGAACCGGCCCTCGCCTCGCTCATGGAATGCCGCCTGGAGACAGGCCGCACGCACCAGATCCGTGTGCACATGGCCCATATCGGTCACCCGCTGATCGGCGACGACGATTACGGCTCCGGCTTCAAGACCAAGGCCAACCGCCTGGAAGACCCGCTCAAGAGCCTCATTCAGGGCTTCACCAGACAGGCGCTTCACGCAGGACTGCTGGCATTTGAACACCCGGCCAGCGGTAAAACTTTGCGTTTTGAGAGCCCTTATCCGGCTGATTTCGCAAAACTTTTGTCGGGATTACAAAAATTTTAGGATGTGTTTCCGATTTATGACCATGTAATCGGCCAATTCCAACCTATATTAGTATCTCTTGTGTGCCTGAATGGACACTGTTCTGCGTCCGTCCTCCCTCCAACATGGCTTGCTTGCGTGGTTCTGCGGGGCAGCGGGAGGGAAAAGGACGCAAATTCGACGAAAGGGGGGTGCATCCTATGGCCCAGAACGTACCGACGCTCACAGCCGGGGAAGGCGGCCTTAGCCGTTACCTGGACGAGATTCGCAAGTTTCCCATGCTGCAGCCGCAGGAAGAGTACATGCTCGCCAAGCGCTACAAGGAGCATGAGGACCCTGAAGCTGCCGAAAGACTGGTCAACTCCCACCTGCGCCTCGTCGCCAAGATCGCCATGGGCTACCGCGGCTACGGCCTGCCGATCGGAGAAGTTGTCTCCGAGGGCAATGTCGGCCTGATGCAGGCGGTCAAGCGCTTCGAGCCGGACAAGGGTTTCCGCCTGGCAACCTACGCCATGTGGTGGATCAAGGCCGCTATTCAGGAATACATTCTGCGCTCCTGGTCGCTGGTCAAGATGGGCACCACGGCCAACCAGAAACGCCTGTTCTTCAACCTCCGCCGCCTCAAGGGCAAGATCCAGGCCCTGGACGAGGGTGATCTGAAGCCGCATCAGGTGAAGGAGATCGCGACGCGTCTGGGCGTCAGCGAGGAAGAAGTGATTTCCATGAACCGCCGCCTGGGTGGCGACGCCAGCCTGAACGCACCTGTGCGCGCTGAGGCGGACGCCGGCGAATGGCAGGACTGGCTTGTTGACGAAGGCGACAGCCAGGAAACGCTGCTTGCCAACCAGGAAGAGCTCGACATGCGTCGCAAGATGCTGAGCGAGGCCATGGATGTGCTCAATGATCGCGAACGGCGCATCTTCGAAGCCCGGCGCCTTGCCGAAGACCCGATGACCCTGGAGGATCTCTCCGGCGAATTCGGTGTCAGCCGCGAGCGCGTGCGCCAGATCGAGGTTCGCGCCTTTGAAAAGGTCCAGAAGGCCGTGCGCAACAGCGCCCGCACCATGGACCAGCAACCGGCAACCTGACGTCCGGAACAATCAGGTCACCGCAAAAGCGCTGGAGCTTCGGCCCCGGCGCTTTTCTTTTGCGCTCCCACATGCGGTGCTTGCTGTCTCCTGGTCCAGATCCTAGGCTTGCCGGGTCGGACCGATGCCGGATGGGGTGATGCACCGGATTATCAAAACACTTGTTTCAAGGCGCCTTCTGGTCGCCGCGACAGCCTGTCTCGTGCTTGGCTGCATGACAAGCCTGCGTCTGGCCGACCCGCAGGTGCTGACGTCCCTGCGCGAACTCACCTTCGACTATTATCAGCGCCTGAAACCGCGCCCTCATGAACCTGCCCCGGTCCGTATCGTCGATATCGACGAGGCCTCCATTGCCGAAATCGGCCAATGGCCGTGGCCCCGCACAAGACTTGCGGAGATGGTGCGCACGCTGACGGATCTGGGAGCGGCCGTCATTGTCTTCGACATGGTGTTTTCCGAACCGGACCGGACCTCTCCCAGACAACTGACAGCAGCGCTTCCCGCAGACAGCGATCCAGCCTTGCGCGCGGCTCTTGCCGGCCTTCCCGACCACGACCAAGCCTTTGCAGCCGCGATTGCAGAAGCCCCCGTCGTTCTGGGGTTTGCGGTGACACCGGATGAAACGGACGGCAGCCCGCTGAAGCTGACGGGCACGTCCTATGCCGGCGAGAATCCGGCAGACTTTCTCGATCCGTTCAACAACATGGTCCCCAATCTGGACCTGTTGCGCGCAAAAGCCAGCGGCATCGGCTCGTTCTCCGTTTCAAACGATGACAAGGAAGGGATCGTCCGGCGTGTGCCCCTGATCATCAGCGACGGTTCCGAACTCTATCCAAGCCTCGTCACGGAGGCCCTGCGTGTGGCGCAGGGCGAGCGCGGCCTGGTCATTCGCGCCACCGGCGCAAGCGGTGAGGCCGATACGGGCGAACCAGCCGTCAACGCTCTCAAGATCGGCGCCTTCCGGCCGCCGACAACCTCGGCGGGCGAGCTCTGGCTCTATTTCAACTCGGACCAGAAGCACCCGGAACGATACGTGTCCGCACACCACCTCTTCGACCCCGGCAAAGCCGCCGAACTGGTGCCGTTTCTTGAAGGACAGATTGTTTTTGTCGGCACATCGGCCGTCGGCCTGCGCGACATCAGGGCGACACCGCTTGGGGAGCAGGTGCCGGGCGTATCGATCCATGCCCAGGCAGTCGAACAGATCATTTTCGGACAGTTCCTCTCCCGCCCGGACTGGGCAGACGGTGCGGAAGTCATTGCCACCTTTGCCGCCGGCGCCATCCTGATCCTGGCACTGCCCGCGATCGGCAGCATCGGCACGGCGGTCCTCGGCAGCCTGATCATCAGCGGCCTCATAGGCGGTTCGGTCTATCTGTTCCTTCAGGACGGGCTGCTGATCGACCCGATCTATCCGAGCGTGACCACCATCCTCGTCTTTGCAGCCTCGACCGCCCTGCTCTACTTCCTGACGGAACGCGAGAAACGCTTTGTCCGCCAGGCCTTCAGCCAGTATCTGTCGCCGGATCTGGTCACCCAGCTTGAAAAGGCGCCGGAACAGCTCGCCCTCGGCGGTGAAATCCGGCCCATGACCATCCTGTTCATGGATATTCGCGGCTTCACTCCCATATCCGAGCAGCTGACACCGGAAGAACTGGTCAGTTTCCTGAACACGCTGCTGTCCCCCCTGTCCGATGCCATTCAGGCAGAAGGGGGAACCATCGACAAGTATATCGGCGACAGCATCATGGCCTTCTGGAATGCGCCCCTATCCGTACCGGACCATGCCGAGAAGGCCTGCCGGGCCGGTCTTGCCATGTTAAAGGTCGTCGACCGGCTCAATGGCGAAGATGCCTTCGGTTTCAAGGCCCGCGGTCTGAAAGCGCAGAGCGTGCAGATCGGCATCGGTCTCAACAGTGGAGAGGCCTGTGTCGGCAACATGGGCTCGGCGCGACGGTTCAACTATTCGGTCATCGGCGACGCAGTGAATGTCGCCTCTCGGATTGAATCGAGCTGCAAGGCCGTTGGTGCGGAACTGCTGGTCTCGCAAGAGACAAAGGACGCCGCCCCCGGACTCGCCTACCTGGAAGCCGGGGAAATTCCGCTCAAGGGCAAGAGCGAACCGATCAAGCTCTTTGCCCTGGTGGGCGACGAGACCTTCAGATCAACTCCCCGTTTCAAGGAACTGGAAGCGGCGCACCTGCATTTGCTCCAGGCCCTCAGCGAAAACAACACGGTGCTGGCAAGACAGACGCTCGAAACAGCGCGTTCCTGCGCGCCGGACCTGGCCGCCTTCTACAATCGGTTTGAAGCGACGATTGCTGTTTCCGATCCTGCTCAAGATGCGAGCAGCGCCGCCCAATAGGCGGCGCCGCCGCTAAATCAGCGGATTTCGATCGCGTAGCTTTCCACCGGCGGAACCTTGCTGATCAGGCCTGCTTCAGCCATGAACTCTGCAAACCGCTGGTAACGACCCTCATCCAGCGCAGCCGGTCGCTTGGCAAAGCGCGGCAGCGTGTCGGCCCAGGCGCGCTTGTTGAGCTCGTCATTGAGATGCGGATAGGCTTCGATGAACGCGTTCCAGGCTTCGTCCGGATGATTGGTCAGATAAATGGTTGCTGCTTCGACAGCAGCCAGGAACCTTTCGAAACGGGGATCGTCCGTCTTGTCCTTGTTGACCACATAGATCAGCTCATCAAAAATCGGAACACCGTTTTCTTCAGGAAAGAACGCCTTGCCTTCCTTGCCTTCGATTTCGATCTGGGTCAGCTCGAAGTTGCGATAGGCACCGATGACCGCGTCCACCTGGCCGGACAGGAGTGACCCCGACAGGGCGAAGTTCACGTTGACCAGCTCAACATCATCGATGGACAGATCGACCGAGCGCAGCATCTGGCCCAGCATGGCGTCTTCAAACCCGGAGACGGAGAAACCGATGGTCTTGCCCTTCAGCTCCTTCAGCTCCTTGATCGGCCCGTCCTTCAGCACAATCAGCGAGTTGAGCGGCGTTTCCACCAGCGTGCCGATCCATTTCAGCGGAAGCTCTTCCTCGATCTGGGCATGCAGTGTCGGCTGGTAGGACACGGCGATGTCGCCGCGTCCGGCGGCCACAAGCTTGGGCGGCATGGCCGGATCCGCCGGTTCGATGATCTCCACTTCCAGGCCTTCGGCTGCGAAGAACCCCTTGGTCTGTGCCGTGACCAGAGGGGCGTGATCGGGATTGATGAACCAGTCCAGCAAGAGGGTCAGCTTGTCGGCTGCCTGCGCCGGTTGAGCGGCCATCAGGCCGGCGGCGAAAGCAAGGGACAGGAGTTGTTTTTTCATGGGGTCCTCCAATTGGGCGGCCGTCAGGTGACGGGCTGCCAAGGTACTAGAAA
Organism: Labrenzia sp. VG12; assembly: GCF_002237595.1. Classification (NCBI taxonomy): domain Bacteria; kingdom Pseudomonadati; phylum Pseudomonadota; class Alphaproteobacteria; order Hyphomicrobiales; family Stappiaceae; genus Labrenzia; species Labrenzia sp. VG12. The sequence continues at coordinate 3,425,823 of NZ_CP022529.1, forward strand.
CTGGGTGAAACGATTGACGATAAAGCGCATGATCAGCACCATCGCCGCGAGCAGGATCAAAGCGGCGAACATCATGTCCGCCTGCATGCGATTGCTGCTTTGAAGCATGATGAAGGCCAGACCGCCCTTGGCCCCGGCCCATTCGCCGATGATGGCGCCCATCGGGGCGAAGACGGCGGCGACCCTGAGCCCCGACGCAAAGGCCGGCAATCCCGACGGCAGCCGGAACAGCCACAATTCACGCAGCCGCGGCAGCCGGTAGAGCCGGGCGAGATCTCCAAGTCCCGGGTCAAGCCGTTGCAAGCCATCGAAAAACGTCGATGTCACCGTGAAAAAGATCACCAGCACGACGACGACAATCTTGGATTCAAGGCCGAAGCCCAACCACAACACCAGGATCGGCGCGATGGCGAAGACCGGCAGGGCCTGCGTCACGAGGATGGGCGGCATGGCGAAACGGGCGGCCAGCGGGAACAGCCACAGAAAAACCGAGAGCAGCGCCCCGGCCGCAGCCCCGACCACAAATCCGAGCACGGTCTCAAAGGCCGTGATGCCCGCGTGATGCATCAGAAACGGAGCGTTCTTTGCGAATGCGGCAAACACCCGCTCGGGACCGGGCAGGATGTAGTGCGGTGTGTCGAAAACGGTGACGATCATCGCCCAGAGCGCAACCGTCACTCCGAGCCCGAGGACGGTCTTGGCCGCCGATGCCAGGACAGGTTTCATCGCACATGCTCCTGTCGGCCGCACCCATTGACAGGTGTGACAGCAGGAACCGGCAGATGACAGGACGGCATGGGCCGCCTTGGCTGACACGAACGCATAGGATCTCCCGTCTTCGGACTTGGCCGAAAATGACATTGGAGATCCGGGATAAGGCTAAGGATTCCGTCCCTTCGCCGGCATGACCCGGATCAGGTTCTAAGGGTTCGGCTGACGCCATCTCAGTTCCGTCAAACGGAACACCCCTCGGACCAGGGCGGACCATGCCCGCAAACACGGAAAAAGGCAAGCCGCAGGGATGCGGCTTTTCAAATTTAGGGGAGGTCGCTCGTTCTTAGCCGGCTTGCCAGGCGGCAATCGCCTTTTCCACGGCATCTGCACCAGCCGACCCTTTTTCCAGGGTGAGGATCCCGCGTTTGCCGTTTTCATACAGCATCGGAATGTCGATCCAGCCGCGCTCGCGCAGAAGTGCGAGGTTGCGTTGCTGTTCGTTCGGCAGACTGGACAGGGCGATCCAGAAGAAACCCGGAGACACCTTGACCGACGCACCGATCAACGCGTCGCCTCGGGCTTCCTCGGTCGGCTTCATGACAAGACCCGGGACGTTGACCACGTCACCAGAAGCAAAGCTTTCCGGAAACTCGTATTTGATCTCGACCAGGTGGCTGGCTGGCAGCGACGTGTCGTCATTCGGCTTGATGCGAATGTCGACCTTGATATCCCGTTCCGGAATTTCGATTTCCGCGCTGAGAACGGCCTGCGACTGACCGTCGAGATTGGTCTCTTCGTCCAGCGTCCAGACAACTGCGCCCTGGGCAGCCGTTCCGGCACCACCGGAATCCTCCCCTTCTTCATAGAGGATGGACCGTTGCGCACCACCTTCCGAAGTTGCCGGCGGGGTCGTTTCTTCCGGTGAGATCGCCGCAATACTGTCGCCAGGCGCGGCAAGGGCCGGTTGTTCTGCAATGGCAGGTACGGACGGTTCAGCTACGGGCGCCGGCTCCTCTCCGGGAGTGCTTGCAATCGCAGGCTGCTCCGGAGCGACCGGTGCAGGGTCGGGCGTGATGAGGGTCGTCGTCACGGTTCGGGCGTCGGGCGCAACCACATCACCGTTGCCGTCATCAAGCAGCCGGTCCGTGTTCTTGGACGAATCGGAGGCTGGCGTTTCGGCAGGTGCGGCAGGCTCCGGAGCGGCCGGTGTGGGTTCCGGTGCCGTCGCCGTCTGCGTATCTGAAGGCTGCAGCACCGATGTGCTGTCTGGCGTCTGGTTGTCCGCCGGCAGCAGGAAATAGGCCCCGACGCCGGCCAGGATCACCACCAGCACGAGCGCTGCGGCGATCGGCACGATCTTGCCACCTGACGAGCCGCTCTTCAGCGCATCCGAAGCGCTCGGTCGGGCACGCCGGCCGCGGCCGGCTTTCGCGGCCGGTTTTTCTGCAGCCTTGTCTGATCCAGGCTCCGGCTTTGGGTCCGGGGTGATGTCTGCTTGCTGCGCCGGCTCGAACAGGCCCTCATCCGGCTCCGGCTGGCTTTCAAACGCAGGCTCCTGACGAACAGGCGCTGCGTCCGCCGCAAGATTGTCGTCCTGAGGCGCAACAGCGTCCCGGGCGCTTTGTGTTGCCTGGCTGGCGGCCGCGCCGAGCGTCTCGGCCTCGGCCAGCGTTTCCTTCAGCGGAGACGGCGTCTCCGGTTCGACAGGGGCAGCGACAGGTTCTTCGGCCGGCTGCGACGTAGCATTGTCGGCCTGCGGCTCGGAGGTCGGCTCATCGACGACTGCGGGAGGTTCCACGACGGGTGCTGCCGGCTGTGGTGTCTCCGCAGGTGGTGTCGCCTTGACAGGCGGTGCACCAAGGCCAAGGCTTTCGCGTGCTGCTTCCGCCTCTACCTTGCGAATGGCTTCTTCCAGGCGCAGCTGCTCTGCGGTGATTTCGGACGGTGCGAGGGGAGGTTCGTAGGCTTTCAGCTGGTTGACAATGGCGTTGCGTGCGCGGCTGTAGACACTTCGGCGCGCAGCACCATTGTTTTCAGGCAAAGACGCGATCGTTTTCTTCAGAATTGAATAGTAATCAGCCATCTTCCTGCCTACCGGCCGACTGTAAGGAACTGGTCCACGGCCTGAGAATTCCATTCGGTCTCAGGCTTATATCAAGTTTTGGATAGACGGTGCGAATTCTTCGGGGCGTTTGCACCGGCAATCGTCCTTACAGCACTCCTTCCTACTAAACATGGTCAGGCGAACCTCAAGCGGTCCGCCGATGGGGGACGTGCGCCGCAGTGATTCGCGACGCACAGCCGTATTTCTTAATATTGGCCTTTAAAAGACAAATATCTCAATCCTGGAAGGGATTCTGCACAAGAATTGTGTCGTCCCGTTCCGGGCTGGTCGACAGCAGGGCAACCGGTGCGCCGATCAGTTCTTCAACGTGGCGCACATATTTGATCGCCTGTGCTGGCAGTTCCGCCCAGGTGCGCGCACCTTCCGTCGATTCCTTCCAGCCCGGCAGACTCTCATAGATCGGCTTGACCCGCTCCTGCGCGCCCTGGGACGCCGGCAGATAATCGATCTTCTCTCCGTCCAGCTCATAGCCGATACAGATCTTGATCTCGTCGAGGCCATCCAGAACGTCGAGTTTCGTCAGGGCAATACCGTTGATGCCGGAGGTGCAGACCGTCTGGCGCACCAGCACCGCATCAAACCAGCCGCAGCGGCGGCGGCGTCCGGTGACCGTCCCGAATTCGTGGCCACGCGTGCCGAGGAACTCACCGACCTCGTTCTCCTGTTCGGTGGGGAACGGACCTTCGCCGACACGCGTGGTGTAAGCCTTGGTGATGCCCAGGACATAATCGACGGAGCCCGGCCCAAGGCCGCAGCCCGTGGCAGCCTGCCCAGCCACTGTGTTGGAGGAGGTCACGAACGGATAGGTGCCGTGGTCGATGTCCAGAAGCGCGCCCTGAGCGCCTTCAAACAGGATCCGCTTGCCCTGGCGGCGCAGATCGTCGAGCAGATACCAGACCTTGTCCATGTAAGGCAGGACCTTGTCGGCGACGCTTGCCAGTTCGTCATAGATTGCCTGGGCCGAAATCTCTTCCTGGCCTAGACCGCGCCGCAGGGCATTGTGGTGGGTCAGCAGCCGGTCGATCTTGGCCGGCAGGGTGGTCAGGTTCTTCAGGTCCATCAGACGAATGGCACGACGACCGACCTTGTCTTCGTAAGCCGGACCGATGCCGCGCTTGGTGGTGCCGATGCGTGTCCCGGTGTTGGAGTTTTCACGCAGTGCATCCAGTTCGCGGTGCAGGGACAGGATCAGCGTCGCATTTTCGGCAACCCGAAGCGTCTCCGGCGTGACCACAACCCCCTGGCCGCCGAGGCGCTCGACTTCTTCGGCCAGCGCGTGCGGGTCCAGCACCACACCATTACCGATCACGGAGAGCTTGCCTTCACGGGCCACACCCGACGGCAGGAGGGACAGCTTGTAGCTGACACCGTCAATCACAAGCGTATGGCCGGCATTGTGTCCGCCCTGGAACCTTACGATGACATCGGCTTGTTCCGACAACCAGTCGACAATCTTGCCTTTGCCTTCGTCCCCCCACTGCGAACCGACAACAACCACATTCGCCATCTAGACTTTGCTCTCCTGCAGCAACTTTTGCACCCCGGCATGCATCCGGGTGCCAACACGACAAGCCCCGGCAACCGGACCGGGGCAAACGGCGCGGACTATAGACAGGTTTCCACCCGCAGGCGAGTCTCTGCGTCGATTTATTACACCTGCCGGAAAGGATTTTCCGGATGCTTGCTGAAACCTGCAGACACCCCAGGCCGAACACTTGTTCTAATCGGTTGATTTGCCGGATTTTTCCTCGGCGCTTTCTGTCAAATCCTGGCCGTCATCTGACCGGTCGCCACCGGCAAGCCTGAAGATCATCGGCGAGGTGCGCAGGAGCCAGACAAAGCGGCGGCGCTGACTGGCCGGCACCGCCCCCCGGCGCGACATGCGCAGCGCAATGAACAGCACGAGAGCCAGATGCAGACTGGCCGTATAGATGAAGAAAGCCGCCGGTCCGAAGGCCCCCATTAAAAGGGATGCAATAAACGGCCCGATCATGGCGCCACATCCAAAGGACAGGGTCAGCCCGGCCGCGACATCGACGAATTGTCCGGGAGCTGCATGATCATTGGCATGGGCGGCCGACAGGGAATAAAGCGGCAGGGCAAATCCACCGAACAGGAAAACGCCCAGAAACAGCGTGGTTTCGCTGATGGCCTGTGCGATCAACAGACATGACAGCCCTGCCGCAACCGTGAAGGCAATCAGGACCAGACGCCGGTCGACCCGATCCGACATCCACCCCGCCGGGTACTGAAAGAGCGCGCCCGCCAACACCCAGAAAGCAATGAAAGCGGCAACCGTTTCCAGATCCAGGCCGATGGATTCGGCATAGACCGGTCCCACCATGCGGAATGCCCCGTTTGTCAGCCCGATGGTGAAGATGCCGACAATGGCGACCGGCGACACGCGCCAGAGCATCAGGGGATTGACCAGCCGGGCCGGCGGTGCGGGCGGGTTGCCTTCGCTGGCGAGCGAAATCGGCACCAGTGCCAGGCAATACAGGATGGCGAGCACGATCAGGATGTCGGTGCCGGTCGCTCCGAACACCGGCAGCAGAAACTGTCCTCCCATCACGGCGGACATGTCGACAATCCGGTAAACGGAAAGAATCCGGCCGCGGGACGCGTTGGAGGCAATCGCATTCAGCCAGCTCTCCAGCACCATCGCCGTGCCGCAAAAGGCGGCACCGCTGACGAGCCGCGCGCCCATCCACAGCCACCCGGTCGGCAGGAAGGCAATCGCTAGAATGGAGATTGCGCTGACGGAAGCCAGTGCCGCGAAAACCCGGATATGGCCAGCCCGGGCGATCAGAAACGGTGTCAGCAGTACACCGAAAATCAGACCGGCGAAATAGAGTGAGCCGAGCAGACCGATGCTGGAATCGGGCAGACCTTCCGCACGCGCCCTGACGGCAATCATGGTCATGGCAAGACCGTTGGCGCCAAGCAGACAGGCTGCGCCGGCCAGCAGCGGCGAGATGCGCCCCGTCAGCGAACGCTGCGCAACAGGTGATGTGGGCTGTGCCATAGGACTTCTTCTTGTGGTGTGCGGCTGCTCGGTTTCGGGTGTCAGGCGGAGCGGCCCCGTGATAGGCGATACCATCGTTCCCGCATTCAACGAGAAAATCAATGTCGCTGCGAAACTGGATCCTGCTTGTTGTTCTTGGTGCCATCTGGGGCGGGGCATTTCTGTTTGCCAAGGTCGCCGTTGCCGAGATCCCGCCATTCGTGTTGGTTTTCCTGCGGGTTTTCATTGCCTGCACGACGCTGATGATCGTTCTCTGGCATCAGGGACTGCTGGATCATCTTGAGTGGCGGCTGGCCGGACCGTTCCTTGTCATGGGTCTGCTGAACAACGCGGTCCCCTTCTCGCTGCTGTTTCTCGGCCAGACTGTCATCGGCGCAGGTCTGGCGTCCATCCTGAACGCCACCACTCCGATTTTCACCGTTGTTGTTGCGGGTCTTCTTGTTCGCCAGGAAAGCCTGGACATGCACAAGATTGCCGGCGTTCTGCTTGGTGTGGCCGGCGTTGCCGTGATGCTGTCGAGCAGTCTTTCCGGGCTGGCGACGGACCCGCTCTGGGCCCAGCTCTGCTGCCTGGACGCAGCGATTTCCTATGCCTGTGCCGCGACCTTCGCCAGGCGCTTCAGAACTCTGCCGACCCAGGTCGCCGCCACGGGACAGCTCCTCGGCTCAAGTCTGATCATGCTGCCTGTAGCCCTCTTTACAGCATCCGACTGGTCACCCTTTGACACCAGCCTGGTCGCCTGGAGCAATGTGATCGCGCTCGGGATCCTGGCAACCGCGCTTGCCTATCTGATCTACTTCCGGCTCCTCAGCGACGCCGGCGCCACCAATGCGTCGCTGGTCACGCTGCTGGTGCCGGCAAGCGCGCTCTTTTTCGGCTGGCTGATTCTCGGCGAAAATCTCAGTCCGCTGCAGCTTGCCGGGTTCGGTGTGTTGCTGGCGGGCCTTGTCGTGCTCGACGGCCGCCTGTTCAAACGGAAAGTAACGGAAACGGCATGAGCAAACCCCGGCGGCAGTGAGCCGCCGCCGGGAAGTCTCATGACCCTAGAACGTCAGGGCCTTGACCTGCTTGACGTGGGACACTGTTTCCAGCCGCGTCATGATCTCCTGCGACACGGCCCCATCCACTTCCACTAGACAGATCGCGTCATCGCCTGGCGCCAGCCGTCCGAGGTGGAACGTGGCGATGTTGACGCCGTTGTTGCCGAGTTCCATGCCCAGATGACCGATGAAGCCGGGCTTGTCCTCATTGGTGATGTAGAGCATGTGAGACCCGAGTTCGGCCTCCATGTTGATGCCCTTCACCTGGATGATGCGCGGCTTGCCATCGGCAAAGACGGTTCCAGCAACAGAGCGCTCCTGGCGTTCCGTCATCACCGTCAGGCGGATATAGGTTTCATAAGCGCCCTGCTTCTCCCGACGGATTTCCTCGATCTTCATGCCCCGTTCCTTTGCAAGGATCGGCGCGGAGACCATGTTCACGGTTTGCAAAAGGGGCGTCAGCAGACCGGTGAGCGCAGCCGCCGTCAGGGCCTGGACATTCATTTCGGCAACGGCACCGGCATATTCCAGTCGGACCCCTTCAATGCCTGTTTCGGTCAGCTGACCCGCAAACGATCCAAGCTGTTCGGCAAGGCGCACGAACGGCGCAAGCTTGGGCGCTTCCTCGGCAGTGATCGACGGCATGTTGAGCGCATTGCGGACCGCTCCGTCGAGCAGGTAGTCGCACATCTGTTCGGCGACCTGAAGCGCGACATTTTCCTGGGCTTCCGCGGTCGAGGCGCCGAGATGCGGGGTCGAGACGAAGTTCGGAGCCCCGAAGAGCACGTTGTCCTTCGCCGGTTCCTCGACAAAGACGTCGAAAGCCGCTCCGGCCAGTTTGCCTTCCTCCAGGGCTGCCCGTACAGCCGCCTCGTCGGCAAGGCCGCCGCGCGCGCAGTTGATCAGGTAGACGCCCTTGCGCATCTTGGCAATCGAATCCGCATTGATGATGTTGCGGGTCTTGTCGGTCAGCGGCGTGTGCAGCGTGATGAAGTCAGACCGGCTGAAGAGCCCGTCCAGCTCGACCTTTTCGACACCGAGCGCCACAGCCCGTTCCGGGGTCAGGAACGGATCATAGGCAATCACCTTCATCCTGAGGCCGATGGCGCGGTCGGCAACAATGGAGCCGATGTTGCCGCAGCCGACCAGACCCAGCGTCTTGCCAGTCAGTTCCCGGCCCATGAACCGGGATTTCTCCCATTTGCCGGCCTGGGTCGAGGCATCTGCCGCCGGGATCTGGCGGGCGGCCGCCATCATCATAGAGATTGCATGTTCGGCCGTCGTGATGGCATTGCCGAAAGGCGTGTTCATCACGATGATGCCGCGCGCGGTTGCCTTCGGAATATCGACATTGTCGACCCCGATGCCAGCCCGGCCGATGACCTTGAGATTGTCGGCGGCCGCAATCACCTTCTCGGTGACCTTGGTGGCCGAGCGAATGGCCAGACCATCATACTGGCCGATGATTTCCAGCAGCTTTTCCTTGTCCTTGCCGACATCCGGCAGGAAATCCACATCAACGCCGCGGTCCTTGAAGATCTGGACGGCCGCATCCGACAACTTGTCTGAAATCAGTACCTTGGGTGCCATGAAAGCATCTCCCTTTATACGAAGAACGCTCCGGGCAGCAGGCCGCCCGGAAGAAGAATCCTGTTTGGGGAAGTGTCTCAGGCAGCCTGAGGCAGTTTCGCTTTTTCGCTCTGGAACGCCCAGTCCAGCCAGGCTGTCAGGGCTGCGAGATCCGAAGCTTCAATGGTTGCCCCTGCCCAGATCCGAAGACCGGACGGAGCGTCCCGATAGGCGCCGATGTCATAGGCGACGCCTTCGGCATCAAGCGCACTGACCATGCCTTTCGCGAACGCCGCCTGGTCGTCGGCCGACAGCGTCCGGACGCCCGCATCCGTTACCTTCAGGCAGACGGACGTGTTCGACATGGTGTTCGGGTCGACAGCCAGGAAATCCACCCAGTCGGTTCGTTCAACCCAGTCGGACAGCACCTTGAGATTGGCATCCGCTCGACCGCGCAACGCGTCGAGACCGCCAAGTCCGTCGGCCCATTTCAGGGCATCGAGATAATCCTCGACGCAGAGCATGGACGGGGTGTTGATGGTCTCGCCGCGGAACACTCCTTCGATCAGCTTGCCACCCTTGGTCAGGCGGAAAATCTTCGGCAGCGGCCAGCTCGGCGTATAGCTTTCCAGACGCTCGACGGCGCGCGGGCTCAGGATCAGGACACCGTGGGCCGCTTCTCCGCCCAGGACCTTCTGCCAGGAGAAGGTCACCACGTCGAGCTTGTCGAAATCGAGATCCTGGGCGAACGCGGCGGAGGTTGCATCGCAGATGGTCAGGCCTTCCCGGTCGGCCGGGATCCAGTCGCCATTCGGCACCCGCACACCCGACGTCGTACCGTTCCAGGTGAAAACCACGTCCCTGGAAAAGTCGACGGCAGCAAGATCCGGCAGTTCGCCATAAGGCGCTTCCAGAACCCGCGCATCGTCGAGCTTGAGCTGCTTGATCACGTCCGTCACCCAGCCGGAGCCGAAGCTTTCCCAGGCCAGCATGTCAACGCCGCGCGCGCCCAGCAGGGACCAGAGCGCCATTTCAACGGCACCGGTGTCGGAGGCCGGCACAATGCCGATCCGGTAGTTTTCCGGCACCTGAAGAACCTTGCGGGTCAGGTCGATGGCTTCGGCCAGTTTGGCCTTGCCCGGTTTGGCGCGGTGGGAGCGGCCCAAAGGTGTACCAGCAAGCTGATCGAGAGACCAGCCGGGGCGCTTGGAACAGGGACCGGACGAAAAATTGGGATTGGCCGGACGCACGTCCGGCTTTGCGGTAAGCTCAGTCATATCTGTCTACCCTCGCAGATAGTAGCCCCTCGTTGGGGAGGGGTGGCCCACCTATGGGGATAGCTCAACACCCGCCATTACGCAAGGAAATCGGACCAGCGCGCCCGGAAAGATGCGAAGAGAACTGCTATTCGGCCCTCAGTCTGGCAGGATCTGGCCCGGGCGCTGGCTCCAGAGTTCGACGCTGATCACGCCGGTCTCCGACACGTTGAGCACCGAAATGGAACCGGTTGCCATTTTTGCGTTTTCCTTTGGAATCCCAAGTTCTTCCGCGACCAATTTGAAGATGCCATTGCTCGACACGATCACCGCATCCCCCTCCTCGCGGCCGGCGATGACCCTGCCAATCAGGCCCGCCCAGTTCGCCTTGATCCGGTCGAGTGAAGGTGACCAGTTGAAGCCGTCGGGCCAGACGTTTCGCTTCTGCCAGCCGTCAATGGCCTCGCTGCCATGATCGGCCCGGATGTCGTCGTTGGACCGCCCTTCCCAGGTGCCGTAGTCGATTTCCCGAAGTTCCTCGCAGACGTGGCACCGGTCTGGCGAAAGGCCGAACAATTCATTGATCTCCTCGGCTGACTGCACTGTGCGCTTCAGGGGACCGAAATAGAGCGCTCCGGGTGCAGCGCCCAGGAACTTCAGTGCTTTACCGACGGCTTTGGCCTGCGCGCGCCCTTCAGGTGTCAGGTCCAGATCCGTGCGAGCTCCAACCCACACGACCTTGTCACCGGGGCCAAAGGTATTGCCGTGCCGGACAAGAAAAATCCTCATGCGCCGACGAGCTCCCCTTCCCGGTCGATAATCTGTTCGGTGAGTTCGATGTCGCCCTTGTTGTCGACGGAGGCATGCGTACGGCCGCGGTAGTCAACAAGGGTGACCCTCACCACCAGCCCGTTTTCCAGGGCGCGCAGCTGCTCCAGGCCTTCCGTGCGTTCCAGCAGCGATTCCTGCAGGCCGACATAGGCCTTCAGCCCGGCCCGCGTGTAGCCGTAAAGCCCGATGTGCCGGTGAACCGATGCAGCATCTTTTTTCCGGAGGTAAGGAATGACCTGTTTGGAGAAATAGAGCGCGTTTTTCTTGCCATCAAAAACAACTGTGGTGCCGCTCGACGGGTTGTCCTTCTTGTGCTCCATGAAGGCTGCCAGGGCATTGTCATCCAGCCGGACGGCGGGCGTGACGATGTCGAACCGGTCGGCGCTGTCAAATTCCTCGACCATGGCTTCCAGAACCCAGGGCGGTGTCAGCAATGCATCGCCCTGAAAGTTGATGATCGCCTCTTCCTGTATGTCCGCCGCGGCCAGCGCGGCATAGGTCCGCTCGGTGCCATTGCGGCAGCTCTCCGGTGTCAGCACGGCTTCGGCGCCGAAGGATGCAGCATGATCGACAATGCGCTGGTCTTCTGTGGCGATCACCACGCGGGAGCAACCTTCGACGGCCTTCGCAATCCGCCAGACGCGCTCCAGCATGCTCATGCCGCGGATTTCCAGAAGAGGCTTCCCCGGAAGCCGGCCCGACCCGTAGCGGGCCGGTATCACGATTGCTGCTGTCATGTATTTCTGCCTTCGAACAAAATCTTCAAACACTTCCGGTAATGGTCCGGTCCGCGGAACGGGGCGGCCGGCCGATGCCCCTGAGATACCCGTGCCGTTTCAAAACTCATCACACGCAGCAGCCAGACTGTTTCGCAAATCCTGAAGACGCCGTCCTGGATACTCCGTCCGGCCACCTGCTGATATCCGGCAAGGAACCTGCGATACTTTTCCTTATTTGACCGGAACAAACCGTCTTCGCCACATTCTGTCCAGTACTTGAGTTTCACCAGGTCGAATTCCGGCGGACCGATCTGGAGATTGTCCCAGTCGATAAACCGGATCTCCCCGTCGGACGCAATGATATTGAATGGCTGCAAATCATTGTGATTGAGGCAGAAGCCGCTGACCTGCGAAACAGCCTCTTCCCGCAAAGCCTGCCAGGGGATCGTCAGTCCGAGCCGTGCAGCGATCGTTTCGCCCTTCGTGCAAATCTGATCCAGCCAGTCGCCTCCGTCCTGCCAGGGATCGTTGAACGAGATCCTGAAGCGTGGAAAGCCGGATACATGCAATTCGGCGAGCGCTTTGCCGATGCTCTCGAAATGGTCTCTCGTTGTGCTGGCAACCAGTTCCCCGCTCACCCATTCCTGCAACAGCCAGGGAAAGGGTACAAGCTCTCGCGAACCATCCTGGAAGAACACCTTCGGCAACAATGTGCAGCGAGAGTTCTTAACGGGTTGTCCAATCGCGCCGAGACACTGATCAAGGACAGTCTCGTTGTCGGTCGAAATACCGCCCTTCTTTTCAGAAGCGAGAAAATTCGCTGCCAGGGTTTCCTTGATCAGGTTGTGTTCGTAAGCGAACAGGTTCTCCCGCAAACGGACCCGCAACGCATAGTCCTGAGAACCGATGCGAATCCGGAACACGTCATTGATCGCTCCCCCAATTGTGGCAACCAGTTCCATGGAGCATGCGGCTTCAGGTCCCAGGGCACGGTTGACGATGGCTTTGAGATCTTCGGCATCCAGGCTCATTCAACGGCCTCTGACCGCAAGTCGAAGGATGGTTTCATTCTGGGTCTGAGGCGCATTCGGTTGTTCCGGCCAACGATCATCCTGCCGTTTCTACTGAAACGCCGACGCATTTCAAAAACAAAAAAGGCCGGTCTCCAGACCGGCCTTTCTGTTTTCAGATCCTGTTGGATCAGAAGTTGCTCGTGATCGGGCCCTGCGGTTCGTAATATGTTGGAGCCGAAGTAGTGTTAAAGTTGTAGCGTGCACCGAGGCGGAACTCATGCGCAGTCAGATCTTCCCATCTTTCTCGCGTACCACCCGAACCAACGCCAACAAGCTTAACGCTCTTGGCTTCGCCGAGATTCTTGTACCGGTAGCCGGCGTCAAGGCTCCAATTAGGCGTGAACGCATATTCAGCACCTGCCATCAGCGCCCAAGCAAAGTTCCATTGGCCGTTATCCCCGTCATAAGTCGGGCTTGAGCCATCCGGGTTAAATGACTTTTTGTTGCTGGTGTTCACATATGCAGCGCCAATACCGGCCCCTACGTAGGGCGTGATCCGATTCCAGGTACCAACATCTACATAGGCGTTTAGCATCACAGTCCAGACATCTATGTCAGCCTGCTCTTTCGAGAACTGCCCTGCTGTTGCACAGCCCACGCAAGGAGCATAACCAGTTGCCGTCGCACGTGTCTCATAGTCCAACGTCAGGTCGGTACGGAAGTAATCGTTGAATTGGTAGCCAACACCAACGCCGATCATCCAGGCATTATCCATGCTTTCCCGCTCATAACGCAGATCACCGATCACAGGATCGTTGAAGCTACCGCTTGGGTCGCTATAGATTTTGTATCCGATATCACCGCGCAAATAGAATCCGCCAGCCGCAGCCGGAGCAATCGGCACGTGCTCGATGACCGGAGTTGGCAAGTCCGCAGCGTAGCCCGCAGTGGAAAGCACAACAGCAAAGCCGGTCAAAGACAAACGCTTAAAGAAATTGTCCATGTCCTCGTCCTCTTCCAGTGAGCGTCCGCTTCAACCAATGGTCGGACACATCAAACTTGAAAGCATACTGACGAGAATTCATTAATTGTGACTTAACTCTGTTCCTTAACCGCGTTTTTTTACCTTAAGGAAAGCTTAACAACGCGACTTTGAGCACAAGGGAATAAAGCCACCGCATCGGACGACGGCCCTACAATTCGAGCGGAAGAAAATCAGGCCGCAGCGCTGGCAACCACGCCGGCAATGTCATTGACGACCTGCTTGACGAGATCGGCATCGTCTCCTTCCGCCATCACGCGGATCAAGGGTTCGGTCCCCGATGCCCGGATCACCAGACGTCCCGACGTGCCCAGACGAGCCTCGCCATCTTCAATGGCGGATTTGACCAGATCCTGCTCCAGCGGCAGTCCGCCCTTGTAGCGCACGTTCTTCAGGATCTGCGGCACCGGCTCAAATCTCTTGCAGACTTCCGAAACCGGACGGTCCTGATCCTTGACGCAGGCCAGCACCTGCAGCGCGGCAATCAGCCCGTCGCCGGTGGTGGCAAAATCCGACAGGACGATATGCCCGGACTGCTCGCCGCCGACATTGTAGCCGTTTGCACGCATGTGCTCGACCACGTAACGGTCGCCCACCTTGGTGCGGGCAAGGCCAAGCCCCAGTTCCTGCAAGTAGCGCTCAAGCCCGAGATTGGACATGACGGTTGCCACGATACCGGGCGCCGACAGCCGGTCATGGGCCTGCCAGGACTGCGCCACCACGGCCATCAGCTGGTCACCGTCAATGACCGTGCCGTTCTCGTCCACGATGATCACGCGGTCAGCGTCTCCATCCAGTGCAATGCCGATATCGGCCCGGACTTCGTGCACCTTGCGCGACAGGGCATCGGTCGACGTGGAACCGCAATCCTTGTTGATGTTGTAGCCGTCCGGGGAGACCCCCATGGAAATCACATCCGCCCCGAGTTCCCAAAGGGCTTCCGGAGCCACCTTGTAGGCTGCTCCATTGGCGCAGTCGATAACCACCCGGAGGCCTTCCAGGCTCATTTCCCGCGGCAGGGTGCGTTTGGCAAATTCGATATAGCGCTGCTGTGCACCGTCGATGCGCTTGGCACGGCCAAGTTCACGTGTCCCGGCAAGCAGCGGTGTCATGTCGCTTTCGACCATGTCTTCGATGGTCTTTTCAATCTCGTCGCTGAGCTTGAAGCCGTCCGGACCGAAAAACTTGATGCCATTGTCCTGGAACGGATTGTGGGACGCGGAAATCATCACGCCGAGATCCGTGCGCAGCGAGCGTGTCAGCATGGCAACAGCGGGTGTCGGCATTGGTCCCAGCAGAAACACATCCATACCCACGGACGTGAACCCGGCGACCAGCGCCGTCTCCAGCATGTACCCCGAGAGCCGGGTGTCCTTGCCGATCACCACGCGATGACGGTGCCCGCCATTCTTGAACACCAGCCCGGCCGCCATGCCCACCTTGAGAGCCATCTCAGCGGTCATGGGATATTTGTTCGCCTGACCGCGGATACCGTCGGTGCCGAAAAACTTGCGCATCAATTATGCCTGTCTGAAGTGTTTGTCTTGCGCCTATTTAAGCGCAAACGCGGGCGCTCACGATTCAAAATATGTGAGCAATTGTTACTATTCACTAACGACTGAACGGTTCCCGAACGAAAGATGCCCGGTCATGACCGGGCATCTGTCAGATCGTTCAATGTCACGCAGATCAGGACGGCTGCGGTTCCATGCCGCCGCTGGCTTCGTCGCCACCGCGCTTGGCACCAGCGGTCGGAACAGCTGACGAGCGTCCGATCGGCTGGTCGTCGTCGGTGTCGCGCACCGGCGGCTTGCCGTTCAAGAGGTCCTTGATTTCGTCGCCGGACAGCGTTTCGTATTCCAGCAGGCCCTTGGCGATCGTGTGCAGTTGATCCTCGTGTTCCGTCAGGATCCTGTGCGCCGTCTCGTAGCCCCGGTCGACATAGGCCTTGATTTCCTCGTCGATCATCTTCTGGGTCACACCGGAGATATTCTGCTGGCGCGCCACGGAGTGACCAAGGAAAACCTCTTCCTGGTTCTCCCCATAGGAGATCAGCCCGAGTTTCTCGGACATGCCCCACTGCGTGACCATCGCACGCGCGAGACGTGTTGCCATCTGGATATCGCCCGAGGCGCCGGAGGTGACTTTATCGTGTCCGAAGATCTCTTCTTCGGCAACGCGCCCGCCCATGGCTACCGCAAGGTCCGCGTAACACTTCGCGCGGGTCAGGGACACCTGGTCCTTCTCCGGCAGCCGCATCACCATGCCAAGCGCACGGCCGCGCGGAATGATGGTTGCCTTGTGGATAGGATCGGACGCCTCCTGGTGGAGTGCCACCAGAGCGTGACCGGCCTCATGATAGGCGGTGAGCTTCTTTTCTTCTTCGCTCATCACCAGGGTGCGGCGTTCAGCACCCATCATGACCTTGTCCTTGGCGTCCTCGAACTCGGCCATCGTGACCAGCCGCTTCGACCGCCGAGCCGCCAGCAATGCCGCTTCGTTGACGAGGTTCATCAGGTCCGCGCCGGAAAAGCCCGGGGTGCCGCGTGCCAGTGTCTTGACGTCGACATCCGGAGCCAGCGGCACCTTGCGCATATGAACCTTGAGGATCTTTTCACGGCCGGTGATATCCGGGTTCGGAACGACGATCTGGCGGTCGAAACGACCGGGACGCAGCAGCGCCGGATCAAGCACGTCCGGACGGTTCGTGGCGGCGATGATGATGATGCCTTCATTCGGCTCAAAACCATCCATTTCCACCAGCAGCTGGTTGAGCGTCTGCTCGCGTTCGTCATTGCCGCCGCCAAGGCCGGCGCCGCGATGACGGCCGACCGCATCGATTTCGTCGATGAAGATGATGCAAGGTGCGTTTTTCTTGGCCTGTTCGAACATGTCGCGGACGCGGGACGCACCCACACCGACAAACATTTCAACGAAGTCGGAACCTGAAATCGTGAAGAACGGCACATTGGCTTCGCCGGCAACGGCACGCGCCGTCAGCGTTTTACCGGTGCCCGGAGGGCCCACAAGCAGAACGCCGCGCGGAATGCGGCCGCCCAGGCGCTGGAATTTCTGCGGGTCACGCAGAAACTCAACGATTTCCTGCAAATCTTCCTTGGCTTCGTCGATACCTGCGACGTCTTCAAAGGTCACGCGGCCATGCGCTTCGGTCAGAAGCTTGGCCTTGGACTTGCCGAAGCCCATCGCCTTGCCACCGGAGCCCTGCATCTGGCGCATCACGAAGATCCAGATGCCGAGGATGATCAGCATCGGCAACCAGGAGAACAGCGCACTCAGCAGAGGTGAACTTTCAGCAGGCGGACGCGCATTGACCAGAACGCCTTTTTCGCGCAGTTCGTTCACATATTGCGCCCCGTCCGGCGCATAGGTCTGGAAGGCACCGCCACTGTTATAGCTGCCGGTAATCTTCTGTTCCTGGATCGTGACTTCCCTGACTTCACCATTGTCGACCTGTTTCATGAAGTCCGAATAGGCAATGTCATTGGTAGCGCCATGCTGCGCAGGGCTTTGGAACAGCTGGAACAGCGCGATCAGCAAAAGTGCGATGATCACCCAAAGAGCGAAGTTGCGAAAATGTGCGTTCATTTCGTTTCCTTAACCGCCCAACGCGACGTTACTAGCGCGCGGTCATATTTTCCTTAGGGCGAAGATAGGTCGCCCGAGGCCCGCTGCCAAGGCGGTGCGCCATAGTTGCGCAGATGCACTGACTATTTTCTTAAGCCCGGACGTCTATCAGATCTTTGAAGCCGGGAAAACTCTAGTTTTCCTCAGCCACGTCTCCATCATCGACATAGTTACCGAGCAATTTAGCGTGAATTGGCAGGCGTTCCAAGGTTATGCCGCCTTCCGGATGACTGGTCCCAGGCTCGAGAAGGGCGGTCAGGGCATGGAGCATCAGCACACGCTCGCCGCACCAGACAACCGGGGCACAGTCGAATGCTGCTTTCGGCCACCCTTTCGGCCAGTCAATTTCTTTTGATGACACGGGCGCATCCGACAGCGGACCGAGCTGAAGCGGGATGCCCGCTGGCTCGTCCGGTTCGCCGACGACCGAGAAGACATAGCGTTTGTCCCAGACACCGCGGCCTTTCAGGCCGACCAACGTTTCCGGCGGCGTTCGCCCCCTTTCCTTCCAGCAACAGACCATCTCGGGTCCTGCCTCGAAAACGGCACCCGCCAGCGTCAGGCGGCAAGGCCGGTCTCCGGACAACATCCGGTTCAATCCGGTCAGACTGCGCAGCCGCGGGCGGGGAGAACTTCCTGTCACGCGGGCTATCATCAAGGTGATGAGCCTCAGGCGGAGCTCCTCGGGGATTGCTCGAAAGACGGAGCGCTCCAGTTTGAGCGGGCCGGCGGCATGTTCCACCAGGTGTTTTTCGGCAAGGTCCTGCAAGGTTGCCTGCAATGCTTCGCCTGCCCTGCGCATATTATCCGCGGTCCGCGCCAGCCGCTCCGCTGTCAGCCCCTCTTGCGCCAGCAGCGCGAGAACAGACCTCAGCCGGCTTCTCTTGTATCGGTCATCTTCATTGGACGGATCGGTGCACCAAGTCCTGCCGCGCGCCGTCAGGCTGGCTTCCAGGCGCGTCTTTTCGATGGTCAGCAACGGTCGCAACAACCTCACCCCCCCGGACCGCTGGTGTCATCAGCCGCCATGGCACTCAGTCCGGCAACCCCGCTGCCACGGGTCAGACGATCGAGAAAGGTCTCCGCCTGGTCAACGAGATGGTGTCCCAGAAGCAACGCCTCGGCGCCGGATTTTGCCATGTGACCTGCCATCAGGCGATATCGGGCAAGGCGCGCTTCTTCTTGCAGATTATGGTCCGGTTTCACACCGGTCCAGCGCAGGATTGCGCAGTCCAGCCCCTGCTCTTCAGCACATGTGGCAACAAAGGCAGCTTCCGCGCCACTTTCCGGCCTCAGGCCATGATCGACACAAAGCACTTCAAGCTGACCAGACCAGGCCGAGCGTTGTTTCCATTCGGCAAGCAGCGTCATGAGGCACAGAGAATCCGCACCACCAGAGACGGCAACAGCCAGACGGGAAAATCGTTTCAGATTGAAAAAGAGGGCATCAACCACGTCATCCGGGAGCCCTTCAGGCTCAACCGGACCATCAGGAACACTGGGCACGGCGGCGTTCGTCCCTTGCCTGGGACAGAACGGCAGGCGCGGCATTCGGAAACTTGTTCAGGAGTTCGGAGAATGTGGCACAGGCGGCTTCACCTTCGCCAAGCCCGCGCAATGACACGCCAAGCTTCAGCAGACTGTCCGGGCTTTTGGAATTGCCGGGATGGTCCGTATAGGTCTTCAGAAAGGCGTCGGCCGCCTCGCGATAATTCTGCTGGGCAAGAAGGCTTTCGCCCAGCCAGTATTGCGCGTTGGCCGCCAGCTGATCGTCAGGATAACTCTCCAGAAAGGTCCGGAAGCCGTCTTCCGCACCGACATAATCGCCGTTCACGGCAAGCGAATACGCGCTGTCGTAGTCAGATTGCGGATCTCCGCTGCCGATTACGCTCGCGATCTGGTCATCGTCGAGCGTCAGGCCCGGATCGGCCGCCAGGTCCTGGCCTGTGCCCGGAACAGTTTCCAGGCCCTTGGCCAGGGCCGACAGATCGATCGGCCCGTCCGTTGGCAGGCTGTTGTCATAACCGCCCGACTGGTCCCAGGTGGCATCACCCGAGCCATCGGCCGGCAAGGTGGCAAGCCCGCCATTGGGTGCCGCCAGCGTGCCGGATCGCGGCACGCCGTTCGCATCAAGACCCGGAGCGCCCGAACCGGGCGCAAGATCGGATCTTTTCCCAGGAGTACCGCCTTCCAGCTGCTGGAACCGGTATTCGTTGTCTTCCTGCATGCGCCGCATCTGGTCCTGCATTTCACGTAGCTGGAAAGACAATTGCTCGATCTGGCCGGTCAGCACCCGGATCCGCTCTTCCAGCTGGCTGATCCGCACGGCAGACTCGTCGTTGCGGCGGCCAAACAACTGGGCTTCGGATGGTGTGGCGGTGGCGATCATCACCAGCGCCAGTAGGAGACCTGCCAGTCCCTTGAAATGTTGCATTCGCTCCTCCGGTTGGGGGGATCTGTTCGCGACATGCCTGCAGATCCTTCCGCATGATGTCTTATCATGACCGGTTTTCTACTCAAGTGCACAGAGCGCTTCGACTTCGGCTAAATTTTGGCGTGGATTGGCGAAACAGCAGAGATTTTCGCCTTCAAACCGTTCGGCATGGAAAATAGACACAAAAAGGCCGGGCACATGGCCCGGCCTCAAATTCCTCGGATGGCTCCGATCAGTTGGTTGCGTTGTTCAGCACCGTAACCGCGCGCCGGTTTTGTGACCAGCAGCTGTTGTCGTTGCAGACCGCCACCGGGCGCTCCTTGCCATAAGAGATGGTACGGATCCGCGAAGCATTCACGCCTTGTGAGACCAGGTAATCGCGGGCAGCCTGCGCACGCCGCGCCCCCAGCGCAATATTGTACTGGCGCGTACCGCGTTCATCGGCATGACCTTCCACGGTGATCGTGTATTGCGAATAACGGCTCAGCCATTTGGCCTGGCTCGCAAGTGTTGTCTGACCTTGCGCGTTCAGCACCGACTGGTCTTCCTCGAAGAAGACGCGGTCACCCACATTGACGACAAAGTCCTGACCCGTGCCGGGTTTCACGTTGCTCGTCGGCCCGTCGGTCCTCGTCTGGGCACACGCGGCCACGAACATCACGGCGAAACAGACCGCAATCCATCGCGCGCCAGCCGCGGCATTTACTCGTTTGAACATTCCTGTCTCCATAATCCCCAGCCCCGCAAACCCTGGTTCCGGACCACCCGGTTCTTGGTAAACGCTTTCTAGCCAAAACCGGTAAAAAACGTCTTTTCAAAGATGGTTAGCGAAAGCTTAACACGGCACGCCCAAACGCCGTGCCGTGCTTGTCAGATTTCTAGTCAATCAAAGGCGACCAGGACGGGTCCGACGCAAAGGCCGGTGTTTCCAGACGCTGTTCGTTGTAACCCGTCAGATCAACGGTCCAGACCTGCGGTCCGCCGGTTGCACCTGGCGTGTCGCGGAAAAACACCAGGACACGTCCGTTCGGCGACCAGGCAGGTCCCTCGTTGTGGTAGCCCTCGGTCAGGATGCGCTCACCCTTGCCATCCGGACGCATGACACCGATCATGAAGCGGCCCTGATGCTGCTTGGTAAAGGCAATCAGGTCGCCGCGCGGCGACCAAACCGGCGTCGAATACCGTCCCGGACCGAACGAAATCCGCTGCGCCTGCCCGCCATTTGCCCCCATGACGTAAAGCTGCTGCGTACCGCCACGATCGCTTTCAAACACGATCCGGCTTCCGTCGGGCGAATAGGACGGGCTGGTATCGATCGCCGCCGTGTTGGTCAGCCGCGTCGTGCGACGCGAGCGCAGATCCATCTTGAAGATATTCGCATTGCCGCCCTGCTGCAGGCTCATGATGACGCTCTGGCCGTCCGGCGAGAACCGTGGCGCGAAGGTCATTCCCGGGAAGTTGCCGACAATTTCCCGCTGGCCGGTCTCGATATTAAGCAGGTAGACGCTCGGATCGGCGCCGCCATAGGACATGTAGGTGATTTCCTGACTGGTCGGCGAGAAGCGTGGCGTCAGCACCAGATCGTCGCCCCGTGTCAGATACCGGGTATTGGCACCATCCTGGTCCATGATGGCCAGGCGCTTGACGCGTTTGTCCTTGGGGCCGGTCTCGTCGACAAAAACGATGCGGGTGTCGAAATAGCCCTTTTCACCGGTCAGCCGTTCATAGATCGCGTCGGCAATGATATGCGCCAGCCGGCGCCAGTTTTCCGGCGTGGTGTAGAACTGCTGACCGAGCATCTGCTCGGCTGCAAATACATCCCACAGGCGGAACTCTGCGCGCAGACGCCCGTCCGGCTGCTTGATCACCGTACCGGTCACCAGCGCCTGGGCACTGATCTGACGCCAGTCACCAAATCGCGGCGTGGAATTCACACTCATGTTCTTTTGAATGAAACTTGCCGGATCGAGCGGCCTGAACAGCCCGGAACGTTTCAGGTCAGCCGCGATGACATTGGTCATGTCACTGGCCAGCTTGCTGTCTCCCCCCTCAGCGGAAAAGGACGGCAAGGCAATCGGCAGGGGTTCGATGTTGCCCTGCGTGATGTCGATTTCAACAAGGGCAGCTGCCGGGCGCGGCCCGATGGCAACAAGAGCTGCGGCAACTATGGCGGCCCCCAGGACCTTCCGGCCTGCGAGAACAGAAATGTGTTTCAGTATTCCACGCATGAGCAATACAGCTCCCTCATCGACATTGTCCGGTCTGTCCGAACTATCCCCCGATAATCATCTCTCTCGGGTCAAAATTAATTATCACTTCCTGCCAAGCTTCATACTTGGAAATTGGCAGAGAATATGGCTGACAGCGCATGATGGCACGCGTTGCGCTGCTTGCGGCCGCCCGGAAGGCCGGATTGCCGCTTGAATTCAGGATCTCCGGCGCGCCGACGACTTCCCCGCCCTGAGACAGGTTGAACCGCACGCGCACCTTGAGTTCCTCAGCTCCGACCGCACCTACCGGCGGGTTCCAGCATTGGGAGACCTGGCCCCGCAGAGCATCGAGCTCAGACTGGGTCATGCGGATATTCTGCGCCCCGGAACGTGATCCGAGCGAGGCCGGTTGATCGGACGCGTTGCCGGACTGGCGTGCAGGTTCGGTCTTGTTCAAGAGCGCAGCAATATCGTTGCTGTTGAAGTCATCCCGCGGCGGCTCGGGCGAACGGCGTGGCAGCGTCGGTTTCGACCGCGGCGCCACGCTCGTGACGATCGGTTGCGGCGCCGGGGCCGCTTCCTGCTGGGGTTCTGGTTCCGGCGCCGGTTCCGGCTCAGCAGCTGGAGCCGGCTCAGCCGCCGGTACGGGTTCCGGCGCGGGCGCAGGTTCAGGTTCAGGCTCCGGCTCGGCAACAGGGGCTGGCTCGGGAGCAGGCGCCGGCGTTGGTGCGGGCGCAGGTGTTGGCGGCGTTGGCTGTTCCACCTGACTGTCGCCCGGCTTGTCCGCAGGCTGGGGCGGCTCTTCGTCAGGGGTGTCGCTCGGCTGAACGGCTGCCACATCGCGGATCTCTGCGGTTCTTTCGCCGAGCCTCAGCTGCGTGAACTCCTCCACCGGGATCAGGTCGACCGGCAGGGATTCCACTTGCGGCACGGTAAAGCTCTCCGCGTTCGGAAAGGCGATCAAGCCCCAGACCAGAATTGCCGAATGACCGGCCAAAGACGCGATGAGACCAGCGCGCATGACGCGTTACGAGTCCCGTTCTTCCAGAGTGACCAGACCGAGCCTTTTGAACCCGGCCGCGCTTATCCGGCCCATGAGACGCATCATGGTGCCGTAATCCGCATCCTGATCGCCGCGCACATAGATGCGCTCATCGTAGCCGTTCTCGGCAATCGCCTCGAGTTTCGGCACGATTTCCTCGATCGTGATCGGAGTGTCCTGAATGAAGATTTCTCCGCTGGAGTTCACCGAAATCGTGATCGGTTCCGTATCGCCTTCCAGCGCCTTGGCGCGTGTTTCGGGCAGGTCGATCGGCACGCCAACGGTCAGCAGCGGTGCAGCCACCATGAAGATGATCAGGAGCACCAGCATGACGTCGACAAACGGCGTCACGTTGATCTCGCTCATCGGCGCATGCCGCCGCCGACGCCGCCCGCGGCGCCCGCCTGACTGTCCGGACCCGACCTGCATGGCCATGGCTCAGCCCCTCTCGTCGATCTGGCGGGACAGGATCGCCGAAAACTCGTCCGCGAACCCTTCCATGCGGGCCACGGCCTTGCCGACGTCGTTGTTGAACTTGTTGTAGGCAATCACCGCCGGGATGGCCGCCAGCAGGCCAAGGGCCGTCGCGAACAGGGCTTCGGCGATACCCGGAGCGACAACGGCAAGGTTCGTGCTTTCGGAAGCCGCAATCGCCTGGAAGGCTGTCATGATGCCCCAGACCGTGCCGAACAGACCGATGAAAGGTGCCGCCGAGCCGACGGTCGCCAGAATGAGCAAGCGGTTTTCGAGACGCTCGGCCTCCCGCTGTATGGTGACGTCCATGACCCGGTCGATGCGCTGCTGCAGGCTGCCGATCGCCGGGCGCGCCCCTTCATGGCTGCGTTTCCACTCACGCATGGCCGCCACGAACAGCGCCGCCATGGAATGGTTCACGCGGTTATGAAGCGTGTTGTAAAGCTCTTCGAGCGACTGGCCGGACCAGAACACGGTTTCAAACCGGTTCATCTGCCGCCGTGTGCGGCCAATCAGCATGACTTTGTCGACAATAATCGCCCAGCACCAGACCGATGCGGCCAGGAGGCCGATCATGACGAGCTGAACGACGAGATGCGCCTGCCAGAACAGCGCGAAAAACGAAATGCCGCCTTCCGGCGCTGCCAATGTCGATTCGACAAGTGTTTCCATTATTTCAATGACCCCTGGGTCGGCTGTCGCTGGTTGCGTTCAAGGTTGCGAAACGACAGCGAGGAACCGGAATCCTTCGACCGGTTCTCATGACCAGTCGCCTCTCTGACGTTTGAATTTGTCAAAACTGGGACTTTCTGGTCAAAGAACGTCCCCCCTTAAAGGAATCAATTAAGGTTACTGCAAGATTAACGCAGTAAAGTGTATTGAAACTATTTTCCGTTCCTGAGGCACATGTCCGTACCCAGGTTCGGCCAAGCAGTTCAATTGTCGATGTTTTCCGAAGGCGCGTGGTTCTGAAGGCGCTCGGACAGGATCTGCGGTAACCGGGTCGGTCGACCTTCCCCGGTGATCACGGCAACCGTGACCGCGGCCGATACCAGAAGTTCATCGCCGCGATGGATCAGCTGATCGAGCCGGATTCGCGCGCCCTTGTATTCCGCAAGACTGGTGTGAACTTCCAGGACATCGTCAATCCGCGCCGGCTTCTGGAAGTCCAGCGTCATGGAGCGCACCGCAAAGGCCAGGCTGGCGCCATGTGCACCTGACGCCATATCCGCGTGGTGAATGCCCATCAGGCGCAGAAAATCGGACCGGGCCCTTTCAAAAAACCGCACATAAGCACCGTGATAGACAATGCCCGTGAAATCGGTGTCTTCATAATAGACCCGGACGGGAAGAACATGACCACCTTCTTCCAGGCGGCCGGAGAGATCGGGCCAGTCGGACACGGCAAACCTCATCTTTTCAAAAGAAACGGCCGCCCGGTCACCCGACCGGACGGCCCAACTGCGTCTTACCTATGGTGGCGACTACGCTGCTGCAACCTCGGACAGGAATTTCTCGACCGACGCGCGCAGGTGTTCCGCCTGCTGCTTCATCTCCAGCGTCGCTGTCAGCATGTCACCAACCGCCTGGGAGTTTTCCGCGACACCTTCGTTGAGCGAGGCCACCGTGTTGGCCACGCTGCGTGTGCCATCCGCGGCCTCTGCCACGTTGCGTGAAATCTCGCTCGTGGCTGCGCCCTGCTGCTGAACGGCATCGGAAATGGTCGTTGTATAGGAGTTGACCTCCTCGACGGATTCCGAAACCCGTGCAATTTCTTCCACCGCTTCGGTGGTGGATGCCTGGATCGCGGCAATCTGCGTCGAGATTTCTTCGGTCGCTTTTGCGGTCTGCCCGGCCAGCGATTTCACCTCGGAGGCAACAACCGCAAAGCCCTTGCCGGCATCGCCGGCACGGGCAGCTTCGATGGTTGCGTTCAGGGCCAGAAGGTTGGTCTGTTCGGCAATTTCGGAGATCAGCGAGACAACGTCGCCGATCTTGTTGGCGGCTTCCGCAAGACCGGAGATCTTGGAATTTGAGCTCTGCGCTGCCGTCGTGGTCTGGGACACGATCGAAGCCGTGGTTTCGACCTGTCGGGATATTTCCGAAATCGACGCGTTGAGTTCTTCCGTCGCCGAGGCGACCGCCTGGACGTTGGACGAGGCGTTTTCCGACGTGGAAACCGCCGTCTGCCCCTGGTCGGACGCGGAGGCCGACCGCTCGTTCAGCGCTGAGGAGACATCCTCAACCCGCGCGATATTGGTTTCCACCAACTCCAGCACTGCCTGGGATTCAGCCCGGAACTCAGCAATCAACGAGTCGATCAGCTTTTCGCGCTTCTCGCGGGCGATGTGCCCGACCTTGCGTTCCGAAGCCAGCCGCTCACGTTCAACGGAGTTGTCCTTGAAGACCTCGATGCAGCGCGCCATGCGGCCGATTTCGTCAGACCGCTCTGTCGCTTCAACCGCAACTTCCAGGTCACCGTCGGCGATCTTGCGCGCCGCATCCGACAAGCGCTCCATCGGCGCGAACATGCGCCGTGTCACCCACCAGATCAGACCAACGATCGGCACGAGGCAAAGAAACCCGGAAATGACGGCGCCGAAGGTGATCCGGTCAGCCGCAGCCGACAGTTCGGTCTGTTTCACCGCAGCGACCACACCGAAGGGCGCGTCAATGAAGGTATTGCTGGCCTCGGCAAAACGATAGACACCGTCCTCCAGGCTGAGAAGGCGATCGTCCACGCGGATGTCAGAGATGGAATGAACGGCCGCTGCCTGGCCATCCGCTCCCAACTGAACCAGCTTGCCAACAGAATCGGACAGGAACACCAGCTCGCTTTCGCCAAGCCCGGTCTTTTCATTGAGGAGCGAGGCCAGATGCTGCATATCGACCGTGAAGGCAACCGCGCCGAAGAACCGGTCAAGATAAAACACCGGTGCTGCCAGCACCGCCGTGACGGACCCGTCTTCGGCCGTGACAAAGCCAGACGAGTAGATCTGCCCGCCCGCGAGGGTTTCGGCCTTTGCAGCAGCATGGAGCTTGCCCATCGCGATCTGGACGGGATGCCCCGCAATCTGCGCATCGTCCACATGGTAGCCAAACTCCGGCCCCTTGCGGTAGGTGTAAGTGATGAACCCTTCCGGATTGGTCAGCGCCGCATCGGAGAAAAGGCCCTGCCCGATCAGGTCCTCGTAGATCGGGTGAACGACCTTGTGATTGTTCACGTAGTAGTTGGATTCCGCAGGCTCGACCAAGAGGTGGCGCGCTTCCGGGTTCGGATTGTCATCGACGAAGATCTTGCGCAGGAGCCCGGTCTGGCCTTCCTTCAGGTTCTTCCAGCCGACCATGGTCTTCATCAGACTGTCTTTCGCCCCTTCCAGGGTCACGAAAAACGCTGCGCTGTCCTTGACCTGTCCAAGCGACAGTTCCAGCACTTTCTGCTTTGCACTGGTCGCACTCTGCAGACCGGCATCCGCCTGTCCGTTGGCAACGTCTCGAGAAATGATGGATGTCACGGTGACAATGGCGACGCACATGGTCAGTGCACCAGCCAGAAACATGAGTGCCAGTTTAGATGAAAGCCGCTTCCGCATGGTTTCCCCCGCATAGTTAACGGGACAATACGGCTGGATTCGCCAACAAAAGCTTAATCCGCCAAGCGCCATGAGCAGTTTTTACGAGGTGAGACTTTATTTTCGCTACGGAAACCTAGTCGGGATCTGAAAACAGGCCCATTTGCGGCGCATCCGGACGGGCCGGCACGGCCAGTCCGAGATGTTCAAAAGCCATCGGGGTCAGGATTCGCCCGCGCGGCGTGCGCTGGAGGAACCCGTTCTGGATCAGATAGGGTTCGACGATTTCCTCGATGGCATCCCTGGGCTCGGAGAGCGCGGCCGCGATGGTCTCGATGCCGACGGGACCGCCACCGAAATTGACGGCAATCTGGTTGAGATAGCGTCGGTCGAGACTGTCGAGACCCGCGCCGTCGACTTCCAGCTGCAAAAGCGCCTTGTCGGCGAGCGCCCGGTCGACGCGCTCAGCGCCGTCGAAGACGGCAAAATCGCGCACGCGCCTGAGAAGCCGTCCGGCAATCCGCGGAGTGCCCCGGGACCGCTTGGCGATTTCACGGGCCCCGTCCTCCGCCATGCCGATCCCGAGAATCGAGGCACCGCGCTTGACGATGTGCTCCAGTTCCGGGACCGTGTAGAACTGCAGGCGCACCGGTATGCCGAACCGGTCCCGCAAGGGTGTCGTCAGCAGTCCCAGCCGTGTGGTGGCCGCCACCAGGGTAAACTTCGCCAGGTCGATCTTCACCGAGCGCGCCGCCGGACCTTCACCGATGATCAGATCGAGCTGGAAGTCCTCCATCGCCGGGTAGAGCACTTCTTCGACCGCCGGATTGAGCCGGTGGATTTCGTCGATGAACAGGACGTCCCGTTCTTCCAGGTTCGTCAGCAAGGCTGCCAGGTCGCCAGCCTTGGCGATGACCGGACCAGACGTTGCCCGGAAATTCACACCGAGTTCGCGTGCCATGATCTGGGCAAGTGTCGTCTTGCCGAGGCCAGGAGGGCCGACAAACAGCACATGATCGAGCGCTTCGCCGCGTGCCTTGGCAGCCCCGATGAACACTTTCAGGTTGGCGCGCGCCTGGGCCTGACCGACAAAGTCGTCCAGCGCCTGCGGGCGCATTGTGCTGTCGATCTCATCGCCGCGAATTTCCGGCGTCACGATACGGCTGTCATCCGACATGGCTTACGACCACAAACAAAAGCACCAGGAGACCTAGCGAATAGGCCACGCGCAGAGCGTAGAACTTGTTGAACTGGCGACGGACATATGGATCGTCGGTTTCGATCCGGCGCCCTTTCAGAACAAAAGGCCTGTCACCGACCGCTTTTGAAAAGCGCTGGTCCAGATACATGATGCCACCGATGCCCAGGACGACAAACACGATCGCAATAATGGCATAGGTCAGGGCGATCATCCGGCCAGTTCCTTCAAACCCAGGCGGATCAGCGTCTCCGTCGTCGCCTCGTCACCGGCAGATTGCATTGCCTTTGCAACGGCGGCACTGGCCTGCGCCTGGGCATATCCAAGGTTCGTCAGGGCTGATACCGCTTCGGCAACCGGCCGGGCGGCAACATTGTCGGCGACATTTTGCGACACGGCGATGGTGCCCTGGTCGACGGTGGCAAGGGCCGGCGCCTTGTCCTTCAGTTCGGCGACGATGCGTTCTGCCACCCTCTTGCCGACCCCCGGCGCCCGCGTGATCACCGCCTTGTCGCCAAGCGCAATGGCATTGGCCACTTCGCTTGCTTTCAGAATGCCGAGAATGCCGAGCGCCACCTTGGCGCCGACACCCTGGACGGTCATCAGGATCCGGAACCACTCCCGCTCGGCTTCGGCAGAAAAACCGTAAAGCCGGATCATGTCCTCGCGCACAATCGTCTCGATGAACAGAACGGCTGCCTCGCCCGCTCGCGGCAGGCCTTGCAGAATCCTGGACGGGCAATGCACCTGGTAGCCGACGCCATGCACGTCGAGGATGACATGGTCCTCGCCATAGCTGTCGACGGTGCCTTTCAGTTTCCCGATCATGCGGCCCCCCTGGCAACATGGGCAGCCAGGCGCGCAGCCCCGCTCGCCCGGTGCTGTGCATGGCAGATCGCAATGGCCAGGGCATCGGCCGCATCGTCCGTGTTGAAGGTCGCACGTGGCATCAGGACCTTCACCATGGCCCGGATCTGTTCCTTTTCGGCGTGGCCGGTCCCGACCACTGTCTTCTTGACCAGGTTCGGCGCATATTCGGCAACATCCAGACCTGCCAGAGACGGCACCAGCAACGCAATACCGCGCGCCTGGCCCAGTTTCAGCGTCGCCCCGGCATCCTTGTTGACGAATGTGTGCTCGACGGCAGCTTCCGCCGGCTCATAGCGCCGCACGACATCGGTAAGCCCGTCATGCAACTCCACCAGCCGCTCTGCCAGGCTCTTCTTGTTGTTTGAGGTCACAGTGCCGGATGCAATGAAGGACAGCCGGTTGCCGGCTGCCTCAATCATGCCCCAGCCGGTCCGGCGCAGTCCAGGGTCAATGCCCAGCAATCGAATCGCATGTGTCATAGAACAAATCGGTAACAAAACTTGCCCGTTGACGCCAGCCAAAGCACACCGTACCACGGGAAAGCCTGTCCAAAACCCACCTCGAAGGCAGGGCAAACACGCCTATTCATCTTTGGACCTATTCCATTTCGCATCCAGGCGATGTCGATGTTTCCATCTCTTTTTTGTGAAGGCCCATGTTCGACATCTTCAGTTCCTACCCGCCGCAGCTGATCGCGTTTCTGGCAGTTGTCCTTTTCATCGCCGGATGCGTGCGCGGATTTGCGGGCTTTGGAGCCGGCATGATCTTCATGCCGGTGGCGACCAGCGTCATGCTGCCATCGACCGCCGCAGCAGCCTTTCTGGTGATTGACGGTATCGTCGCCCTGCCGCTGATCTTCCGCGTGCTGAAACTCTGCGACTGGTCAACCGTGCTGCCGGCAGTCCTGGGATCCGTGATCTTCGTGCAGGCAGGCGCCTGGCTTCTTGCCAATCTCGATGTGCTGCCGCTGCGCTGGTTCATCTTCGCGATTGTTGCCGGCCTTCTGGTGCTGCTGATATCCGGCTGGCGGTATCGCAGGAAACCCACCAGACCGGTTTCCTTCGGCGCCGGCGCCCTCGCCGGCATTCTCGGTGGGGTTTCGCAGGTCTCCGCGCCGCCGATCGTGGCGTTCTGGCTCTCAAGCGCGAAGGAACCGGCCGTGGTCCGGGCGAACCTCATTGTCTTCTTCCCGCTTGCCAGCCTCGGCACTTTTGTCGCCTATACCCTGAACGGCTTCTTCACCCTTGAGGTTTTCCACCTGCTGTTGATGGCCGTTCCCGTTTATGCCTTGGCGATCTATCTTGGGTCTCACGGATTTTCAAAAGCCGACCCGCGCCTGTATCGCAAACTGGCCTATGGACTGATTGCGCTGGCCGCCCTGACCAGCATGCCCGCGCTGGACCCGTTATTTCGATAGCTTCTCTTGCCACTTGGCGCATTTCCGAGCCATCAGCCGGCGGAGTTCTGCTTCAAAGACATCCTTGCTTTCACAAGCCTGAGCCAAAACGCTCAACGCGACGATTGCCGCGTCGGCAGCCTCCTCACGCACATCTGCGAGATCGTGCATCTTGTATTGGCTTCCGGGCGCTCCTGTCGCCGAAAGGACTGCCTGCGCCAATTCGCCCGCTTCCTCAGCGAGTTTCAGCGAACGTTCCTGAAGCGTCTTGGGATCATTCTGCGTTAGCTCATAGATGTTGAACACAGCGTGGCTAACCTCTCTGCCAAAACAAAACCCCGGCAAAGCCGGGGTCTTCAATTCTCAAATCGAGACGATGCTCAGGACGCCAGCGCTGCCATCGTGTCGTCGTCCACGTCGAAATTGGCAAAGACGTTCTGGACGTCGTCGTCGTCTTCGAGCATGTCGATCAGCTTGAACAGGGTCTGCGCCTTTTCAGCGTCTACAGGCGTCAGGTTCTGCGGCTTCCAGATGATCTTGGTGGAATCCGCCTCGCCAAGCGCATCTTCAAGCGCCTTGGCAACCTCGTTGAGGTCTTCGAAGGCCGTATAAATGGTGTGACCGTTTTCGTCGGACTGGACGTCTTCGGCACCGGCTTCGATCGCCGCTTCCAGAACGGCATCGGCCTCGCCGGCTTCCGGCTTGTAGACGATCTCGCCAACCCGGTCGAACATGAAGGAGACCGAGCCGGTCTCGCCCAGGGAGCCGCCACATTTGGTGAAATAGGAGCGGATGTTGGACGCGGAGCGGTTGCGGTTGTCGGTCAGGGCTTCGACCACGACAGCAACGCCGGCCGGACCGTAACCCTCGTACCGAATTTCCTCGTAGCTCTCCGCGTCACCAGCCTGGGACTTGTTGATCGCACGCTGGATGTTGTCCTTCGGCATGGACTGGGCCTTGGCGTTCTGGACGGCCAGGCGCAGGCGCGGGTTGGAATCCGGATCCGGATCGCCCATTTTCGCGGCGACGGTGATTTCCTTGGACAGTTTGGAGAACATCTTGGAACGGGCCGCATCCTGGCGTCCCTTGCGGTGCATGATGTTCTTGAATTTTGAATGGCCTGCCATGGCTCTTCTCGGCTCTTTACGGATGATCTCGATGAAAACTGCGCCGCTTATAGGCAAGTTGGCGGCGAAAATCCAGTTCAGTGAAATTATCGATCGGCAACCGAGCTGCGACTGTTCCAGAAGGACGGCACCACGGGCTCCAGACGCCCGCCGATCCTGAGCGGCGCAATGCGCTCGGCAAGCCCGGTCCGGTCGTCGGTCTCGATGGCAACGCCGCAGATGGTCGGATCCCCGGAGGCCGGTGTGAAGCGGGCGCCCGGGATCTTGCGCTGGAACCTGTTGACCGGCTCTTCCTTTTCCATGCCGAGCACACTGTCATAGGCGCCGCACATGCCGGCATCCGACATGTAGGCCGTGCCGTTTTCCAGGATCTGGTGATCGGCGGTCGGAACGTGTGTGTGGGTTCCCACAACAAGGGAGACGCGGCCGTCAAGAAAGTGGGCCATCGCCTGTTTTTCGCTGGTCGCTTCGGCATGCATGTCCACGATGATCGCGTCTGCGACATCGCCAAGCGGACACTCATTGACCGCGCGGTCGATGGCTGCAAATGGATCATCAAGCGCATCCATGAAGACGCGGCCCATGACGTTGGCGACCATCACCCTGGCACCATTGCGGGCCGTGTAGAGATGCGCGCCCCGGCCCGGCGTTCCAGCCGGATAGTTCAACGGCCGCAGCAGACGGTCCTGACGTTCGATGTAGACAAGCGTATCGCGCTGATCCCAGACATGGTTGCCCGTCGTCACAACATCGGCCCCGGCATCCAGAACATCCTGGAGAATGGCCTCGGTAATTCCAAACCCTGCAGCAGAGTTCTCGCCGTTGACGATCACGAAATCGAGCTGGTTGTCCTCCACCAGCTGCGGCAATTCCTCAATGGCGGCGGTCCGGCCGACGCGGCCAACAAGATCGCCCAGAAACAAGATACGCATAAGTCCTCGCTGGATCAGCCGAAGGCACGATAGCCGTCTTCGGTCAGGATTCCATCCAAGGGCTTGTCATGCGCTTCCACGGGCACGCGGTCAACCTCCTGAAGCGCAAAGGCAAGGCCGATGCGCAAAAGCGGCCCGTTTTTTTCAAGGCCGGCAATGGCATTGTCGTAAAACGCACGGCCGTAGCCGATGCGATTGCCCTCTTCGTCGAACCCGGCAAGCGGCATCAACAGGACATCCGGGCGCAACTCTTCCGCCGACGGTCCCGGTTCCATGCAGCCAAAACCGGCCGGCACCAGCTCGGTGTCCCGGTCCAGATGGCGAAAGATCAGGGACGGACCGACCATGACCGGCAGACAGAGCCTGTGTCCCAGTTGCCGCAACCGGTCGAGCAACGGCCGGGCGTCGATCTCGTCCCGGATTGGCCAGAAGCCGGAGACAATCGCGCCCGCCGGCAATGGCAATGCGCCGGCGTGATCGACCAGCATCAGACTGCGTTCGATCCGGTCTGTGACGGCCATAGCAGTCCGTCGTGCCAGCACCTCCTTACGCAGGGCGGCTTTTTCGTCGGCTGGAGAAAGAAGGTCGGTCATGGGCCCTCGGACTGGTTGCTGCGATCGGCCCGCATCCCGAACAAGGGAACGCGCGGCCGCCCGACCGTTGGATCTGCAATCCCGGAGAACCTACAATGTAGGTGGGCGCCGTATGCAACGGACCACGGCCCAGCGCAGGGACAGCTCCCGAAGGAATGCGTAAGGCCCCGGGGATAATGTTCCTGACGTATCGGGCAGCCGCAAGTACCGCATATAATCCGGCCCCGGTGCAATTACCAGAGCGTCACGAATTTCATCACAAACGAAATGAAAAGAAGCTGACGGACGAGCTCGTTCAGGAGATGTCGGACGACTTGAGGCTCTTGGACAGGCTGTCGGCCAGACTTTCGATGCGGGCCGCCGCCGTGTTCACGGCCCTCGACAGCTCTTCCTCGTTCTGGCTCATGTCGTCCAGAGCGGCAACCTGCCGCTTCTTGGCGTCTGCCAGTTCTTCCTGAAGGGCTGCAACCTGCCGCTCCAGCTCGGAAACCTGATCCGTGGCCATGATACCGGCCATCACGGTCAGGCGCTGGTCGCCGATCTCGCCGAAGGCGCCGCGAAGCTCGTTGATCCAGCCGTCAAACCGTGCCGCCAGCCCCTGCAGGCGCTCTTCTTCGCCGTCGTCGCAGGCCATGCGGAAAGACTTGCCGTTGATCGTGACCGTGATTTGCGCCATCAGCCGTCAGCCCCCATGCGCATCCAGGACGCTGCGGATGGTTTCCATCGCAGAGACCAGCCGGCGGGAGACGTCCTTGTTGGCTTCTTCCAGACGGGACGCCCGGGCTTCGCTTTCATCAAGGGAGGCGGCAAGTTGAGATCGATCCTCGCCCAGCCGTTGCAGATCATCCTGCAGGGCATTCAGCGACCGGTCGGCATCCATCCGGCGCTGGACAGCGGTTTCCAGATGACCGACGGCCTGGTCCAGGCGCCTGACCGCGTCAGCGAGGCTGGTTTTTTCCATGCAGTCCACTTCCGCCATTAATTACGTTGTCCCAAGTGTTTTTGCGGCGGTCCGCCCGGTCCTTTCAAGCATCAGACTGGAGATTTAACGCTTCCGCCCCGGCATGACTGCCCAAAAAGCGTGCAAATCGTGCGTCGTTCCACAACGCAAGTCCATTGGCGAAAAAGCAAATCTTTATCAGGGCCTCGAGCTTAGGCACCGCATCTTCTCCCAGTCAATGCCGCCATTGGCAGAATCCTCAACTCTATAACGCCCGGGATGAAAATTTATTCCCCAAACCGCCACGCGGAGTCGTGCGACCTGTTTTATTGACTCAGGTGCGGTTCCTGATATTTGTCTGGCGCCTGATCGAAATTGACGATAGTTAACTTTTGAGCAACGTACCTCAAATCTGCCTTGCCGAGCGCTCTGCTCAGTGTAAGGGGCTCCAAAGCAAGCAACGGGAAGAAGATGACCGATCTTGAGAAACACCAGCGCATGGCAAACGCGATCCGCTTTCTTGCCATCGATGCCGTGGAACAGGCCAAATCCGGTCACCCCGGACTGCCGATGGGCGCTGCGGATATCGCAACCGTGCTGTTCACCGAATTCCTGAAATTCGACCCGACGGCTCCGAACTGGTCCGACCGCGACCGCTTTGTCCTGTCCGCCGGTCACGGCTCCATGCTGCTTTACAGCCTGCTTTACCTGCTGGGTTACGAAGACTTCTCGCTCGACGAAATCAAGAATTTCCGCCAGCTCGGTGCCCGCACCGCCGGTCACCCTGAATTCGGCCACGGCGCCGGCATCGAAACCACGACCGGCCCTCTCGGCCAGGGCCTCGGCAATGCCGTCGGCATGGCCATCGCAGAACGGCTGCAGGCAGACCGCTTTGGCGCCGATCTGGTGGATCACTACACCTATGTGCTGGCCGGCGACGGCTGCCTCATGGAAGGCATCAGCCAGGAAGCCCTGTCTCTGGCGGGTCACCTGAAGCTGAACAAGCTCATCGTCATCTGGGACGACAACGGCATTTCCATCGACGGCAAGGTCGACATCACCGACTCCACCGACCAGCAGGCACGCTTTGCCGCTTCGGGCTGGAACACGCTCAGTGTCGACGGCCATGATCCGGACGCGATTGCCGCCGTCATCCGCCAGGCCCAGGCCAGCGACCGTCCGACTTTGATCGCGGCCAAGACCACGATTGGCTTCGGCGCGCCGACCAAGGCCGGCACCGCCAAGGTCCATGGGGCGCCGCTTGGCGCAGAGGAAATCGCCGGCACCCGCGAAGCCCTCAACTGGCCGCATGAGCCGTTCGAAGTTCCGAGCGACATTCTCGATGCCTGGCGCATCGCGGGCCTGCGCTCTGCCCAGGCACACAAGGACTGGCAGAAACGCTTCGCCGAAGCCGACGCCGAAAAGCGGGCCGAGTTCGAGCGCCGCAACCGCGGCGATCTTCCGGCAGGCTACGAAGCGGCCATGCTTGACTACAAGAAGAAGCTCGCTGAAGACCAGCCGACCATGGCGACCCGCAAGGCGTCCGAGGCCGTGCTGGGCGTGATCAACGAAGTGGTTCCGGAAACCATTGGTGGCTCAGCTGACCTAACCGGGTCCAACAACACCAAGACGGCACAGACCGCTCCGATCACGCCGGACGATTTCTCCGGCCGCTACATCCATTATGGCATTCGCGAACACGGCATGGCCGCTGCCATGAACGGTATCGCGCTGCATGGCGGTCTTGTCCCCTATTCCGGCGGCTTCCTGATCTTCTCCGACTATTGCCGGCCGTCGATCCGCCTTGCGGCCCTGATGGGACAGCGCGTCATTCATGTCATGACCCATGATTCCATCGGTCTCGGCGAAGACGGACCGACGCACCAGCCGGTCGAGCATTTCGCCGCCCTGCGCGCGATCCCGAACCTCAACTTCTTCCGCCCGGCCGATATCACCGAGACCCTCGAGTGCTGGCAGTTGTCGCTGGAAAACCGGGACGGTCCGTCGGTCCTGGCCCTGACCCGCCAGAACCTGCCGTCCCTGCGCAAGACCTACGAGGACGACAATCTGTGCGCCAAGGGCGCCTACGTGCTGATCGACAGCGACGACGACGCAGCCGTCACCATCTTCGCCTCCGGTTCGGAAGTCGAAATCGCGGTGGACGCACACAAGGAACTGACGGAAGCCGGCGTGAACGCCCGCGTCGTCTCGGTCCCGTCCTTCGAGCTCTTCGAGGCCCAGTCCGACGACTACAAGGCGGCCGTTATCGGCACCAGCCCGGTCAAGATTGCCATTGAAGCCGGCATTCGCATGGGCTGGGACCGCTTCATCGGCAATGACGGCGCCTTTGTCGGCATGACCGGATTTGGCGCCAGCGCGCCCTATAAAGCGCTCTACGAGCATTTCGGCATCACGAAGGATGCGGTTGTCGCCGCAGCCAAGGAAAAGCTCGCTTCTTAATCGAAATCAATTCCCGGCGACATAATTTCCTCCTATGTTGCCGGGCCTTCGCGCACGTGATGTGCTGTTTCAGTGACCACTCTATGTGGCTTTTAAACCGGTTTAAGACCCGACCAGGCAGACCGGAGACTGCGGGAGTTGATTATGGTAACCAAGGTAGCAATCAACGGATTTGGACGCATCGGCCGCAATGTGTTGCGCGCCTTCGTCGAATCCGGCCGTACCGACATTGAAGTCGTTGCGATCAACGATCTCGGCCCGGTAGAAACCAACGCGCATCTGCTGCGCTATGACAGCGTTCACGGCCGGTTCCCGGCTGAGGTTGCCGTTGACGGCGATACTATCTCCGTGGGTGGCGGCAAACCGATCAAGGTCACCGCCGTTCGAGATCCGAAAGAATTGCCCTGGGGCGAGCTAGGTGTGGAAATCGCGATGGAATGCACCGGCATCTTCAATTCCAAGGAAAAGGCAGCCGCCCACCTGGAGGCCGGCGCCAAGCGCGTGCTCGTTTCCGCACCGGCTTCCGGTGCCGACAAGACCATCGTCTTCGGCGTTAACACCGATGCTCTGACCGCGGATGACCTGGTTGTTTCAAATGCGTCCTGCACCACCAACTGCCTGGCACCGGTCGCCTATGTCCTCAATGAAGCCATCGGCATCGAAAAGGGCTTCATGACAACGATCCATTCCTACACCGGCGACCAGCCGACCCTGGACACGCTGCACAAGGATCTTTACCGCGCCCGTGCCGCAGCCATGTCCATGATCCCGACCTCCACCGGAGCCGCCAAGGCCGTCGGCCTTGTTCTGCCCGAACTCAACGGCAAGCTCGACGGTGTCGCGATCCGCGTTCCGACGCCGAACGTTTCCGTGGTCGATTTCAACTTCATCGCCAAGCGCGAGACGACCGTTGAAGAGATCAACGACGCGATCCGGGCCGCTGCCAACGGCAAACTGAACGGCATTCTGGGCTTCACCGACGACAAGCTTGTGTCGATGGACTTCAACCATGACAGCCATTCGTCTGTTTTCCACTGCGACCAGACCAAGGTCATGGACGGCACCTTCGTGCGTGTTCTGACCTGGTACGACAACGAGTGGGGCTTCTCCAACCGCATGGCCGACACCGCCATTGCCATGGCGAAGCTGATCTGATCAACGACTGGAAAGGTGCCGGACACCCTCCGGCACCTTTCACACTCACTTGGACAGACCGCATGGACGGGCGGCTGCCGCAAACCGGGCTCGATTTTCCTTTCAGGCGCGCGTCGGGTAGACTTGACTTACGCAGGTAGAGTTCAAGTCTGGAGACACCGCCATGACCGCACTCCTGGTCATCCTCGGTTCGTTATTTGCAGTCGGCTGCCTTGTGGGCCTTCTTTTCTACAGGGCTGATCTTTCCAGGGAGGAACAACGCATCCCGTCGGACCAGGATTGGGCGCCCGAATTGGAGCCGTCCGATTCCGCGCATACCATCCTCCACGACGCTCCTGGCGTGCGCCCCCCTTCTGCAAAAGATCCGTAGCCACCGTTTTCAGCAACTTCCGGAGACCCCGTGCTCGAACTTCTCACTGTCATTTCCCTGACCATTGTTGTTGCCATCGTGCCGGGCCCGGATTTCGCGGTGGTTCTGCGCAACGCGCTCATCGGCGGCCGTCTGGCCGGAATCATGACTGCGCTCGGCATTGCCCTGGCGCTTGGCGTTCACGTCACCTACGCGCTGGCCGGCATCGGCCTCATCGTGTCCCAGTCCATTCTGCTCTTTAATGCACTCAAACTGATTGGCGCCGCCTACCTGGTTTTCCTTGGCGTTACCATGTATCGCACCGCCTCCCGGGATATGCCTGCCGACGGAACCCTGACCGGCATGCCACCCCTGAAAGCGCTGCGCTGGGGCTTTTTCACAAATGTGACAAATCCGAAGGCGACAATGTTCGCGCTCAGCGTGTTCCTGCAGGTCACCTCTCCTGAAACGCCGCTTTGGACCCAGATCGGTTACGGCGTCATCATGGCCAGCGGCGTGTTTTTGTGGTTTGTGCTGGTCACGATGTTCTTCACCCTGCCGGCCGTCCGGCTTCAATTCATGCGCGCCAAACTCTGGATGGAGCGTTCCTTCGGTGTTCTGCTGACGCTCTTCGGCATCGGCATCGCCGTAACGACCAACTCGACCCGCCCCTGACGACAGGTGTTCTTCCATGGCTTTCAAAACTCTTGACGATCTGACTGACATTGCCGGCAAACGGGCTCTGGTCCGGGTAGACCTGAACGTCCCGATGGACGGCGGCAAGGTGACCGACACCACGCGTATCGAGCGTGTCCTGCCGACCATCAGCGAACTGTCCGACAAAGGCGCGAAGGTGATCCTGCTTGCCCATTTCGGCCGCCCAAAAGGCGAGCGGGTTGCCGACATGTCACTGGCGCCGGTCGCCCCGGCCGTTGCGGCTCTTTTGGGCAAACCGGTGCTCTTTGCCGATGACTGCATCGGTCAGGCCGCCGAGGACGCCGTTCTGGAACTTGGTGATGGTGACGTTCTGCTCCTGGAAAACACCCGCTATCACAAGGGCGAGGAAAAGAACGATCCGGAGTTCGCCAAGGCGCTGGCCGCCAATGGCGACATCTACGTCAATGACGCGTTTTCAGCGGCTCACCGGGCACATGGGTCTACCGAGGGCCTGGCAAAGCTGCTGCCGGCCTATGCAGGCCGCACCATGCAGGCCGAACTGGAAGCCCTCGGCTCGGCGCTCGGCCAGCCGGTCCGCCCCGTTCTGGCTGTCGTTGGCGGTGCAAAGGTCTCTTCAAAGATCGACCTCCTGGAAAACCTCGTCTCCAGGGTCGACATGCTGGTGATCGGTGGCGGCATGGCCAACACGTTCCTTGCCGCAAAGGGCGTCAATGTCGGCAAGTCCCTGTGTGAACATGATCTCGCCGACACAGCCAACCGGATCATGAAAGCCGCCGATGCTGCAAATTGCGAAATTGTCCTGCCTGCCGACGCTGTGGTTGCCAGGGAATTCAAGGCAGGCGCCGACAATGAAACCGTCGCGCTGGATGTCATTCCGGAAGATGGCATGATCCTCGATGTTGGCGCCGCCTCCATCGACACGGTCAACGCAAAGATTGATGCCGCAAAGACCCTGGTCTGGAATGGTCCGCTCGGTGCCTTCGAGATTGCCCCCTTCGACAAGGCGACCGTCGCCGCCGCCCAACATGCGGCCGCAAATACAAAGGCCGGCAAACTCAACTCCGTCGCCGGTGGCGGTGACACGGTGGCTGCCCTCAATCACGCAGGCGCAGCGGAGGATTTCTCCTATGTGTCAACCGCGGGCGGCGCTTTCCTGGAATGGCTGGAAGGCAAGGAACTGCCCGGCGTCAAGGCGCTCGAAGCCTGATCTGCCAACACGGAGAGGACACCATGAAACGCCAGTTCACCAACATCCTGACCGAAGAGGTCGCCGTCACGGCGGCCTTTTACGAGCAGCTCCTCGGGCTGGTGCCGCAGTTTTCTTCCGACTGGTTTGTCAATCTGGCCGATCCGGAAACACCGGGGCTTGAACTCGGCATCCTCAACCAGACCAGCGACATTGTCCCGGCACGCGCCCAGCGCGCGCCGGCCGGCGTCATCCTGACCTTCGTGGTGGACGATTGCGACGCTCTTTACGAGCGCGCTCGCGACATGAAGGCCGTGATTATCGAACCGCCGCGCGACCTGCCCTATGGCCAGCGCCGCATGATCGTCCGGGACCCGGCCGGAACCTTTGTCGATATCAGCTCGCCGGTCGGATAACGATGCGGGAGGGGCGAAAAGTTAATTCGTGAAGCAAATTAATTGCCCCCCGGCATTTTCCGGCATGCCTTTGTATTTAAATTGATTTAAGGGAAACCAGTCCTCTTTCCATACCGGAAAATCTTGTTAGAACCACCGAGGATTGAGGCACCGCAACATCGGTGCCGTGTTTTTTTGCTAGCTTGTGACGCTAACGGATCCGGACCTTCGGGAGACAATTGATGGCACGCATTACCCTCCGCCAGCTTCTAGACCATGCCGCAGAACACGATTACGGCGTTCCGGCGTTCAACATCAACAACATGGAGCAGGCGCTGGCCATCATGGCCGCGGCGGACAAGACCGATTCTCCCGTCATCATCCAGGCCTCGCGCGGCGCGCGCGCCTATGCCCATGACGTCATGCTGAAACACATGATGGACGCGGTTGTCGAGATCTACCCGCATATTCCGGTCTGTGTTCACCTCGACCACGGAAATGCGCCGCAGACCTGCATGACCGCCATCCAGGCCGGCTTCACCTCCGTGATGATGGACGGGTCCCTGGAAGCCGACGGCAAGACCCCGGCCGACTGGGCCTACAATGTTGGAGTCACCAAGACGGTCACCGACATGGCGCATCTGGGCGGCATTTCCGTTGAAGGCGAACTCGGCGTGCTCGGGTCGCTGGAAACCGGCATGGGCGACAAGGAAGACGGCCACGGCGCTGAAGGCAAACTCAGCCAGGACCAGCTGCTCACCGACCCGGAAGAAGCCGTCAAGTTCGTCAAGGAAACCAAGGTCGATGCCCTGGCCATCGCCATGGGCACCAGCCATGGTGCCTACAAGTTCACCCGCCAGCCGGACGGCGACATCCTGGCCATGCATGTGATCGAGGAAATTCACCGCCGCCTGCCGGACACGCACCTTGTCATGCACGGCTCGTCCTCCGTGCCGCAGGACCTGCAGGACATCATCAACCAGTATGGCGGCGAGATGCCCCAGACCTGGGGCGTGCCCGTGGAAGAAATCCAGCGCGGCATCAAGAACGGCGTTCGCAAGGTCAACATCGACACCGACAACCGCATGGCCATCACCGGCCAGATCCGCCGGATCCTGACGGAAAATCCGGGTGAGTTCGACCCGCGCAAATATCTGAAGCCGGCCCGCGATGCCATGGAAAAACTGTGTGTCGCCCGCCTGGAAGCCTTCAACACGGCCGGCCAGGCCTCCAAGATCAAGAAGATCGTCACGCTGGCCGACATGGCAGCGCGTTACCAGTCCGGCGAACTGGATCCGAAGGTCGCCTGATTGGGCCCTGCCGCGGCCATCTTGCCGCGTCCTTTGTTCACTTTCTTGAAAGAGGGGCCTTGCGTCCCTCTTTCGCCGTCTTTAGGGACAAGAACCCGATGTGAGATCAATCAGGACTGCCGCCCGTGAACCGCCCTCGCCTTTACCTTGTCACTCCGCCGCAATTCGATGCCGAAGAGCTTGCCGGCAAATTGCGCCAGGCCTTCAGCGGCGGTGACATCGCCTGCGTCCTGATCTACATGCCTGGAGCCGGCACCAAGGATCTGCAGGCAGCGGCCAGTGTCCTGGTCCCGGTGATCCAGGAAGGTGGCGCTGCCGCGATTGTCTACCAGGACACCCAGGCAGC
Source organism: Labrenzia sp. VG12 (assembly GCF_002237595.1). NCBI lineage: Bacteria > Pseudomonadati > Pseudomonadota > Alphaproteobacteria > Hyphomicrobiales > Stappiaceae > Labrenzia > Labrenzia sp. VG12. The sequence goes on from NZ_CP022529.1 coordinate 3,467,469, forward strand.
CGGTCGCAGTGGCGCAGATGGCGTTCACGTCGACGCCTCCCTGGAGGATGTGAAACTCGCGGTCGAGAGCTTTCAGCCGGAGCGGATCGTCGGCACCGGCGGTACCAAGCAGAAACATGACGCGATGGAATGGGCGGAAACCGGCGTCGACTACATTCTATTCGGCAAGCTGGATCTGCCGGAAAAAACATCGGCGCATGACAAGACCCTGCGCAGCGCGGCGTGGTGGGCGGAGCTTTTTGAAACCCCCTGTGTGGCGCTTGCCGGCAACACGCTCGAGACCCTCGCCGATGTCGCCGCAACGGGCGCCGACTTCGTCGCACTCAAGGATGCTGTCTGGCAGTCCGACACCGAAATTTCATCCCTCATTGCGGAAGCCAACCGTATTCTGGAGGCTCACCCGTTCCCTGAAGGTGATTGAGCCGGAGGACCTGCGAAGCTGATGCCGATTTCTGCCCCCCGCATATCATCGACAAGCTGGACCGCGCTGCTCTTCGGAGCCGCCGTCTTCCTCGGCATGCCGACCCAGCCGGTTCTGGCGCAGCAGAGCGAGCCCGCCGCAGAAACATCTGCGCAAGCGGAAACGGGAGATCAGGCGGAGGTGCCGGTTCCGGCACTGATCGATGTCACGACGCGAGACAAGACGTTGCGCGGCATCATCGATGCCGGTCCACCCAAGCTGGGTGAAAGCGAACAGGCCAACGCATCGACGGCCTATGCCGCCTTTCAACGTGGCTGGTTCCTGACTGCACTGGGCCTTGCAACACCGCTGGCCGAACAAGGCGATCAGGCGGCGCAAGCGCTGATGGGCGTGTTACACGAGGCAGGTCTCGGCATTCGGCAGGACAAGGCCAAGGCCGCGGACTGGTATTCATTGGCTGCCGGCAAGGGCGATGCCGGATCAGCAATGCAGCTGGCGCAGTTTTACCTGCTCGGCACCGGGGTCGACACCGACAAGAAAAAAGCCGCCGACTATTTCCAACAGGCAGCAGATGCAGGCAATGCTTCTGCGCTTTACAATCTCGCACTGCTTTACCAGGAGGGCGAAGGTCGCCCATTTGACGAGGCCAGGGCCCGGGAACTCCTGGAACAGGCGGCCAAGCTCAATGATCCGGAAGCCCAATATGCGCTGGCGCTTTCCTTCCTCGAGGCTCAGACCGGGCTGAACGACCCGGGACAGGGTGCCTTCTGGATGGGCCGGGCGGCCCGGCGCGGCCACACGTCGGCACAGGTCTATTACGGTATACTCCGCTTCCAGGGCAAAGGTGTGGATCCGGATGAATCAGAGGCCGCGGACTGGTTCGAACGGGCAGCAACTGCCGGGAACCCGGTCGCCATGAACCGGCTTGCGCGCATCTATGCCCACGGCCGCGGCCGGGAACAGGACTTTGCCGCAGCTGCCGGTTGGCACCTGATTGCGCGCACGCTCGGAGTTGCCGATTTCAATCTCGACCGCGTTGTGGAAAGCCTCGACGAGACAACCATGGCCGAGGCACGAAAGCTTGCCGAGCAATATTCCGCGACCCTGATGGCACCCTCGGAAGATCCGGCCCGCGAATCGCCGTAAACCTTGCGATTGCATCCCAAATTGTAAGCATGTTTGCCTTTTTTCCTTGAATTCAGCAGGGTTTTGTGGTGGACAGGCGCGAGCAATTTCCGGCGCCTCGGCCACCAGCCGCAGTCCGCGCCGCTTTTCGAATCCAATACAAGTCAAGAAGTCGGTCGTTCCATGAAAATCAACGGAAACGAAATCAAGCCCGGTAACGTGCTGCAGCATCAGGACACCCTGTGGGCCGTGGTCAAGGTCCAGCACGTCAAACCCGGCAAGGGTGGCGCCTTTGCCCAGGTCGAAATGAAAAACCTGCTGGACGGCCGCAAGCTGAACGAGCGTTTCCGCTCCGAAGACAAGGTCGAGCGCGTCCGCCTGGAACAGAAGGACTTCCAGTACCTCTACACCCAGGACGACATGCTGATCTTCATGGACACGGAGACCTACGAGCAGCTCGAACTGCAGTCCGACTTTGTCGGTGATCGCGCCGCCTTTTTGCAGGACGGCATGATGGTGACCGTGGAACTGCACGAGGAGCGCCCGATCGGCATCACCCTGCCGCAGCACGTCACGCTGGAAATCTCCGAAGCCGATGCGGTCGTCAAGGGCCAGACGCAGTCGTCTTCCTACAAGCCCGCCTTGATGGAAAACGGCGTGCGCGTCATGGTACCGCCCTTCATCACTGCCGGCGAGAAAATCATCGTCGACACCGGCACGCTGGAATATGTCCGCCGCGCGGACTGATCGCTGCCCCTCAATCTGATCTGGCGCGCCCGGAACCGTTCGGGCGCCGCCCAACAACAAGTGACAATCCATGGCCCGCACAGCTCTCCTCAACGTGATGACACAAGCCGCCATCAAGGCCGGACGTTCCCTCGTTCGTGACTTTGGCGAAGTGGAAAATCTTCAGGTGTCCCGGAAGGGGCCTGGTGATTTCGTGTCAGCGGCAGATCGCAAGGCCGAAGAGATCGTGCGTGCGGAACTCACCAAGGCCCGGCCGACCTTCGGCCTTGTCATGGAGGAAAGCGGCGAAGTCGAAGGGACGGACGGCCAGCACCGCTGGCATGTCGACCCGCTCGACGGCACCACCAACTTCCTGCACGGCATTCCGATCTTCTGCACCTCGATCGCACTGGAGCGTGCCGGCGAGATCGTTGCCGCCGTCATTTTCAACCCGGTCATGGACGAGCTTTACACCGCTGAACGCGGCCGCGGCGCGTTCCTGAACGACCGCCGCCTTCGTGTGGCCGGTCGTTCCGACCTGCACGACATGGTTTTTGGCACCGGCCTGCCCTTCATCGGCCGCGGCGACCATGGCCGCACCCTCAGGGAGCTGCGCTACATCATGCCGGAAGTTGCCGGCATCCGCCGCTGCGGTGCCGCAGCTCTCGACCTTGCCTGGACCGCGTCCGGTCGCCTCGACGGCTACTGGGAGCGCGATCTCAATTCCTGGGACATCGCCGCCGGTATCCTGTTGGTGCGCGAGGCTGGCGGTTTCGTCAGTGACCTCGCCGGCAAGAACAAGATGCTGGAAAGCGGCGACGTCGTTGTCGGCAACGAAGACGCCCACAAGCATCTGCTGCGTCTCCTGAAACAGGCGGAAGCTCCGGCGAAGAGCTAATTCGCCAACGCCGGATGTCTGACTTGAACATGCACTCAGCCTCATCCTGAGGAGGACCTTCTGGTCCGTCTCAAAGGATCGACGGCTTGTGCCATTCCTTCCCGCCCGTCCTTCGAGACACCGCTGACGCGGTTCCTCAGGATGACGAATGAGAGAAAAGAAGACGCCGGAATACGGCCTTTCCAGACTTTATTGCCCCTTCAGACCTTTAAGAGGTTTCCAAGGCGTTAAAAATCACGCTATCAATCAGTTACGTCCAATTCAGGTGATTGATTGAGCAATATGGCCCGTGAATTTGACCCCTACAGCCTGTCCAGTCCGCGGGCCTATCTGACATTCATGATCATCTTTCTGGTGATCGTTGCCTTCATCGCCTTTATCCTGTTCCCGCAGATTTCGATTGCGTTCATGAGCAATCCCGGCCTCAACGGGCTGATCGTGCTGGTCGGGGTCTTCGGGGTCCTGCTGCTGTTCGGCCGCGTGATCCGCCTGTTCCCGGAAATCTCCTGGGTCAACAGTTTCCGCATCGGCGACCCGGCGCTCGACACGCGCTCGCCGGTGCTGCTGGCCCCGATGGCAGCGCTTCTGGGCAACAAGGCCGGTGACATGGCCCTGACGCCGACAACCGCCCGCTCAATCCTTGATTCCATAGGCATGCGCCTTGAGGAGAGCCGCGAGATCTCCCGCTATCTGACAGGCCTTCTTGTATTTCTCGGCCTGCTCGGCACCTTCTGGGGTCTGCTTCAGACCGTCAGCTCTGTCGGCGCCACCATCCAGTCGCTGGATGTCGGTTCGGGCGATGCCAACGTCATCTTCGAGGATCTCAAAGCCGGTCTTGAAGCCCCGCTCTCCGGCATGGGCACGGCGTTTTCATCCTCGCTTTTCGGTCTGACAGGCTCTCTTGTGCTCGGCTTTCTTGACCTCCAGGCAGGCCAGGCCCAGAACCGTTTTTACAACGAGCTGGAAGACTGGCTCTCCACCGTCACGGACATCGATCCGGAAGACGGCATGTTCAGCGCCAGCGACTCGCCCGGCGTGGAGCAAATTCAGGCTTCGATCGGCGCACTCCAAAAGAGCGTTGAAGAAGGTGGCAGCAAGAATGCGGCCCAGGCCATGGCCAATCTGGCCGAAGGCATCCAGGGCCTGGTCAAGCATGTCCGCTCCGAACAGCAGATGATGCGCGACTGGGCCGAGTCCCAGGGTGAACAGCAGAAACGGATCGAGGGCCTGTTGACCTCGATTTCCGCTGCCTTCGACCGGGCCAAGGAATAACAAGGAGCAGCGACGATGGCAGGAGGCTTGCGCGCCCGCCGCCGCGGACAGGCGACCGACTACTGGCCTGGCTTTGTCGATGCCATGGCAACGCTCCTGCTCGTCATCATCTTTCTCCTCTCGATCTTCATGATCGCCCAGTTTTTCCTGTCCCAGCAGCTGTCCGGCCGCGACACGGTGCTGAACCGGCTCAACGCCCAGATCAGCGAACTGACCGAGTTGCTGGCCCTGGAACGGGCGAATTCCGGCGAACTGGAAGACACGATCCTTGGCCTTCAGGCCAGTTTATCGGATGCCGAAGCCGAACAGTCCCGCCTGCTCGGCCTTCTGGAAAGCAGCTCCGGCGCCGCTGATGCGGCCGGCGGTCGGGCCACCCAGCTTGAAAACCTGCTCGACGACGAACGCCAGATCAGCCAGGAAGCCCTTGCCCAGGTGGAACTGCTGAACCAGCAGATCGCCGCCTTGCGCCGCCAGATCGCGGCAGCCAACGCAGCGCTGGAAGCCTCCGAGGCCAAGGAGGCGGACAGCCAGGCCAAGATTGCCAGCCTCGGCAAACGCCTCAATGCCGCGCTGGTTCAGCGGGTCCAGGAACTGTCCCGCTACCGGTCCGATTTCTTCGGCCGCCTGCGCGAGATCCTTTCCCAGCGCTCCGACATTTCCGTGGTCGGCGACCGGTTCGTGTTCCAGTCGGAGGTCCTTTTCGACAGTGGCCAGGAAGACATCAATCCGGCCGGCCAGGAAGAACTGGACAAGCTTGCCGAAGCCATCCAGGAACTCAGCGCCCAGATCCCGGACGAGATCAACTGGGTGCTGCGCGTTGATGGTCACACGGATGCGCGTCCGCTCTCCGGCACCGGCCGCCTGCGCAACAACTGGGAACTCTCCGCCGCCCGCGCGATCTCGGTGGTGCGGTATCTCATTGAAAAGGGCGTCGATCCCAAGCGGCTTGTTGCCGCCGGATTTGGGGAATTCCAGCCACTGGAAGACGGCGAGACGCCAGAGGCGCTGGCCAAAAACCGGCGCATAGAGCTGAAACTGACCGAACGGTGAGACACCCGTCCCGCATTGACTGGGGAGCGTGTTTCTCAGCCGTGTGGCCTGTCGCGACTGACCGATTTGCCGGCAGCAGCGCTCCGGATAACGAACCTGAACAAACCAGGCTGGCATCATGAGCCTTGATGGCTTGCCCTGAATTTGAGGCAAACAGTGAACGCTCTTTTGAGATGCCTTTCGATCGCAATGTGTCTGGTCGCTGGACCAGGTCAGGCAGAAGAAGAGCGCCTGAGCAGACTTGTCGATTCGGTTCTTTTCAAGAACCTTCTCGATCAGGGGATCTGGTCGGCAGACGTTACACAGACGTCAATCGAATATCGTTGCCTGGCCTGCCAGAACGCAGTGGCGGCCAGACTCGAAATCATCAGCCCATACACAAAGGCATCATTTGCCTCTCCGCGAAGCAGGTTTCTAGCCGAACGAAAAGTCTTTTGCGCACGGCTGGTCACCGAGCCGGATGGTCGTTGCTTGAACTTTTTTCCTGTTTCCATGCGAGGCGGTGCCTTGAAGGGATTTCAGGCCGAGCATGAGGTGCATGGACAACGGCAAATCCAGATTGTCTTCTTTGTCAACGAGCAGCCCCTTGGTCCTGAATTGATCCAGACTACAATCTTTGCCAATGCCGGTAAGGAATTACCCTCTGACACGATAGAATTGTTTCGTTGGCATATGGCGCGACTGACTGCCATTTGGTGAGGCGGCCCCCAGCTCCATTGCTTCACATTCGTTGTCAATCCACCGTGACGCATCATACGTAGCAAATGTGAATGCGGACTTCGTTCGATCGAGCAGACTGGATATCAACCGGTGACAGAAAATCACAACCATCGCACACCCACGGCTCCGAGACGAAGCCTCTGGCTCATTTCGGTCTGTTTTTGCTCTGTCTTGTGGTCGTCAGCGGCCATGTCGACGGAACAGGTGAACCAGGACATCGATGTGGAAATGAGGTGTCAGGCAACCGGCCAATGGCTCGATCCCGAGACTCGGCAAACACTTGTTTCAAGCGAAACCCTGAAACAGGCGGCCAATCCCGGTGTCGTGCTCCTTGGCGAATCCCACACCTCCCGGGAAGACCACCTCTGGCAGCTTCAGACCGTGGCCGGGCTGCATGCTTATCATCCACAGATGGTCATCGGCTTTGAAGCGTTCCCGAGGGAAGTCCAGCCCATCCTCGACGAATGGTCGGCCGGTAAGCTCTCGCAGCAGGAGTTTCTGAAGCAGGTGCGCTGGAGCGAGGTCTGGGGCTATGACGCCGATCTCTACATGCCCCTGTTTGAGTTTGCCCGCCAGAACCGCCTGCCGATGATTGCCCTGAACGTCGATAGGGGGCTCGTCTCCCGTGTTGGACGTGAGGGCTGGGACGCCATTCCCGCCGCTGACCGTGAGGGCCTCGGCGACCCGGCCGAAGCCAGTGCCGGTTACCGGGACGCGCTCGCCCGTGTATGGGCGACCAAGGCTGCTCTCAGACACGGGTCAGCCGCGCCCGGCGATGACAAGGAGGCTCCCGCGAGCGCGGCCCCAAGCATCGAAGACATCCTGAAGGACCCCGGCTTTGCAAGGTTCGTTGAGGCACAGCTGACCTGGGACCGGGCGATGGCGGAGGCACTGGCCGATGCCCGGCAGATCGACCAGGACGCGCTCGTTGTTGGCATTCTGGGACGCGGCCATGTCGAACATGGCTATGGCGTGCCGCACCAGCTTGCGGATCTCGGCACGGATCCCGTCACACGTTTCCTGCCGGTCCGAACCGGAAAAGACTGCGCAGCGGTTGAGCCAACGCTGGCGGAGGCCGTGTTCCTCGTTGATGATCGAGCCTCCGATGCAAATCCAGCCGACAGGCCGCGCCTCGGCGTTTTCATCGAGACCGCTGAGGATGGCGGTGTCCGGTTGCTGGAAATTGTTGACGACAGCATTGCCGCGGCAGCGGAGCTGACTGCGGGGGACATCATCATTGAAGCTGCCGGTGTCGAACTGAAGACATCAGCTGATCTGGTGGAGGTGGTCTCACGCCAGGCGCCGGGCACATGGCTGCCACTCGCCGTGTTGCGCGACGGGGACCGGCTGGAGCTTGTGGCCAGGTTTCCAACGAAGTCGGACGAGTAGCGTGTTCAGGGCCGCTTTCCTTGTCCTGATCCTCGGGGTTCTGTCCCTCTCGCCGGCAGACGCGTCAGGACCTGCAGCGCCAACGCATCACGCTCTTGTGGTGCAGCTGGACCCGGCGACCCGCTCCCTCAAGGTGACCGACGAGATCACGGTGGAAGGACGCACGCGGCTCTTCCTGCGGTTTGCGGACTGGATGGTCCTTGAAGAAATCAGTTTGAACGGCAAACCGATAGACGGTGTGACGCGGGCGGACGGTGTTGTTGTGCCACTTGCAAACGCTGACGCTCAAACGGTGACCATCCGGCTTCGCGGAGAGGTTCCGGGGCTGGAACAAGGCAGCCGGAATTTGCCCGATGCCTTTGCCGGGCCGGAAGGCGCCTTTCTGTCGGGGTATGCCGGCTGGTTTCCCTATGTCGGCGACAAGGTGATCAGCTATCGGCTGGACATCTCGGTGCCAGCTCCCTTTCGGGCCGTGTCCTTCGGCTCGCTGCGGGAAGAAACATCGAGCGAAAACGGCAACACCGCCATTTTCGAACAGGCTCTCTCGCTGGAACCTCCTTCATTGTTCGTTGGCCCCTATGAGGTTGGTGAAAGTCATGTTGGCAGCACACGTTTGCGTACCTATTTCCCAGAGCGCCTGGCGGATTACTCCGACCAGTACCTGGATACCGCCGGCAAGTACCTGGCAGACTTCGGCACCGAGATCGGGGCCTATCCATTCGAGGACTTCCACATAATCTCGTCGCCACTGCCTGTCGGGCTCGGTTATCCCAATCTGACCTATATCGGTGAGATGATCGTACCGCTGCCCTTCATGCAGGGACAGTCCCTTGCCCATGAGATCCTGCACAACTGGTGGGGCAATGGGGTTCAGGTCGATTATGGCAGCGGCAACTGGGCAGAGGGTCTGACCACCTATATGGCCGATTACGGCCTTGCGCGGGAAAAGGGTGCGGACGCAGCCCGCCAGATGCGTCTCGGCTGGTTGCGTGACTATGCAGCGCTGCCCACCAAGCGCGACCAGGCGGTCAACCGCTTCATCAGCAAGCGGCATCAGGCAGCCCAGGTCATCGGCTACAACAAGACCGCCCACATCTTCCACATGCTGGAGGGCGAAATCGGCGCGAGTGCCTTCTCCGAAGGCATTCGAAGGTTCTGGACCGAACACCAATTCAAGATTGCCGGCTGGTCCGATCTTCAAAACGCCTTCGAAGCCACGTCCGGCCGGGATCTTGCCTGGTTCTTCGATCAATGGATTTCACAGCCGGGTGCACCCTCGATTGCCGTTGCTGATGTCACGACCGCCCGTGAAGATGATACCTACCTCACCTCCCTGACGGTGAAACAGTCTGAGCCGACCTACAGGCTGCGCCTGCCAGTTGATCTCGAAACGACCGCCGGTGTTGCTCGGCACCATGCCGAGATCGACGGCCCATCAACAACGCTCCGATTTGAAACGAACGATCAGCCGACACGGATCAGCCTTGATCCGGACTTTGACCTCTTCCGGCACCTCCTGCCGGGGGAAAGCCCGCCGATTCTGCGCGATGTTACCCTGGCCGCTGCGGTTGATGTTGTTGTGCTCGACAGCATCCTTTCAGCTGACGCGGCAATGTCAGTCGTCCCTCGCATGGTGGATCGGGGCGCAAAACTGCGCCTGGCGAAGAACTATCAGGCCAACGATCGTCCAGCGCTTGTCTTTGGCACAAGGGAAAGTCTGGAGCGTTTTGCGGCCACTCACGGACTGGAGCGATTGCCAGCCCCGAATACAGAGGCGGCAGCCTGGGTCGACAAAACGCCATCTGGCGCACCCGTCCTGCTGATATCCGTCAACAGCCCTGAAGGACTTCAGGCGGTCAGCCGGACCCTCAGGCATTATGGCCGCCAGAGCTTTGTGACCTTTGCTGACGGTCGTGCCGTGGACCGCGGCATCTGGCCGAGCGGCGAAAGTCCGCTGACTTTTCCTTTGGCGGGCACCGGTAGCAGCGATAGCCCGCAATAAATCCAATCCCCATCCATCTTCAGATGGATTGCGGCCCCGCGGCAGCCGGACTAGCGTCTGGCAACACCCCTTGCAGCGGCCATGACGGCCGCGCGAGTGGGCAATTTCAGACGTTCCAGGATGGCGTGGACATGATCCTTGACGGTGGCAACGGAAATCCTCAGCTCCCTTGCGATCTCCTTGTTGGATCGTCCGGCAATCAGATGTTCGGCCACCATGCGCTGACGCGGCGTCAATGGGTCCAGCAGACAACCTGGCGATGGGGCCTCGGAAACTGTTACGAGCGGCGCCCCAAGGATTGCGCTGGCCTCAAGATCAATCTTCAAACGGGTTCCGGGTCTTGCCAGGGGAGCCAGAGCCTCAAGCGCTTTTACCGGCATCGCCCGTTTGGGGTCACCGGTCAGGTCGTCCAGCGCTGTGGCCAGCGCATCAAGCATTTTTGGATCAACGGACATGAAAGGACTTCCCCGTGAACAGCATGCCCCTTGAGATCACAAATTTTTTCCTGGCAATGCAAGCCGGTCCCTCAGGCCAGGAGCTTCTGCGCGCTCTATTCACCGAGGATGCCGAGTATTCAGAGCCATTTTCAGGACAAGATGAACCCCATCGCGGCCGTGACGCCATTCTTGCAGCCTTCGCAGGCAGTCGCACAGAGGAATTCGACGATGCCGTCATCCATCTCGGATCTGTCGAACTTGAAGACGATACCATCACCGTGGCCTGGACCTGCTACTCCAGGGCTATTCCCGGCGGACAGGGAAGTGGCAAAAACATCTTTCGGCTTGAGAACGGCAAGATCGTTTCCCTGATCACAAAGCTCGACATGCCCTGACCTCAGCCTGCTTGTGTCATCGCATGACAAACGGATTGGCCATCGGCGCGCCCGAGGTGTTGATCCAGGTGGTCTTTGTCCTGGTGTAGTCCAGCACGGCCTCCAGCCCGCCTTCCCGGCCGTAGCCCGACTGGTTATAGCCGCCGAAAGGCGCGATCGGCGAGATCGCGCGATAGGTGTTCACCCAGCAGATGCCAGCGCGCAGCCGCGAGGAGACCCGGTGCGCCCGGGCAACATCCTGCGTGAAAACACCCGAGGCCAGTCCATAGTCGGACTTGTTGGCCAGGGCGATGGCCTCGTCTTCCGTGTCAAAGGGCATCAGCGACATCACCGGACCGAACATCTCCACGTTCAGCGTCTCGATGTCCGCTGAGGGACACTCAACCAGAGTGGGGGCCATGTAGTTGCCCGGCTGATCAAGCGGTGCGCCGCCAAAATGTATCGAAGCCCCCTGTGCCTGTGCCTTCTCCAGCGTCTCCCTGATCCTCTCCACCTGGGCTTTCGTGCAAAGCGGCCCGACATGCGTTGCCGCATCCAGCGGGTTTCCGACGCGGATACCGGATGCCTTTTCCTTGATCCGGGCAACGAGCGCATCAAAGATGCCGCGCTGAACGAGGCCACGTGAGCCGGCAACACAGCTTTGTCCGGATGCGCCGAAATTGCCGGCAATCAGTCCGTTGGCCGCCCCGTCCAGATCCGCGTCGTCAAAGACCAGCACCGGTGACTTGCCGCCCAGCTCCAGAGAGGTGACGGCGAAATTTTCTGCCGAGTTGCGCACCACATGCCGCGCCGTTTCCGGACCGCCGGTAAAGGCGATCCGGTCAATGTCCGGATGACGTGTCAACGGGATGGCGCAGTTTTCCGCATCTCCCGTAATGACCGAAACAACACCCGGTGGGAAACCGGCCTCTTCGACGAGAGAGGCGAATTCAAGCATCGGCACCGGCGCCATCTCTGACGCTTTCAGAATGACGCAACACCCTGCTGCAAGCGCCGGCCCCAGTTTCGTTGCCGTCAGAAACATCTGCGCGTTCCATGGCACGATGGCCGCAACCACGCCGATGGGCTCGCGCTTGGTGAAGACATGCATGTCCGGCTTGTCGATCGGCAGGACTGCCCCTTCGATCTTGTCGGCAAGCCCGGCATAGTAGCGATAAAAGTCGCCGACATAACTGGTCTGGCTGAGTGTTTCGGCCAGGAGCTTGCCGCTGTCGGCCGTCTCCAGCCTGCCAAGCTTTTCCGCATTGGCCTCGATCAGGTCAGCCAGACGGTGAAGCAGCTTGCCGCGCGCGGTTTGCGTCATGTCACGCCAGGCCGGGTCGTTCAGGGCGCGGCGCGCGGCGGCAACGGCGGCCTCGACGTCTTCCGGCGACGCACAGGCGAAGGTTGCCCACGCTTCCCCGGTCGACGGATCTTCGGTGGTCATCACCTGGCCTAGCGCGCCCTCGCGCCGTTTGCCGTCGATGTAAAGCTGATAATGCTGCATCACTCCCCCTCAGCCGAAGGCCGGCATGACGTCTTCGATGAACCGGGTCAGCGAGGCTTTCTTGCGCTCAAAGCTCATGCCGCTGTCGATCCAGAACGAATACTCGTCATAACCAAGATCCTCGTAGCGCTTGATGCGGTCAATCACTTCCTGCGCCGTGCCGACCGTGAGATCCCGTGCCATGTTCTCAGGCGCCATCATGGCGTTGCCCGCAATTTCATGGTCGCCGAGTTCCTCGATCAGGCCCTGGCGCACCGGTCGCTTGTTCTGGAACCAGGCCCCGAAATAACAATAGAAGCGGGACAATTCCTGTGCAGCGAGCGTGGCGTCATCCAAATCGCTGGCCACATAGGTGTGATGCAGCAGCATGATTTTCGGTCGCGGCCCGTCATGGCCGGCGCAGGCAGCGTTGAACCGTTCCATCAGGGTTTCGATTTCCTCGAGGCCTTGCCAGAGTGGCGTCACCTGAATGTTGAAACCGTTGTGAACCCCAAATTCGTGGCTCTTCGGATCACGGGCGGCGATCCAGATCGGAGGACCGCTCTCCTGCAGAGGTTTGGGCGCGGAGGTGGAGGCCGGGAACTGGAAATAGGCCCCTTCATGGGCGCAGTCTCCCTGCCAGAGTTTCGGGATCAACGGTGCGGTTTCGCGCATGCGCTGCCCCGCCTCCCAGGCGTCCATACCGGGCATCAGGCGTTCATATTCATACGAATAGGCCCCCCGCGCGATGCCAAGCTCGAGTCGGCCACCGGTCATCAGGTCTGCGGCGGCGGCCTCCCCGGCCAGCTTGATCGGGTGCCAGAACGGCGCAATCACGGTGCCGGTGCCAAGGCGGACATTCTTCGTGTGATGCGCAAGGTCAACGAGCGACATGAACGGGTTCGGCGCAATGGTGAACTCCATGCCGTGGTGTTCACCGGTCCAGATGGCGCGCATGCCACCCTCATCGGCCAGCCGGCACAGGGACAAAAAGTCCTCGTAGAGCTGGTCATGCGGCTGGTCTGGCGTCAGCCGCTCCATATGGGCAAACAGGGAAAACTCCATGTCAGGCGCCTCCGCTCAGTGTGTGAATCTCTCCCGAGGCGCTGTCCCCGAGATAGAGGTTGAAATTCTGATTGGCCGTTTCCCTGGCAAACCGGGTCAGCATGCTGGCAACCGCCGGTGAAGCGCAGGAAATCCCGGACAGCTGGTCGATTTCGACCGCGACCAAAGGGCTGTCCGCTGCGACCTCAAACACTTCCGCCAGGAGATAGGCAAAATGCGACGACTGCTCCGGATCCTCGAAAACCGAATAGACAGGTCCGAGCCGGGCCCCGACGCCAAGCCGCTTGAGCTCCAAATTCAAGGTGTCCCGCACTGCTGTTTTTTCCTGAACGGCACAAGAGGGAGGACGGAGCCCCTCCGGTGTCTGCTCCAGCAGCACCCTGTTTCCAAACTTGAGAATGGTCCCGGCGACATTCCGCCTTGCAGCCGGGTCCCGGGTGCTGTGCTCCAGACCCAGGGTGAAGAACTGACCGCCGGCATAACCCAGCCCTGCCCCCGGTTCCTGGTCGAAACCGGTCACTTCACCCATCAGGATCACGTGATCCCCGGCGGGCACAACCTTGTGTGTCTTGCAGGAAAACCGGGCGAGCGCACCAGAAATGACCGGCACCCCATGTGCGTCCGGCGCATGATCCACCTGCGCGAACCGGTCTCCCTTGTAGCCGGCAAACGTATTGGCCACAGACCTCTGGTCTTCCGACAGCACACTCACGCAAAAGCGTTCGCAGGACAGAAAGCTCTCATAGCTCGACAGGAACTTGCCCGGGCAGACCAGCAAGAGCGGCGGGTCCAGCGACACGGAAGAAAAGGAATTTGCCGTGAAGCCGACCGGCTGTCCGTTTGCGTCCAGAGTGGTCACCACCGTGACGCCGGTCATGTAGCGTCCGAAGGCATCGCGCAGGCTGCGCGGATCAACAGTCCTCATGTCAGGCTCTCCGTTGCAAACGCTTGAATGGCCGCCGTCACCTCAGCCGCATGGGTCATGGGCATCATGTGGGCGGCACCCGCCAGGACCCTGCATCGGCCGTCGGCTGCCAGGGCCGCCATCGCCTCCGACATGGCCGGCGTGGAATTGGGCTCTTCCCGCCCGGTCATGAACAGAGCCGGACAATTGAGGGATCGGAGACCGGCATCACTTGGTCCGTCCTCGCTGGCAAAAACCCTATAGGCGTGCCGATAGCTTTCCGGGTCCACTGACCGTAGCCAGCCGGCACAGGCGTTCCGTTCGGGCGAGGCCCGATCGCCGAACCATCGCGCCAGTGTCGGCTCCGGGTCGGGTCCATGGACGCCGTCAAGTTGGCCTGCCCGTTGGCGAACAGCCTCGCCGGCTGCAGTGGTTCGGCGGTAGATGGCATTCAGCGCCACCACGCCGCGCACAGCGTCCGGATTGCGGAACGCCAGGTCGAGCGCGATCATCGCGCCCATGGAATGGCCGACGAGAACAGTGTCCCGGTTGAGCAACCCGGCAAGTCGATCGCTGAACGCCTGAAGCGTCGGCTCCTCTGCAAATCCGTCGCTCTCCCCATGACCGGCAAGATCCGGCGCCAGAACCTCGAAGGACCCTGCAAGGTCTGGAAGCTGCCCGGCCCAGGCTTCCGCGCGGAGCCCGACGCCATGGATCAGCACCAGACGTGGACCGCTGCCCGCCCGGATATAAGCTGTTCGGCCTGTCCTAGATCGCGGCCGGGTTGTCCACGTCATGGCCCATCTCTTTCAGATCCTGGTAGCGATCGCCGATGCGGTGAAACGGCCGGCCCGATGTGGCCCCGCCAAGCGCCACGATAATTTCATCTGCCCGCGGCGCATCGGGCACCGAAAACTGCAGTGTCAGATAATGGGAGCGGCGACCTGCATCATTCTTGTCCATCAGGGGGATCGAGACCGGCGCATTTGCCGGGCCGCGCGTATTGGTGAAGGCCAGATAGGATTTGGCGCCAACAGCCTCCCGGAAATGATTGCCGAAGCGTAGCGTGTGGATCAGGGCTGAGGCATGCTCGATCTCTCCGTCCAGGCCGACGACCGCAGCCTTGCCATAGGCCTCGATCGCTTCGCCGTTGCCCCCCAGCCGCAACATTCTTTCCGTCAAAAGAGCGCCGAGTTCCGGACCATAGGTAGAGATCTCCGGCTTGAGGTCCTCGACAAAACGACCGGACCAGGGATTTCGGACAATGGCGGCAACGCCGAACATGCGCCAGGGCGTCTCGGTTTTCCGGAAACCTTCGATCAGCGTTTCCTCTTCATAGGTGACAATTTTTCTGATGTCCGGCCGCATTCCGGCTCCCTCTTCGCATTGGCCTGTGTTCAGAAAACTATCGGTGCGGTTGACTTCCGGCACAAACGAATGATTTTGACCCTTTGGCATTAGCTTGACTAATGGGACGCTTGACCATGAGCAAAACACTCCCCCCTTGAACTGGTTTCGGGCCTTTGAGGCCGCGGCCAGACATTTGAGCTTCACGGCGGCAGCCGAGGAAATCGGCATGACCCAGTCGGCGGTCAGCCAGCAGATCAAATCGTTGGAAGTCCGACTTGGCGTCCCCCTGTTCGAGCGCAAACCAAGAAGTCTGGCCCTGACGGATCATGGCCGGCGCCTCCTGCCGCAGGTCGATGCGGCGCTCGAAACCCTGTCGGCTGCCACAGGCGCCTTCTTTACGGACCAGCCAGCCCGGCTTCTGACAGTGTCGGCCTCTGTCAGCGTCCTGCAATGGGTCATCGCCCCCTTGCTGCCGCGCTTTCGGGCAGAGCACCCGGACCTATCGCTGCGGTTCATCAGCGCCATCTGGCCCGACGAATTCAGCCGCACGCTTGCCGATATCGAGATCCGTTTCGGATCCAGGAAACAGGCCGCGCCGAAGGCCGTTCCACTCGGCTCCAACAAGCTGATTGCACTGAAGCCGAAAAACGTCGCGGTGCCCTTCGAAGAAATGCCGCTGATAGAGGCCATCGGCATTTCCGGTGGCTGGCCGGCGTGGGGCCGGGCGACAGGCAGCCCTGTTCAGTCGCCATCGATTTTTGTGGATTCTTATGGCGCCGCCCTGGATCTGGCCGTTCAGGGAAACGGTGCCTGCCTGGTCAATGAGTTGCTGTCCCGGCACCCCTTGCAACACGGCTTGATTGCCCGTGTTTCGGACGTGCTGATCGACGCCAAGGAAGGCTATTTTCTATCTTGCAACAGTGACACCGAAGACGCCAGGACCTTCACCGGCTGGTTGACCGGCGTGGCGGCCGGCAAGACAGCTTGACTTTTCGCACCATGCGATGGTCTTTCAGCACATGCAGATCCTCAAAGGCCACTGGCAGCTCATCCTGATCACCCTGGTGCTGTTCCTGTTCTGGAACTCGGTGTTCGTGGTTCCACTCAAGATTCTCATCGTCTATCTGCACGAGCTGGCCCATGCCCTGGCAGCAATTCTGACCGGTGGTTCCGTCGACGAGATTTCGCTCTCACCCAATCAGGGCGGTCATGTCATTGCCCGGGGCGGCAACCGCTTCCTCACGTTGACGGCGGGCTATCTCGGTTCCCTCCTGTTTGGTGTCGCCCTGCTGCTGCTGGCCTTGAAAACGGAAGCAGACCGCATGGTGCTGGGCGTGCTTGGCGGCCTCACGCTGATTGTGACGGCGCTTTACATCCGCGACTGGTTCGCGCTCGCGTTCTGCCTCGCGACCGGCATCGCCATGCTGGGCGCCGCGCGCTATCTCAGCGTCCAGGCCAACGACCTGATCCTGAGGGTCATCGGCCTGTCGAGCATACTCTATGTGCCATACGACATTTTCGACGACACGATCCGCCGCTCGGGCATCCGCTCCGACGCCTATATGCTGGCGGAAGAATTCGGCGGCCCGACGGTCTTCTGGGGCGGCCTGTGGCTGGCAGCGAGCCTGGCCATCATATATTACTGCCTGCGCCACGGCCTGGGCGAAAACAGCAACATGTCATTTTCCGGCAAACGCAAAACCGAAGGCTAGAGGGGCTGATATCTCGCCAGAACCGACCTGATGGATCTACAGGCCGCCGCCCCAGTAAAAACAGGACAGAGCGACCAGGAACCAGAGCCCCATCGTCAGCCAGTATCCCGCAGGTTCTTCCGACCGGTGATAGGCGCGATGCAGCCAGACCTTGCCCGTCACGAGATCGTAAAGCACCCAGACCAGCAACGCGATACCCAGCAGGGCCATCCAGGTCATGGCGTATCCTTTCCTGCCATCAGAGTTGCATGTGCCGCCGAAGGCTGTCGTGGAACCAGGTGATCGGATCTTCAGCGCCGGGGCCTTTCGACAGGGGCCCCGGTTCAAAGGCAGGCGAGGACAGCCCGCGCTGGACCTTCTCGCAAATCCAGATGTCCTCGGTCTGGAAATCACCTGTTTCAAGCGGATGCTGCGTCCAGTTTTCCGACGAAATCAAATCGCTCTTATTGTCGTAGCCCGGCACATGCTTGCGCTCGTCTGTCGATTGCCACGGTCCGACCCACTGGTAGACATCCAGACGTGTCCGATCGGCTGATAGCGGTTTCAGCGCGGTCAGCGAGAGACCATAGGGTGTCGGTACCACCAGCGTGAGCGGGAACAGAAAATAGACACCGCCATAACCTGGTGCCGACGCGCTCTTGATCATGCCGGTGCGTCCGCCTTCATTGCGGATCTTGGCCGGCAGCCGGTGACGAACGCCCTCCTCGTTGGCATACCAGATCATATGGTCTCCCGCCCGGTCCCAGACGTTCTTGTCCGGTGTCGGCCCACCAAGTGTTTTTTCGTGCAGATAGGCCAGATGATAGCCATCGAGAGCGTTTTCGACGAAGACTTTCCAGTTGCATTTGACGTCGTAGTGAAGCGGGACGCACGCCTTCACGTCGGCGGCAAAAAGATCATGCGGCCAGGCCTCGTTCGCAACCGTTCAGATCCAGGCTTCGAAATCGGCAGCCGGGTTCGCATTGACGAAGACCAAGTCTCGAAAGACACCGAGACCTGCCGGCTTCAGTCCGAACTCCGACCTGTCCAGCCCCGGAAAACAGGTCTGCCTATCCGGAACGCCGCGCAAGGCGCCGTCCAGTCCGTAGGTCCAGCGATGATAAGGGCAAACGATGCTGCCACCGGCATTGCCGCTCGGCCCGTCGAAAAGGGCCGCACCGCGATGGCGGCAATGGTTGTGAACCGCGTGCAGCGTTCCGTCCTTGGTCCGAAGAACCGCAACATCATAGGCCCCGATCTGCAGCGTGACATAGTCGCCGGGGCCGGGGCACATCTTGCTGGTGCCGGCATAGCACCAGGCACCGGCAAAAAGATCGCCGTTCTCTCGGTTCAACCAGTCAGGTTCGACATACGCGCTGCGCGGCAGACGGAAATTCTCGCTCATGTTGCCCTCGCCAGAGTGGACAGAAGAAGCCGCGCCGCCCGCTTCGAATCCTGTGAAAAGGACATCGGCACATTGATCGGGTGCAGCGCCTCGACGTTGAAATAGATCCCGGTGATTCCCGCAGCGACAGCCCGGACATCCTTGTCGTCAGCTCGAGAGTGGGCCGCGGCGATTTCCCTTGCCAGCACGTCGACAAAATCGCCCAGCCAGGTCTGCAGATGATCACCCAGCGCTCGGTCTTCCAGGGCAGCCGCGCTCAGGGCGTTGAACACCAGAACGGCCTGCGGATTGGCGTAACGGGGATCGAACAGGATCTCGATCAACGCCTCCATCCGGTTTTCCGCCGGCAACATGTCAAGGAGCGCCGCCGTGCTGCTGCGGCTCTGCGCCAGGAACCGTTCGACAAGCGCTGCCAGAAGGTCATCCCGGTTGCCGACATTGTGCCGGATCAGCGGCCGGGCAAGCCCCGCAATCTCGGCCGTCTTGCCGAGCGTCGCTCCTTCGACGCCATAACGCGCAACGCAGGTTTCAAACGCATCCAGGATCTGCTCCCTGCGATCGTCCTTGATGTCGGGCCGAGCCAAATGTCACCTCAAAATAGATTTTCAATCTTGACAAACAAATATCGTCACCACATTTAATTGTCAACCTTGATAATTTTGGAGAATGTCACTTGGACCGCATTCTATCACCTCTCAGCCCAGCCTGGCTCGAAGGACTGCAGGTCTTCATAGACGACTGGTTCTTTGTTTTTGCACTGGTGTTCCTGCTGTTCGAACTGGGCCGGTACTGGCTGCTCAAAAAGCTGAACTGGACCCTGATCGGGGATACGCTGACCAACTACGTCACGCTTGCCATGTTCATGGGCATCACCGTAGTCTTCCTGGCCGCGTTTTATGTTGCCGCCTTTTACTACGTCTGGCAGTTCGCGATCTTCGACATCGAGATCAACTGGGCAACGGTGCTGATCTGCATCGTGCTGGCGGATCTGGTCTACTATTGGGAACACCGTTTCCTGCACCGGGTGAATTTCGGCTGGGCGACCCATTCGGTTCATCACTCTTCGCCGTTTTTCAATATCTCGGTGGCCTATCGCTTCGGGCCGATGGATTCCTTCTGGCCGGTGCTGTTCCACCTGCCGCTTGTCCTGCTGGGGTTCAATCCGGTGGTCGTGGTCTTTGCTGAAGTCATCGTTCAGGTCTACCAGACAGCGCTGCACACAGAGGCGGTCAAGAAACTGCCGCGGCCAATCGAAGCCGTCCTGAACACGCCTTCCCATCACAGGGTGCACCACGGCTCGAACCCGGCCTATCTCGACAAGAACTACGCCGGCATCTTCATTATCTGGGACAGGATGTTCGGCACGTTCGCGGAAGAGCGGGAACCGGTCACCTATGGCCTGACCCGGCCCATCAACTCCGTCAATCCACTGATTGCCTTCTTTCATGGCTTCCATCGGCTCGGTCAGGAGATCTGGCAGATGCCCGACCTTGCCAACAAGGTCCGTGTCCTGACGAACCCGCCGGGCTGGCAACCGAAATCCGGCTCCCAAACCCCCAGGTCCGAGTAACAGGAGACACGCAGGCCAAACCATCGCCAACGCCTTGCCGCCGTTTTTATCAGTGCCGCCATCCTGGCCGGTGGTGCATGGGCCGCGAGCCTTGTCCCAGGCGCCAGCGCCAATGAGCTGAAAACCGGTGAAACCAGACAAGGCCTGTCTGTCACTGTGAAGAACATCCGCAACACCCGGGGACAGGTCATTGTTCTGGTCATGGAGGACGCTCACGCCTATCAAAGCGGAAATGACGAGGCTGCCGTGGGCTACCTGGAAATCCCGGCTTCGACGGGATCGGTACGGGCCGACTTTCCGGAGCTTGCCGGAGGGCGTTACGCTGTGATTGCGTTTCACGACGAAAACAGGAATCGCGACCTTGATCTGGAAGGCGAGATCCCAGTGGAGGGGTATGCGCTGTCCGGTGCCCGCGACGCCTATGACGAGCCGCCTTTCCAGCGGGCCGCATCGAAAGACCCGGTACGGACCATCAAAATGCACTATCTGAAGTAGACCCGCTTCCAGTATGACCCGAAAACAAAGGGGCTCACCCGGAGAGCTTCAGCCCGGGAGATCAGCGACTTGCCACCGCGCCCGGTGCGCTATTTCATCCGGCGCATTTCCAGCCTCAGCCAGACATTTTCCCCCTTCTTCGGGTTGACCCAAAGACGCGATCCCTTGACGGACAGGGAGTGGTCGTAAGGAACAAGCGCCGGCAGCCTGGTCCTCACTGTCACGTCGACCTCCTGCTGGGGCTTGGGTTCGTTCCCGAACAGGCTGTCGATCCTCATGGACAGGGTGAGCTGACCGGCGTCCGACAACCGTCCCTTGAACGTATCGAACATGGGTTTGTCGGAGGAAAAGACCTTGCCATCCAGAATGAAAATCTCGCCGCCCCGAACAGTGACCCTGGCCCGTGCCAGCAGCGAACGCAGATTGACGCCGCTTCTGTCCTGCGAGCCATAGTGCCAGCGATGAAACTGGAGCAGCCAGGTGCCGTCATAGGTGTTTGGCGTTGTTTCAAATGTCTTGAGCAGTGCAGTCAGCGTTTTTTCGGTAAGGAAGCCGCTTTCTTCGAGCCGGTTGCGGATCTGGTAACGGCGCAAGGCCGCACGTGACTTGGGCCCGAAGGCCCCGTCGGGGATACCGACGTCATAACCGAGCGCATTCAGCGCGACCTGAATGCGCTTATAGTCATCCGGCACCAGAGCCAGCTGGCGTTCGAGATCGTCGGGGGACCGGGAAAGCGGTTTCGCTGGCAGCGCCGACCCGGCCGCCTTCGGATCAAGACGGGCCAGCTTCGACCGGTCAAACCCGCTTTCCGGTTGTGTCTCTTCGGCAGTGTCCCGGTTCACAGGCGTTCCGGATTTCAGGGCAGCAAGTTTCAGGCGCGCCAGATCCACGAAACGCCCGTCGGGAAAACGATTGAGATAGGCCTCGAAATAAGCGGGGTCTTCCGACTGCCGGATCGAGTTCCAGTAGACAATTTCAGCCTGCTGCGGACCTGACATTGCCGGTTCTGATGCACTTCCCCCAGGCTCGCCTGTCAGGGACGGCAACGGTTTGAGAACCACCTCACCGGTCAGCGAGGAATTGTCCCAGGGAACCTGTTTGCCGTCGGTCGCCCGCAACACGTCATTGCGCACACGGATCAGATTGCGCGTGATGCCCTCACCGGGCGTGCCGAGATGTTGGACCAGCGCGGATGTGAAGGGGCTGTTCCGTCCGGTGCCGTCAAGCGCAACGTTTCCCGGCTGTGTGGCAAAACTGATCAATGTGCCGACACCCGTTCCGATCTGGGCCAGACCTCTACCAACGGCCGCAGACCGGCTCACCCCCATCGACCGCACCAGATTGCCTGCAAGCGGGTTGTTGCGGCATGCATCCAGGAAGACCAGACTCGTCCTGGAATTGCGCTCCATCGCGGCCAGGATCAGATCGACCTGGACCAGCTCGAACTGAATATCCTCTTCATGCAGAAGCTGCGCATTGATCGGGGCCAGATAGTTTTTTCCGTTCACCTGCAGGCCGTGCCCGGCATAATAGAACAGCGCGATATCCGTGTCCTTCAGCGCCGTCACGAAAGACCTGATCGTCTTGCGCATATCCTGATAGGTCAGGTCCACGCCCCTGGTGACCTGGAAGCCGAGAGACTCCAGCTTGGCCGTCATGTCGTTTGCATCATTGCCCGGATTGGGCAGCGACGGCACATTGAGATAGCTGGAATTGCCGATGACCAGAGCGAGCCGTCTGTCGGCAAGCGACGGCTGCACAAGTCCCAGTATCACACACAGAAAAACAAATATCCGCAGGAGTATCATCAGATCCTCCAGAGTGAGCCCACCTTCAGTCTCCGGAATTGCAGCACAGCTTCGGCTTTCCTGCAAGCAAGGGCCTGCTGAAGACCCGTGTCAGGCACAGTCCTCTGACCGGCTGCACAGGTTTGGAAACAGGTCACACCGACCTGAAAACGCGGTTCAGGCAGCGAGAGGAACAGGCTGCTAGGGCAGCCGGTCCCGGTCGATAAACTTGCGCAAGGCAAAACGGGAGCGGACGGCCCGGACACCAGCCACTTTCATCAGCTTGGCCTGCAGGAAGGTTTCATATTCCTCCAGTCCTTCAACCGCGACCTCAAGCAGGAAATCCTGCGCACCTGTCATCAACGCTCCGGTCACGACTTCCTCGAAAAGGGCCACCTGTTTCTGGAACTTCCGGATTTCTTCCGTGTCCTGCCGTTCAAGCTCCACGGACACAAAAGCTGTGATGCCAAACCCGGCGGCCTTCCGGTCAATCGTCGCGCTGTAACCGGCGATAAGACCCGTCTCTTCCAGTCTTTGAAGACGTCTTTTGCACGGGGTCGGGGACAGGCCGATAAGCTCGGCGAGCTGGACAACCGACATCCGGCCGTCTTCGCACAGGGCGCGCAGCATCTTCCGATCTATATCGTCAATAGTGATAGTCACTCTAAATTTTCCATTTTTGGAGCGTTTATCTCTAACTTTCCTATCGATAGACCCCAGAAGATGGTTTTTCAACCACTCTGCGGGGCTAAAATGGCACCAGACCTGCATTCTGGAGGAGGACAGAATTCCCATGCCGCTCACACTGACCGAAGAAAAAGCACCGGACGGCCACGAACGCCTGATCTATGCAGAAGACCCGGCCAGCGGATTGCGCGCCTATATCTGTCTTCATTCCACGGCCTATGGCCCGGCTGCAGGTGGCTGCCGCATGTGGAATTACGCGAGCAAGGAGGAGGCGCGCACCGACGTCCTTCGCCTGGCAGGCGGCATGACGAGCAAGAATGCCATGGCGGGCATCGAACTGGGAGGCGGCAAGTCCGTCATCATCGGCGACGCCCGGACTGACAAGTCTGAGGATCTTTTCCGCTCCTTCGGCCAGGCGGTGCATAGCCTCAACGGGACCTATTACACCGCTGAAGATGTCGGAATTTCGCCGGAAGACATGGCGGTTGTCGCAAGGGAGACCCCATATGCTGTCGGTCTGGATGGCGGCCCCCACGGCAGTGGAGATCCCTCGCCGTTCACGGCTGAAGGTGTCTTCCAGTGCCTGCGGGCCGCACGCGAGATCCTGTCGGGCAGCGATAACCTGAAAGGACAGCGCGTTCTGGTGCAGGGCCTGGGTCACGTCGGCATGTCCCTCGCCCAAAAACTGCATGCTGCCGGTGCGGACCTGATCGTTTCCGATATCAATCAGGCTGCGCTGGACGAGGCACGGCAGAAACTCGATGCGGAAATCTGCCCGGTGGAGGCAGTCTTCGAGACTGAATTCGACATTTTTGCCCCTTGCGCCCTGGGCGGAGTTCTGACGGCTGAAACGGCACGCAAACTGACCGCGAACCTCGTTTGCGGCGCCGCCAACAACCAGTTGGCAACACCGGAAGTGGCTGAAATCCTGCGCGCCCGCAACATCCAGTATCTGCCCGACTACGTGGTCAATGCGGGCGGCATCATCAGCGTGGCCGGTGAAATTCACAAGGCAGGCCCCGGTTATCGCGAAGAGCGCCTGACCGGGATCGCCTCGCGGATCCGCGACATCCTTGCCGACAGCCTGCGGACTGGAAAAACAACGATACAAGTCGCCGATGACATGGTTGAATCGATCCTGACCCAGGCACTCCAAGTCCGGAAAGGCGCAGCATGACCGATGACGTCAGCCCCCTATCGCTCAATGTCCCGGAACCAGGCTGTCGCCCCGGTGACACGCCTGATTTTTCCGACTTTGAAATTCCGCGCGCCGGATCGGTGCCGCGTCCTCCGGTGGACATCGACCCGGACGACATGCGCGACATGGCCTTTTCCATTGTCCGCGTACTGAACAAGAACGGTGAGGCCGTCGGCGACTGGGCCGGCTCGCTGACCAGCGACGACCTGAAGGCGGGCCTGCGCCACATGATGACCCTGCGCACCTTCGACGCGCGGATGATGAATGCGCAGCGGCAGGGCAAGACAAGTTTCTACATGCAGCACCTGGGCGAAGAAGCCGTCAGCTGCGCCTTCAGCCGAGCCATGCGGCCGGGGGACATGAATTTCCCGACCTACCGCCAGGCCGGCCTGCTCATCGCCCGTGACTATCCCATGCTCACGATGATGAACCAGATCTACTCAAACGCGGACGACCCGCTTCATGGCCGCCAGTTGCCGATCATGTATTCCTCGAAGGAACACGGCTTCTTTTCCATTTCCGGCAATCTCGGCACACAGTTCGTGCAATCCGTCGGCTGGGCCATGGCATCGGCGATTTCCGGAGACACGAAGATCGCTGCAGGCTGGATTGGCGACGGCTCCACTGCCGAAAGCGATTTCCATGCCGCAATGGTCTTTGCCTCGACCTATAGAGCGCCTGTTGTCCTGAACATCGTCAACAACCAGTGGGCCATCTCGACCTTTCAGGGCATTGCCCGCGGCGGTGTCGGAACCTTCGCCGCCCGTGGCCACGGGTTTGGCATCGCTTCCATCCGCGTCGACGGCAATGATTATCTGGCGGTGCATGCCGTTGCCAAATGGGCGTGTGAGCGTGCGCGCAAAGGCCTCGGACCGACGCTGATCGAGCATGTCACCTACCGCGCTGGCGGACATTCGACCAGCGACGATCCCTCTGCTTACCGGTCCAAGACCGAAGCTGCCGCCTGGCCGCTCGGCGATCCCATCGAGCGATTGAAAAAACACCTGATCGTCCTCGGCGAGTGGAGCGACGAACGCCATAAACAGGCGGAAGCCGAGATCCTGGACGAGGTGATCGCCGTTCAGAAAACCGCGGAAGCGGTCGGCACGCTCGGTGACGGCAAGGCACCGAGCCCGCGCGACATGTTTGAAGGCGTATACGAAACCATGCCGCCGCATCTGATCCGGCAGCGCCAGGAAGCGGGGTTCTGACATGGCACAGATGACCATGATCGAAGCGATCCGCGAGGCCCATGATGTTGCCATGGCCGCTGACGAAAAAGTCGTCGTCTACGGCGAAGACGTTGGCTATTTCGGGGGCGTCTTCCGGTGCACCGCCGGATTGCAGGAAAAATACGGCAAGTCGCGCTGTTTCGATGCTCCGATCAACGAGGCCGGCATCGTCGGAACGGCCATCGGCATGGCCGCCTACGGACTGAAACCGGTGATCGAAATCCAGTTCGCCGACTATGTCTATCCCGCCTATGACCAGATCGTCTCCGAGGCAGCACGCCTCCGGCATCGCTCCAATGCGGACTTCACCTGCCCGATCGTCATTCGCATGCCGACCGGCGGCGGAATTTTCGGCGGCCAGACCCACAGTCAGAGCCCGGAAGCGCTTTTCACGCACGTCTCGGGTCTGAAGGTTGTCATGCCGTCCAACCCCCGCGACGCAAAGGGGCTTTTGCTCGCCTCGATCGCTGATCCCGATCCCGTGATCTTTCTGGAGCCCAAGCGGCTCTACAACGGACCGTTTGACGGGCATCACGACAAACCCATCGTTTCCTGGAAGAAGCATGCTTTGGGGGACGTCCCGGACGGTGATGAGGCAGTGCCCCTGGGCAAGGCATCGCTCTACCGGGAAGGCAAGGACGTGACCGTCCTGGCCTATGGCACAATGGTCTATGTCGCCGAGGCGGCGGTGGAACAGTCGGGCGTTGATGCCGAGATTATCGATCTGCGCACCTTGATGCCCCTCGACCTGGACGCAATCGTGTCCTCCGTTGAGAAAACGGGCCGCTGCGTCATCGTGCATGAAGCCACCAGAACGTCCGGCTTTGGTGCCGAACTCATGTCTCTTGTTCAAGAAACCTGTTTCTATCACCTGGAGGCCCCCATGATCCGCGTCACGGGCTGGGACACCCCTTACCCTCACGCCCAGGAGTGGGAGTATTTCCCTGGACCGGGGCGCGTCGGCGAGGCCCTGAAAAAAGTCATGGAGGCCTGATCCATGGGTGTGTTCGCAATTCACTTGCCGGATGTCGGAGAAGGCATCGCCGAGGCGGAACTGATCGAGTGGAACGTCAAGCCGGGCGATCTGGTTCGCGAAGATGACGTCCTCGCATCCGTCATGACCGACAAGGCCACGGTCGAAGTTCCCTCCTCCGCTGAAGGCAAGGTGCTGGAACTCGGCGGTCAAGTAGGTGACCTTGTCCCGGTTGGTGCGGTTCTGGTCCGCATTGAAGTGGACGGGGAAGGCAATGAAACCGCCGCACAGGAGAGCGCAGCGCCGTCCCCCTCCCCCGTTGAAACGCCCGGCTCCGAAACACCGGCCAAGCCTGCACCGGTTGAAGAGATCCCGGGATCATCTCTCGCCGAGACCGCGGCAAAACCGGCTGACCCGGTCGTCAGCAGACCGGCCATCCCCCGTGCAAGCGGCACCAAGCCCCTTGCCTCGCCCTCCGTGCGCGCCCGTGCGCGGGAAGAGGGTGTCGACCTGCGCCAGGTCCCCGGAAGCGGCCCTGCCGGCCGGATCAGCCATGACGACCTGAACGCCTGGATCGCCACCGGAGGCATCCGACAGGGGACGGTCACACGCGCGCAAAACACCGGCATCGAAGAAATCCGCGTCATCGGCATGCGCCGCAAGATCGCGGAGAAAATGGCCCTGTCAAAACGACAGATCCCGCACATCACGATTGTCGAAGAAGTCGAGATGTCTGCTCTTGAAGATCTGCGGGCCGCCCTGAACACCAAACATGCCGGCGACCGACCCAAGCTGACGATCCTGCCGTTTCTGATGCGAGCCATCGTGGAAGCCGTGCGTGAGCAGCCCGATTTGAATGCCCGTTATGACGACGATGCGGGGGTCATTTATCGCCACGGAGGCGTCCATATCGGCATCGCCACGCAGACACCGGCCGGACTGAATGTCCCAGTCGTGCACCATGCCGAGGCCGGCAATCTCTGGGACAATGCAGGCGAAGTTGCCCGGCTCGCAGATGCCGCGCGGGACGGCTCGATCAAGCGCGACGAATTGAATGGCGGAACCATCACGATCACCTCGCTGGGGGCTCTCGGCGCGATCGCCACGACCCCCATCATCAACTACCCGGAAGTCGCCATTGTCGGCATCAACAAGATGCAGATCCGTCCTGTCTGGGACGGTCAGCAGTTCCAACCCAAAAAGATGATGAACATCTCCTGTTCCTTCGATCACAGGGTCATTGACGGCTGGGATGCCGCCGTTTTCGTCCAGAAACTGAAAACGCTGCTGGAGACACCAGCCATGCTGTTTGTCGAAGGATAAGGCTGATGACGGATATCAAATGCAAGTTGCTGATCATCGGCGCCGGACCTGGCGGCTATGTCTGCGCCATTCGCGCCGGACAGCTCGGCATCGACACGGTGGTTGTGGACGAGGCAAAACCGGGTGGCACCTGCCTGAATGTTGGCTGCATCCCCTCCAAGGCGCTTATCCATGCGGCCGATGAATTCTTCAAGATCACCCATGCGGACCAGGGCCCGCTCGGCATTCGTGCGGAAAACCCGACAATCGACCTGTCGAAGACCATTGCCTGGAAAGACGGGCTGGTGGACAGGCTGAATTCAGGTGTCGCGGCCCTCATGAAGAAGGCCAAGGCCCGTTTTGTCTCGGGCCGCGCCCGTTTTCTGGATGGCAAAACGGTGCAGGTCACGGGCGACGGCGACCCCTTCCATATTCGGGCGGAATACATCGTCGTCGCCACGGGCTCCGCTGCCGTTGAACTGCCCTTTCTGCCATTTGGTGGGCCAATCATGTCCTCCACGGAGGCCTTGAGCCTCACGGAGATCCCGAAGACACTCGCCGTTGTCGGTGGCGGTTATATCGGACTGGAGCTGGGCACCGTTTTTGCCAAACTCGGCAGCCAGGTCACGATTGTCGAAGCAGAAGACAGCATTCTGCCAGCATACGACAAAGGCCTGACAAAACCGGTCGTCAAACGTCTGGGCGAGCTGGGTGTTGCGCTTATGACCGGCACCAGGGCTCTGGGCCATCAAGGCGACACTCTTCAGACCGACAAGGGCGATGTCGACGCTGAAAAGGTTCTGGTGACCGTAGGCCGCAGACCCCGCACCATCGGCATCGGCATCGACGAGCTTGCGCTCACCCTGGACGGGCCCTTCATCAAGATCGACAAGACCTGCCAGACCTCCATGCGCGGCATCTATGCGATTGGCGACGTCACCGGTGAGCCGATGCTGGCGCATCGGGCAATGGCGCAAGGGGAAATGGTTGCCGAACACATCGCCGGCCAGGCCGTTGAATGGGACAGGCGTGCCATCCCGGCTGTCTGTTTCACGGACCCCGAACTCGTGCTGTGCGGTGCCTTGCCTGGCGAACTCGAGGGAACCAGGTCGAGCGAGTTTCCGTTCCAGGCCAACGGGCGGGCGATGACAACCGAACGGGAAGACGGTTTTGTCCGTGTTGTCTGGCGCGAGGCCGATCATGCGATTGTCGGCCTTCAGGCGGTGGGAACCGGCGTCTCTGAATTGTCCGCAGCCTTTTCCCTGGCGATCGAGATGGGCGCTTGCCTGGAAGACCTTGCAGGAACCATCCATGCCCACCCCACCCAGTCCGAGGGACTGCAGGAAGCCTGTCTGCGCGCCCTGGGGCACGCGCTCCATATCTAGAGACCTGGAGACAGGCTTGTTTTCCTGCGCCGTATCTGAGAAGCGCATGCCCTCATCCTGCTTCAGAGGGCTGCGCCGGGGGACGCAACAAAACAGGTTTTCAAAAGTTGGCGCCACCGGCAAAGATCACGATCAGACCGGCACCTGTCGCCATCAGTTTTTGCCACGGTTTCCGATATCCGATGAGCCCGAATGAGACCAGGCCAAGCCCAAGCCCGATCTTGACGGCCGACAACAGCGCCGGGACAGGCGTGTCTGCCAAGTCTATCAGGGCGGGATTTGCAATCATGGCCAGCGGGATCAGGTAGAGACCGACACCAAGCGCCATCGCTGTCAGCGCAACCTTCAGCCAGTTCTCGCCGATCATGCCGGCCGCGATGAAAACCGCGCCGCACACCGGTGGCGTGATTGTTGAAATCAGCGCAAACCAGAAAACGAAGAGATGCGCCTGAAGCGGCTCCAGCCCTTGCTGGATCAGCGCCGGACCAGCCACAGAGACACAGATGACGTAGGCAGCTGTCGTCGGCACTTCCATGCCCAGGATCAGGCAGGCGAGCGCCGTCAGCAGCAATGACGGCCACAGATAGCCTCCTGAGCCGGACAGGATCAGCGAGGTGATTTTCACGCCGAGGCCGGTGACGGCGAGCACACCGATGATGATCGATGCACACACGATGATTGACGCGATGACGGAGACCTGCCGGGCTGCGGTCAGAACCGCGTTTTCCATCCGGGCGAGGATCTGCCTCAGGTCAAATGTGCCACGTGCGTTGAAAAAGAGCAGGATGAAGCCTGCCAGGATTGCCAGACAGGCGGCATATTGCGGCGTATAGCGCACCACGAACATGCCCACGAGCAGCACCGTAAAAGGGATCAGGAAGAAGCCGGAGGTGATCGCCACCTGACGGAACCGTGGCTGATCCTCCTGATCGATCGCCGCCAGATCGAAGCGCTTTGCGTAAGCGTTGATGCCGATCCAGACCGCCAGAAAATAGAGAATGGCCGGCAGCAGCGCGGCCGCCATGATCTCGGTATAGGGAACCCGGGTCAGTTCCACCATGACAAAGGCCCCTGCCCCATCAGCGGCGGCATGATCTGGCCGCCGGACGACGCAACGGCCTCGACCGCGCCCGCCAGGCGCTTCGGATAGCCGAGCCGCGTCATGGCCGGCAGGGTGATCGCCCCGGTGGACGCAACATTGGCAGAAGCTGAACCGGAAATGGAACCAAACAGCGCCGAAGACAGAACGGACACCTTGGCGGCGCCGCCTTTCAGGCGGCCGGCGGCCGCCGCCGCCACATTCATGAAGCCCTGCCCCGCTTCTCCGGCGTTCAGAACGGCACCGAAAATCACGAAGATCGCAACCACGTTGACCGATACACCGGTCAGACTGCCCCAGATGCCGCCTTCGGCGATCGTCAGCGTGCCGA
This sequence comes from Labrenzia sp. VG12, assembly GCF_002237595.1. Classification (NCBI taxonomy): domain Bacteria; kingdom Pseudomonadati; phylum Pseudomonadota; class Alphaproteobacteria; order Hyphomicrobiales; family Stappiaceae; genus Labrenzia; species Labrenzia sp. VG12. Next base: position 3,497,843 of record NZ_CP022529.1, read on the forward strand.
GAAAACTCGCCAGCGGCGTTCCCGAATGGCCGAATTCGCCGGGGATGTGCTGACCATAGAGGCCATAGGCGAGCGCAAGGGCTGCAACAATGGGCAATGGCCATCCGATCGCGCGCCGCGCTGCTTCGAGCACCGTGACGAGCAGCACGATGGCGACAAGTTTCTGGAAATCACCTTCCAGAAATCCGTATTGGTCGGACAGCATCGACTGGTTGGCGGCCACCCACAGGCATGCCGCGACACCAGCACAACAGAAGACCGCACCGCTGACCCGGGAAAGCCCGCTTCCACCGGCAAAAAGAAAGATCCACGGAAGGGCGAGCGCCAGATGGAGCGGACGGCTGACCAGATTGGGCACCAGCCCTGAAAAAATCAGGCCGAGATGAAACGCCACCAGCGCCAGCGCCAGAAGGATCATTGCCGTCCGCCAGAACGGATTGGATGCAGGTTCACCGCGGATCATGAAATCACTTGAAAGGTGGGAGGGTGGAACGAAAAAGGGGGCACGGCAGGCACAGGCAACTGACCGTCAACCTCGCGGGCGGAAAGTGCCAACGGCGCACAAACCCCGAGGCTGTGCGCCGCTGAAGAGAGAGACGAAACGGCTTACTTCTGAGCGTCCGTGAGCGGCATGCCCGCTTCTTCGTAGTAGCGGACGGCACCTGGATGCAGCTTGCCGGTGATGTTCGCCATCAACCCCTGATCCACGCCATTCCACCAGGGGGCTTCTTCGCCCATCTTGGCTTTTTCCTGCCAGAAGGTCTTGGTCAGCGCATAGGCCGTGTCATCGTCCATCGCCGTGGTGGTGTAGGCAACGACCGGCAGGGACGTGGTGACGATGTCAGTCTCCTGTCCTGCATAGGTTCCGGCCGGGATGACTAGCCGGGCGCGCTTGGTTTTGGCAATCTGGTCGTCGTCCAGCGACAGGACATTGACGCCGGTCGAAGCAGCAGCCTCGATCACATTCGGCGCCGGCCAGGATCCGGCGGTCACGAACCCGTCGATCTGGCCGTTTTTGAGCGCTGCGACCGCGTTGGACAGCTCGACTTCGGCCAGGTCGACCTTGCCTTCCAGGCCGAAGAGCTTGAGATACTTCTCGCCTTCCCGCGCGCCGAAAGAGCCCTTGCCCAAGAGAATGGTCTTGCCTTCCATGCCGGCAAAGTCTGTCACACCGCTGTCGGCGGACATGACAAAATGCATGGTCAGCGAGGGGATCGGGAACAGGGCCCGGATCTCGTCGAACTTGGGATCGCCCTTGCCTTCGAACATCGCCTTGCCGCCCTGGGCAAGCGAGACCAGAACCGGAGGCGTGGTAAAGACATAGTCGCCACCGCGCGCCCGCGCTTCCATCACGTTCTGGACGGACCCTTGGCTCTCCTCGACCGTGACGATCATGTCGCCATTGCTGCCGGCCTTGACCGCTTCGGCGATCTGCACGGCCATCTGGTAGTAGGAGGACGTGGATTTGGCGGACTTGTAGGTAATGCGGGTTTCGGCCTGTGCCTGTGTGACACCGACGGCGAGCGCCAGGGCGGCGCCCAGCTTGAGCAATGTGTTTTTCATGATGATCTCCCAGAAAGCCCAAGAGACTATGTCGGCTTTTCGGGAGTGGCAACGCGATTTCGGGACAAACCGGTACGCCTTGTTTCAAAGAAGCAAAAAAGCCGCCGGTGTTGCCACCGGCGGCTTTCAAACAGTCGGCAAGATATCGGTCTTATTTGGTGTCGTCGTCCGAAGCGGCCTCGCCGAAGACGTCCTCAACGGAGGCCGTTTCCTCTTCGTTGTCGGCGTCACCAGCGTCGCTGGTGTTCAGAGACCCCAGATTCGCAAACACGGCGTCGGCATCGATTTCTTCTTCCTCGTCCCGCTTGACCGGCTGGTTCGGGTCGAAGGAGAAGGCGGCCGCAATCGCGTCTTCGCTGGTCGATTCTTCGACCGGGATCAGGGTTTCTTCTGCGCCCGGAATCGGCTGCGGAGCATTCTTCGCGGCCTTTTCGACTTCCATGTCCAGTTCAAGCTGGCTGCACAGGCCGAGCGTCACCGGATCGGACGGCGTCAGGTTGGCCGAGTTCCAGTGGGTCCGGTCGCGAATGGCGGCAATGGTCGGCTTGGTGGTGCCGACAAGGCGCATGATCTGCGCGTCTTTGAGCTCCGGATGGTTGCGCACCAGCCACAGGATGGCATTCGGACGGTCCTGACGGCGGGACACCGGCGTGTAGCGCGGGCCCTTGCGCTTGGTTTCCGGAACGACGACCTTGGACCCCTGCAGCTTCAGCTGGTAATTCGGGTCCTTCTGCGCCTTTTCGACTTCTTCACGGGTCAGCTGGCCGGTCAGGATCGGGTCCAGGCCCTTGATGCCCTGCGCGGCTTCGCCATCGGCAATGGCCTTCACCTCAAGCGGATGCAGCTTGCAGAAGGAAGCGATCTGCGTGAAGCTCAGCGCGGTGTTGTCTACGAGCCAGACGGCGGTTGCCTTCGGCATCAGCGGCGTGTTCGCCATCGGATAAATTCCTCTCGTCTGCTCCCTCGCCCGGCAGGGCGAAAAAGCGGTGTTCCGTGTCAGTTTCCTGGGAAGTGGCCGGAATATAGGAGAATTCCGGCCGAAACGCAAATGGGAACACACAGGATGCGGTCCCCTGGCTTATTGCGCGACTTCAGCTTTCCAGCATCAAGACGATTTTGCCAATATGGCCAGAGCTTTCCATGCGCCGGTGTGCGTCAGCCGCTTCACTCAACGGAAAGGTCGAATCCATCACCGGGCCGATCCGACCCGATTCGATCAGCGGCCAGACCTTCTCGCGCAGGCTGTTTGCAATCTCGGTTTTGAAGGCATCGCTGCGCGGTCTCAGGGTCGAGCCGGTGTGTGTCAGTCGCTTCACCATCAGGCGGGAGAAGTTCACATTCTCCGCTATACCGTTCAGCGTCGCGATCTGGCAGATCCGCCCTTCGATCGCAGCCGCTTTCCAGTTCCGTTCCACGTAGTCTCCGCCGACCATATCGAGGATCACGTTCACGCCTTCACCGTCTGTGGCTTCCAGCACCGCTTTTTCAAAAGCCTGTTCCCGGTAATTGATGACGTGGTCCGCCCCCAGCGCCTTTACCGCCTCTGCCTTGTCTGCAGACCCGACCGTGGTGAACACCTCTGCGCCGAACGCCTTGGCGAGCTGAATGGCCGTCGTGCCGATCCCGGACGTGCCACCGTGAACCAGAAAGCGCTCACCGCTTTTCAGGCCGCTCCGGTCGAAGACATTCGTCCAGACCGTGAAAAAGGTCTCCGGTAGCGCGGCCGCCTGGATCATGCTCAGCCCCTCCGGCACCGGCAGGGCATGGCCTTCAGGCACCTTGCAATACTCCGCGTAACCGCCCCCGGGCGCCAGCGCTGTCACTTTTGCGCCAATTGGGTGGAGCGTCGCTCCCGTGCCACAGGCAACCACTTCACCGGCCACTTCCAGCCCCGGCAGATCGGAGGCGCCCTTGGGAGGCGGATAGGCGCCCTTGCGCTGCAGCACGTCGGGCCGGTTAACCCCGGCTGCGGCCACACGGATCAGGATTTCGCCCTGTCCCAATTCGGGAACCGGCCGGGTTTCGATTTTGAGAACCTCCGGTCCGCCGGGTTCGGAAATCGCAACAACCGTCATGCTGTCCGGCAGTTTCTGCATGTCAGACCATTCCTTTTGGTTCATTTTGGGACTGGCTAGGCGATCTGTGCCTGGCATATGGTAAATTGATACTTACACTATCTGCAGGCAGGCGCCCCGGACAAGTAAGCCTTCCGGACCCTGCCCGAGACATGCTTGGGAGCAAGATGATGGGCCTCTTTGACGACGATGTCCCCAGAAAATCGGAGACCGCGGAGATTTCGGTCGGCCAGGATCTGTCGCGCCTGTCAGAGGAGGAACTGTCCGAGCGGATCGAGGCTTTAACCGAGGAAATTAACCGTACCCAGAAGGAGCTCGAGCAACGCAGCACTATTCGCAATGCGGCTGACGCCTTCTTTCAGAAATGATCCTGTAAATTATTACATATTTTGAAGAAAGCGCCATTCACATCGAGCACTTACAGTAAACACTGTAGGTAAAAATTTACTCGTTTACCTCTTATTAATCTTTCCAAAGTATAAATTTAGTCATCCAGTCATCTGGATGTGAGTGGCTCCTGTCCACTCTGTTTGACGCCTCCCTGTTAAAGACTCAGAGCCGCAACCGTGCGGCTCTTTTTTTTGCCTCCACCTCATAGTATCTTGTCAGAGTTCTGGTTAATGGCCGTTTACCGTTTCAGTTGGCACGTGCTTTGCTGGATATACGGCATGAAGACCTGCATCGTTCCAAAAAGGAACACTCGGACCGGGATGACACATTTCGAGACGGGACAACAAAAGATGCGGGACAACCGGAAGAGTAACTGAGGCGTAGCAATCCTATGACGGAAGACATTAAAAAAGCCGGTGACACCTTGGGCGCAGTTCACATCGCGCATCACCTCGCCAGCTCCGACAGCTTCCAGACGCTGTTTCAGGAAGGCATGTCGCTGGTTGAGGAAACCGCGATGTATCTGGACGGTGAAGGCCGCGAGGAAGCCAAGGAACTGCCACGCCCCGCCTCCCTGGCCTATGCCACCGAATCCATGCGCCTGACCACGCGCCTGATGCAGCTGGCGTCCTGGCTGCTGCTGCAGCGTGCCGTCAACGAAGGCGAAATGTCGCGCGAACAGGCCGGCAGCGACAAGAACAAGGTGCGCCTCGACAAGCTCTCCAGCTCCACCGGCGGCCCTGCCTGGAACGACCTGCCGGCAACCCTGCGCGTTCTGATCGAGCGTTCCACCCGTTTGCAGGAGCGGATCGTGCATCTCGACACGATGCTCTACCGCAAGTCCGAAGAGCCGGTCGAAGAGGCCACCAACGACAATCCGGTCGCCTCGCAGCTCAACAAGCTGCATGCCGCCTTCGGCAAGCTCGGCTGATCCCGGTCAAATCTCTTTCGCATCTGAAAAGCCGCCGCAAGGCGGCTTTTTTGTTGGCTGCACGGCAAACAAGCCTGCGAACACCCGACAGGCTCGCCATGTCAGCCAACGTCACACAGCGCCCACAGAGCCGCGAACCAGACTGTTACAAATCCTGCATCCGGCCGGTCTGTTGAGCGATCCGCATCGTCTCATGCTCTTCCATGGCAAGCAGCGCCTGGAGAAGCTCCTTTGCCTCGGGAATGTCGGCGCGCCGGAGCAGGTCCCGATAGAGATCGATGGCCTGGTTGTGCACGTCGAACACGGTCAGGCAAATCTCGTTGAAGTTCATCTTCTCAAAGGGCACGTCGCAGCTGCGTTTGAGATCGATCTGCTCATGGCTCAGATAGTCATAGACCCAGGTATTGAGCGCGCTCAGATCAGCGCGCTGCTCGAAACCTTCAATGATCTTCTCCAGCGCCGCCTCGTGATCGGCAAGGTAAGACAGCAGCATCCTTGCCATCTCCTGGTCATGCAGCGCCGACCCGGTTGTCAGGCGTTCGCCAAGCTGACGGTGCATCAGACGGGTCCAGTCGATGAGATCAGAGATCGTTTTGACTTTCATGCGCTTGGTCCTTTTGGCCGCTCAGTCGCGTCCTGCCACAAAACCGGACGATCGAGGCTGGAATGACTCTGGTCTCTTGTTTATCCGGCACCGGAGGGGCACCTGGCAAGGTTCGAAAGCCGGAATGAACAATTCCTGGCGCGCCCTCGCAAACTCGCATGGAGCGGCGTATCTACTCCAAAACACAAAAAACCCGGCCGCAAGGCCGGGTTTTCGTTCGAAACTGTCGATGGTCTGAGGTCTTAGGAGCCCAGGAAACCAGCGAACTTGTTCTTGAAGCGGGACACGCGGCCGCCGCGGTCCATCAGCTGACGGTCGCCGCCGGTCCAGGCCGGGTGAGACGTCGGGTCGATGTCGAGCGTCAGGGTGTCGCCTTCCGAACCATAGGTGGAACGGGTGGTGTATTCGGTGCCATCGGTCATGACGACCTTGATGGTGTGGTAGTCGGGATGAATATCCGCTTTCATGGCCGGTCCTTTCAAACGCCTCGCAGCTGTCTTTCGAAAAGAACCGCCACGTCAGCGAAAACGAAGTAAAGGGCCGCCGATCCGGATGCGGACGCCGCCCTCAGAAACATGAGGCGGGGATATACCTGAAGCCTGCCCCCAAGACAAGAGGCAAATTCCGGCAATATCCAACGAATTCCAGCGGCGCGGTTTGCGCCGTTTCCGAACGCTTCGGGTTTACCGCTCCCAAAAATGATCAAAAGCAATTGAGCACCGGGGCGAACGTGCTAATACGGACAAAAATCGAGGAGCTTCCTGTGGCAGACGCCCCTGTTTCAGACCGCAAGACGGACACAAAGACCAATCGCCGTTCGTTAAAACCGCTGACGCGGCTGATCCCCTATCTTCAGAAACACAAGGGCATGGCCATCGGTGCACTGGTCGCCCTGTTCTCGGCCGCAATCATCACGCTGATCCTGCCGGCCGCCGTTCGCCGCATGATCGACTTTGGCTTTGGCGCCGACGACCCGGCGCTGGTGAATTCCTATTTCGCCGTCCTGATCGGCGTGGTCTGCGCCCTGGCAACGGCCAGTTCGATCCGCTACTTCCTGGTCATGTGGATCGGTGAGCGGGTTGTTGCCGAACTTCGCTCCGATGTCTTTGCCCACCTGACCCGGCTCAGCCCCGCCTTTTACGACAGCGCCAAGTCCGGCGAGATCCTGTCGCGCCTGACCGCCGATACGACCCAGATCAAGTCAGCATTTGGCGCCAGCGCCTCCCAGGCGATGCGTAACCTGATCATGTTCGCCGGCGCCTCGGTGATGATGGTGGTCACCAGCCCGCGTCTCTCCGTGATCGTGCTGGCTGCCATTCCCGTCATTCTCGTTCCCATTCTCGGGTTTGGTCGTCAGGTTCGCAAACGCTCGCGCTTTGCCCAGGATACCCTGGCAGATGCCTCCGCCTATGCCGGCGAGATGCTGGGTTCGGTGAAAACCCTGCAGGCGTTCACGCATGAAGACAGAAGCGCCGGGCGCTACGGCGGCGCCGTCGAGGAGGCTTTCAAGGCTGCCCGCAAGGCCATCATGGCGCGCGCGGCATTGACCGGCTTTGCCATCATGGTGATCGGCGCCAGCATCGTTGCGGTCCTGTGGATCGGGGCCAGCGACGTGTTTTCCGGCCGCATCACAGGGGGGGAACTCAGCCAGTTCCTGCTCTACTCCATTCTCGCCGCCGGGTCGCTGGCAACGCTTTCCGAGGTCTGGGGCGAACTCTCCCAGGCCGCCGGTGCCGCTGAGCGCCTGTCGGAGCTTCTGGATGTGCAGTCGGAAATCCGCGCCCCCGCCAATCCGGTCAGCCTGCCGGAGAGCCCGCGCGGAGACATTGCCTTCGAAAACGTCTCCTTCGCCTATCAGAATGCGGAACACATGCCGGTGGTCCGGGATCTGGAGCTGACCATCGCGCCGGGAGAAACCGTTGCTGTCGTCGGTCCGTCCGGTGCCGGCAAGTCCACCTTGTTCAGCCTGCTGATGCGCTTTTACGACCCGGTTTCCGGGACGATCCGGCTCAATGGTGTAGGCCTGAGCGAGCTTGATCCGGAAGATCTGCGCCGACACATCGCCCTGGTGCCCCAGGACACAGCGATTTTCGGGGCCAGCATTGCCGAGAACATTGCCTATGGCAGGCCTGACGCCAGCCGGGAAGACGTGGTTGCAGCGGCACAGGCTGCCCTGGCCGCCCCCTTCATCGAGGCGATGGCGGATGGCTATGACACGATGGTCGGCGAGCGCGGTGTCACTCTCTCTGGTGGACAACGCCAGCGCATTGCCATTGCCCGCGCCGTCCTGAAAGACGCTCCGGTCCTGCTCCTGGATGAAGCGACGAGCGCGCTTGACGCGGAGAGCGAACGGCTGGTGCAGCAGGCGCTCGACAAGCTGATGGAAGGCCGCACGACGCTGGTGATTGCCCACCGTCTGGCAACGGTCCTGAAGGCCGACCGGATTGTGGTGATGGAAGACGGCCGCATCGTCGAAACCGGCACACATGCCGAGCTAACGGCCGCCGGCGGGCTCTACGCCAAGCTGGCCCGGCTGCAATTCGATGCCGAGCAGGAGGCTCTGGCGGGGTAGCGCCGCGAGCGACAGGCGCACCTGGAACTGCCGATCCCGGAAAACGATTCTGTCGTCGAAAATAAAAAAGGGCGGCCTGCTGGCCGCCCTTTTTGATTCAATCCATCCGTGGAACGCTCTGGCTCCGATCAAACGTCGTCCGGCACCGCAACGGTGTAGTTGAGCGGCATGCGTCCGCCATCTGCGAAGATTGTCTGGCCCGTGACATAGCCGGCATCGCTGGACGCGAGGAATGCGGCAACCCCGGCGATTTCGGCCGGCTCGCCGATACGCAGCATCGGGGTGCGCGACATGATCCGGTTCTTGGCTGCCGGATCGGAATTCACCGAAGCCAGCATCTCCGTCATGATCGAGCCCGGGCCGATTGCGTTGACGCGAATGCCGTATTGGGCCAGCGACAGGGCCGCGGTCTTGGTCAGCTGGCTCATGCCACCCTTGGAAACGCAATAGGGCACCTGGTTCGGGATCGCCAGAACCGAGTTTACCGACGACATGTTGATGATGCAGCCGGGCTCACCGCCGCCCTGCACCTTCTCGACCATGTGCCGGGCAACCGCCTGGGCACACAGGAAGGCGCCTTTCAGGTTGATCGACAGCACCCGGTCGAAATCATCTTCTTCAAGTTCGAGGAAATCGGCGCCAACGACGATACCGGCATTGTTCACCAGGACGTCGATGTCGCCATAGGCGTTGAGCGTTTCGGCGACCAGGTTGCGCACATCGAGACGCTCGGCGACGTTGCAATGAATGTACATTGCCTCGCCCTGGGTCTTCAGATCTTCCGCAGCAGCTTCGCCGGCATCATCATCCACATCGGCAATCACGACCTTTGCGCCATCGGCGACAAAACGCTTGGCGATGGCAAAGCCGATTCCACGGGCTGCGCCGGTAATGATGGCGACCTTATTCTCCAAAGACACGGAAACCTCACGGTTGCTAGTATTGTGACCAGCCGCGAAAAGACGCGGGCCGCGCTGCGGCGGCCCGACCTTAAGTGGCAAAATCAGCTCTGTCGATGGCCCTTCTCGGGCTCCAGCAACGTCACCTGGTTGTTTCAGGCGGAAATCCCGTGGGATTTCAAGGCGTCGCTGATCTCATCCAAAATTGCCGGATCATCAATCGTCGCCGGCATCTTGTAGCTTTCGCCATCCGCTATCTGACGCATCGTGCCGCGCAGGATCTTGCCGGAGCGGGTTTTCGGCAGCCGGTCGACCGTTATGGCGATCTTGAACGCGGCGACCGGTCCGATCTTTTCGCGCACCAGCTTCACCAGCTCCTTCTCGATGTCGTCATGGGAGCGCTCGACACCGGCCTTCAGAACCACAAAACCGCAGGGCAGCTGCCCCTTCAGCTTGTCGGCGATGCCGATCACCGCACATTCCGCCACATCCTGGTGTGTCGCCAGCACCTCTTCCATGCCACCGGTCGACAGACGGTGGCCGGCAACATTGATGATGTCGTCGGTGCGCGCCATGATCGACAGGTAACCATCGTCATCGATCACACCCGCATCGGCTGTCTTGTAGTAGCCGGGGAACTCGGCGAGGTAGGAATCGAAGAAACGCTTGTCCGCATTCCAGAGCGTCGGCAGACAGCCAGGCGGCATCGGCAGCTTGACCACGATGTTGCCGAGCGTGTTGGCACCAAGCGGATGGCCCGCATCGTCCAGCACCTGAACGTCGTAGCCCGGCATCGGCACGGTCGGCGAACCGGGCTTCACCGGCAGCGATCCAAGCCCGAGCGGATTGCCCACGATGCACCAGCCGGTTTCCGTCTGCCACCAGTGGTCGATCACCGGCACCTGAAGCTGGTCGATGGCCCAGTTGACGGTTTCCGGATCGGCACGCTCACCGGCGAGGAACAGCGACCGGTACTGGGACAGATCGTATTTCTTGATGAGTTCTCCATTCGGATCTTCCTTGCGAATCGCGCGGAAGGCCGTCGGGGCGGTGAACAGGGAAACCACGTTATGGTCCGAAATCACCCGCCAGAACGTTCCGGCATCCGGCGTGCCGACGGGCTTGCCCTCGAACACGATCGTGGTGCAGCCATGCAGCAGCGGTGCATAGCAGATATAGGAATGTCCAACGACCCAGCCGACATCGGAGGCGGCCCAGAAGACCTCGCCCGGCTCGACGTCATAGAGGTTCTTCATGGTCCATTTGAGCGCGACCATGTGGCCGCCATTGTCGCGCACCACGCCTTTCGGCTGACCGGTCGTTCCGGACGTATAAAGAATGTAGAGCGGGTCGCTCGCCTTGACCGGCACCGGCGCAATCCGGCGCCCCGCGGCAACGGCATCTTCCACCAGCTTGCCAAGATCGTGGTCGCGGCCATCCAGAAGCTCTGCGACCTGTTCTTCCCGCTGGAAGACAAGGCAGCTTGAGGGCTTGTGGGCGGCCAGTTCGATTGCCTGGTCGAGCAGCGGCTTGTAGGCAATCACCCGGCCCGGCTCGAGACCACAGGAGGCTGCGATGATCGCCTTCGGGGCCGCGTCGTCGATCCGTGTTGCCAGTTCGTTGGCGGCAAAGCCGCCGAATACCACGGAGTGGATGACGCCAAGGCGGGCGCAGGCCAGCATCGCCATCACCGCTTGCGGGATCATCGGCATGTAGATGATCGCCCGGTCCCCCTTTTCGAGGCCCTGGTCGGCCAGGACGCAGGCCATGGCCTCGACCTCTTCCAGAAGCTCCGAATAGGTGTAGGTGGCTGTCTTGCCGGTGATCGGGCTGTCATAGATCAGGGCAGGCTGACCCGGACGGCCACGCTCCACATGACGGTCAAGGCAGTTGTAACACGTGTTGCATTCCCAGTCGGGGAACCAGCGGCCGTATTGCCCCTCATCGGGATCGAACACCTTGTCGCCCGTCGACACCCAGTCGATCTCGTCCGCCGCCGACTTCCAGAACCCGAGCGGATCGTCCTTCCAGCCCTGATAGACCTCGTGATACCGGCTTGCCATGATGTGTCCTCCCAAACGGCCGCCTGCGGGGGATCGCGATCCCCTGCTCTTTGGGCCTAGAGTGCTGTAAGGGCACCCAAAAAGGCAAGCCTAACCCTTTAGGCAATTAGACGGTCGGGACTTTACGTAAACCTTCTGGCGTGATTGTCTGCCCGCCCCTTCTGAATTTTCATCGCGATACTGCTGCCCATGACCCCGATTGCCGATCCCTGGTTCTATGCTGCCGCCATTCCGGCGGTGTTTTTTGTCGGCTTGTCCAAGGGCGGCTTCGGCGGCACCTTCGCCATGCTCGGCGTGCCCATCATGTCTCTGGTGATTTCACCGCTCCAGGCCGCCGGTATCATGCTGCCGATCCTGATCGTCATGGATGTGGTGGCCCTGCTCGCCTACAAGGGCCGCGCGGACTGGAAATGCCTCGTCATCCTGCTGCCGGCCGCCGTCCTGGGGATCGGCATCGGCTGGGCAACGGCGGCCTATGTCAACGATGACTTCGTGCTGTTTCTGATCGGCGTGATGTCACTCGCCTTTGTCGCCGATTATGTCTTCAAGCAACGCAAGGCAACCGGGGCTGCCAACCACAATCTGCCCAAGGGCACGTTCTGGGGAACCGTCGCCGGGTTCACCAGCTTCATCAGCCACACGGGCGGCCCTCCCTTCCAGATGTACATGCTGCCGCTTCGCCTGGCACCCCTGCTGTTTGCCGGCACCGCCGTCATCTTTTTCGCAACCGTGAATGCGATCAAACTCGTGCCCTATTTCCTGCTCGGGCAGTTCGACACGACCAACCTGTCGACTTCGGTGACGCTGTTCCCGGTCGCGTTGATTGCCACCCTGGTCGGGGTCCAGCTGGTCAAGATCGTCAAGGCGGATACGTTTTATGCCATCATCTACATTTTCATGGGGCTGATCGGCGCAAAGCTTGCCTATGACGGCCTGATGGGCCTGCTGGCGGGATGAAAAAGTTGGTGTGACGCAAATTCGACGAGGCTAACCGCAAGGCGAATTGCACAGGAAATGGTTTCCGGTTTTCATGAGAAAAACGCCGGGAGGATGACCATGGACGCTGCTGCCAACCCGTTCACGCAGGGGCTTGAGAAAAACACGGCCAACTACGCTGCGCTGAGCCCGCTCAGCTTCCTTGCCCGAGCGGCAGATGTTTTTCCCGAAACCATCGCGATCGTCCATGGCAACCAGCGGACCGACTATCGCACCTTCTATGATCGTGCCCGCCGGCTTGCCTCGGCGTTGACCGGGCTTGGCGTCAGCAAGAACGATACGGTCAGCGTCATGCTGTCCAACGTGCCGCCGATGCTGGAGGCGCATTACGGCGTGCCGATGGCCGGTGCCGTGCTGCATTCGATGAACACACGCCTGGACGCGGCCATCATTGCCTTCCAGCTGGATCACTCCGATTGCAAGGTGCTGATCACCGACCGGGAATACGCAACAGTGGTCAAGGAAGCCCTGTCTCTGGCATCCGTTTCGCCCACGGTGATCGACTATTCCGATCCGGAATTTCCCCAGGACGGCGAGCGTCTCGGAGAAATCGACTACGAGGCCTTTGTGCAATCGGGCGATCCGGAATTTGCCTGGGCCCTGCCGCAAGACGAATGGGACGCCATCACGCTCAACTATACATCCGGAACCACCGGCAACCCGAAAGGCGTGGTCTACCATCATCGCGGTGCCTATCTGCTGGCCCAGGCCAATGTCATCACCGCTTCAATGGCAAAACACCCCGTCTATCTGTGGACGCTGCCGATGTTCCACTGCAATGGCTGGTGTTTTCCCTGGTCGCTGTCACTCGTCGCCGGCACGCATGTCTGCCTCAGATGGGTGCGGCCGAAAACCATGTGGGACCTGATTGCCGACGAGGATGTCACCCATCTCTGCGGCGCTCCGATCATCATGTCCACACTCCTGAACGCGGCCCCGGAAGACAAACGGGACCTGGACCGCGAGGTGGAATTCTTCACTGCGGCAGCACCGCCGCCGGAAAGCGTCCTGGCGGCCATGAAGACGGCCGGTTTCAACGTCACCCACCTCTATGGCCTGACGGAGGTCTACGGTCCGGCAGTCGTCAATGACTGGAAACGGGAATGGGACGCGCTTGCCTCCGATCAACAGGCCCAGAAAAAGGCACGCCAGGGCGTGCGGTACGTTGCCCTGGAGGACCTGACGGTGCTCGACCCGGAAACGCTGGAGCCGGTACCGGCAGATGGCGAGACCCTTGGCGAAGTCATGTTCCGCGGCAATGTTGTCATGAAAGGCTATCTGAAAAACCCGGAAGCAACCGACAAGGCCTTCAAGGGCGGCTGGTTCCATTCAGGCGACCTCGGGGTGCTTTACCCGGACGGATATATCCAGCTGAAGGACCGGTCCAAGGACATCATCATCTCTGGCGGGGAAAACATCTCCTCGATCGAGGTGGAGGAGGTTCTCTACAAACATGCCGATGTCACGGCCGCCGCAGTGGTTGCCCGTCCGGACGAGAAATGGGGTGAGACCCCTTGCGCCTTTGTCGAGATGAAACCCGGATCGTCGGCCAGCGAAGCGGATCTGATCGCCTTCTGCCGCCACCATCTGGCCGGCTTCAAGGCCCCCAGGACCATCGTCTTCTGCGACCTGCCCAAGACATCCACCGGCAAGATCCAGAAATTCGCGCTCCGGGAACAGGCAAAGGCTCTCTAGATTTTTCGAGAACGAGCAGACCCTCACCCGGAAAAAATCGTCATCCTGCAGCCCTCCTCAGGATAAGTATAGTGGCTGGGCGCATGCTGCATTTTCGAAGCAACTCGATGCTTTCCCCTTATACGCACTATACAAATAAAACAAAAACGCCGCGCAAAGCGCGGCGTTTTGATTTTATGGCATGTCCGCCTAGTGGAGCGTTACATCTTGCCGTATTCGCTCGATCTCGTCCTTGATCTTGAGCTTTTGTCGTTTCATGTCAGCCAATTCCAGGGAGTCAGTACTCGGATGCAACAGAGCGTCTTCAATCCTGCGTTCCATTTCCGCGTGACGGCGCTCGAGTTCTGCGAGATGCGACTGCATTGACATGGAAAAAACCTCCTGTCTGTTGGCTCAACATCTTCATCGTGCCACAGAAATTCCGGCCTTGTCGATTGCAGATTCCGCATACCTGAAGCGTTTCGCCGTCAAATAATGCATTCTGGCGACTATCCTTACGAAACCCTAAAAAGCGGCGTGGAATTAACCAGTTCAAAACTCACGAAAATTCCCCTTGAAAGATTTGCCAGTTCACAACTTTTCCCCGCGCGCTTTTTTCGCAGTTCCTTTCCGGCCGGACCATTTTCAACTGCAGCAATTTGCACGACAAATCCGGTGCTGATGCGTCTTGCCAAAGCCTTGCCCAGCCGTATTTCCGGATCGTCCCCAATGCCCTGAGGAGATCTGGCTGCAAATTCCGGACGCGCATCTGCCAAAGATGCTATCTTGCCCGAGTTCGGTGAAATGGATTAGGACTATCGTCCTGTTTTGGGGGACATGAATGGCGCAACAGGACAGTGAAACCTTGCGTATGGAACTGGCGCAGCTGCGGCAGGAGCATCGGGACCTTGACGTGGCCGTCGAAGCACTCGCGGCAACGTCCAACCACGACGTTCTGCAGCTGCAACGGTTGAAGAAGAAGAAGCTGATGATCAAGGATCGGATCTCCGTTCTGGAAGACCAGCTGTTCCCGGACATCATCGCCTGATTGCCACGCTCTGAGCGGCCTGGTCCTCTATTTCAAAAATTCCCCGTTTCCGGCGATTCGCGCTTGCGATGTGGCCGTTGCTGCCTATACTCCGCGGCTCTTCTGAGCCCGCCGGAACCTGGAGCGTGAAATGGCACAAGCGGATGTCGCAATCATCATGGGCAGTCAGTCGGACTGGCCGACAATGAAACACGCGGCGGATACGCTTGATCAGCTGGGGGTCAGCTACGAAGCGCGGATCGTCTCGGCCCACCGCACACCCGACCGCATGTATGAGTTTGCCAAAGGCGCCAAGGCGGAAGGGTTCAAGATCATCATCGCAGGCGCCGGCGGCGCTGCCCACCTTCCTGGCATGACCGCCTCGCTGACACCGCTGCCCGTTTTCGGTGTTCCGGTCGAGAGCCGGGCGCTGTCCGGCGAAGACAGTCTTCTGTCCATTGTCCAGATGCCGGCAGGCATTCCCGTCGGCACGCTGGCAATCGGCAAGGCTGGTGCCACAAATGCAGCCCTTCTGGCCGCCGCCGTGCTCGGCCTGACGGATCAGGCCGTCGCCGACGCACTCGACACGTACCGATCGAACCGCACGGCTGCGGTGGCCGAGGCCCCGACCGACGACTGACCCCGTAAGACCGGCAATAACAGGACCGTCCGACATGAGCGACACACCCCGGCTGGCCCCAGGCGACACGATAGGCATTCTCGGCGGCGGCCAGCTCGGCCGCATGCTGGCGCAGTCGGCGGCCAGCCTCGGCCTGAAGGCCCATATCTACTGCCCCGATCCGGCCAGCCCCGCTTTCGATGTCAGCGAGACCTTTACCGTCGCACCCTATGAAGACGCCGACGCGCTCGACCTGTTTGCCAGTTCCGTTGCAGCCGTCACCTACGAGTTTGAAAACGTTCCCGGTGCGACGGCCGCCCATCTCGATGCGCGGGTCCCGGTCCGCCCCGGCGTGCGCGCCCTGGAAGTTGCCCAGGATCGTCTGTCGGAAAAACAGTTCCTGTCCGGCGCCGGCGTTGCCATTGCAGATTACGCCGACATCCAGTCCCAGGCCGATCTCGACGCGGCCGTTGCGCGGTTCGGTGGCGCAGGCGTCCTGAAGACCCGCCGCTTTGGTTATGACGGCAAGGGGCAGAAGATGATCCGCAGCACCAACGATGCCGACGGCGCCTTCGACGCGCTTGGCGCCGTGCCTATGGTTCTGGAGCAGCTGATCGGCTTTGATTGCGAAGTCTCCGTGATTGTGGCTCGCGACGTCGACGGCCACACCGCCTGTTACGACATTGCCCGCAACCACCACGAAAACCACATCCTGAAGACATCGACGGTGCCGGCCGGCGTCACGGAGGCAACGGCCTCGACGGCACGCGCCATGGCGGAGAAGATCGTTACGGGTCTTGATTATGTCGGGGTCATGGGCGTCGAGATGTTCCTGGTTCGCGACGAAAAAGGCGAACGGCTGCTGGTCAACGAGATCGCCCCCCGGGTGCACAATTCCGGTCACTGGACCCAGGATGCCTGCCTCTGCTCGCAGTTCGACCAGCATATCCGTGCGGTCGCCGGCTGGCCGCTCGGCTCCGCGGACCGGCACTCGGACGCGGTCATGGAGAACCTGATCGGCTTCGATGCCGACAGCTGGCAGGAGGTTCTGCGCGAGCCGGCTTCCCGTCTGCATCTCTACGGCAAGGCGGAAACCCGCGAAGGCCGCAAGATGGGCCATGTCAACCGGATCTCGAAACAGTCAGTCTGAGATATCGGCGGTCACCGATCGCACAGGCCAGCCTGATCAGTCCTTCCGGACACATGCCGCGACGCTGCGTGCTGGTCCGGAAGGTCGACCTGACTTGAGTGAACGGCCTTGACCGGCTGATCACTCAGCCTCGCACAAGACCGAGCTTTTCCCTGCGCGAAAAACGAAGGTTGGCAAGAACCGCGACCGATGCCAGCCCGCCGGCCAGCCCCACCCAGACGCCAACACCGCCCCAGCCGGCCAGAAAGCCCAGACCGAGCGACAGGCTGATGCCGACCACCCAGTAGCCGAACAAGGCGTAGAAGAGCGGGATGGTGGTATCGCCCAGTCCGCGCAGGTTGCTCACACCAATGATCTGGCCACCATCTGCCAGCTGGAAAATCGCGGCCACCAGCAGGAACGACACGCCATAGGCCAGGACGTCCTGCGCCTCCGGGTCGTCCAGGTCGAGATAAAAACCGACCAGGGTTTCCGGAAACGTCCAGAACAGGATTGCAAAACAGCCCATGAACAACACCGTCACGGCCAGCGAGGTCCAACCGGCGCGGCCGACGCCGGCATGATCTCCCCGACCGGCCGCAAGACTGACGCGCGTCATGGCGGCGACCGAGAGACCAACCGGAACCATGAATGTGATCGAAGCGATTTGCAGCGCGATACCGTGCCCGGCGAGCGGCAGCGTTCCAAGCCAGCCGATCATGATGGCAGAGGCGGCAAACAGAGAGCCCTCGGCAATGATCGTAAACGCAATTGGTGTCCCCATCCGGACGATCTGGAAAAAGACCGGCCAGTCGGAGCGCCAGATGCGGCCCAGAATATTGTACCGGCGCAGTCTTGGATGCAGCAGCGTATAGGCGAACAGGAACAGGCAGGTCGTTGTCGCGCTGAAAACGGAGGCAACGCCCGCGCCAACCAGTTCCAGCCTGGGAAAGCCGAAATGCCCGAATATCAGGAGGTAGTCCAGGATCGCGTTGACCACGGCGCCTGCGATCGTCGCCCAGAGCACGACCTGCGTTTTTTCCATGACGGTGAGAAAACCGCGAATGGCCATGATCAGGAGCGCCGGCAACATCGTCCACTGCAGGTAGCGCATGTAGATCCTGGCCAGTTCGGCCAGTTCCGGTTCCTGGCCAAGCTCGATCAGGATCGGCTCTACAAAGAAAAGAACGACCCAGACAGGAAGACAAAACAGCACGGAGATCCAGAAGCCCATGCGCACGGCGCGGCGCAAGTCACGCGGCTTGCGCTGACCGCGCGCCCGAGCTGCCAGCGGGATCACCGCCTGCAGCACGCCCATGCCGAAAAACCACAACAGCATGTAGAAATTGAATGCCAGCACGCTAGCAGCCAATTCCTCTGCACCCAACCGACCGATCATCAGAACGTCGGTCGTGTTGATTGCCATCTGCGCCAACTGCGCTCCGGCAAGCGGCAGGCCAAGCGAGAGAGTGGGCAGAATATCACTGCGCCAAAGCGAAGTGTTCTGCTCCGAATCGGGCACCCTTGACGCGTTCTGCGCCATCGTTTCCTCCAAAATGTGGGCAAACCCGCAACTTTATAATCATGATTGGTCTGGCGGGTGAGGCTTCCACCTCTAATCCCCCTAAGCACCGAAGTCCACACCCCTTCTCACGCCGTGGCGCCCGAAAGCACCCCGGTTTCTCGGGCCGTTTGAGCACGTTTCTTTGCGAATGACTGTGGACACGGCCAGATTGCTCTGGTATGTAGCCCGCCAATAGTGAGCGACGCGTCAGCGGCGATCAGGTTCCTGTACACATGTGAATGCTCGGTACATCGATCGTATCGGTGAGTGTTGACTGCGTGCCTCGGAGCAGTCGCACCAAAGCTGGCCAGACCTCGCTAAACTCAAAGTCCATACTGGCTGCGGATTGGCCGCGGCGCATCGAAAATGGGAAAAAACGCGTGCAGGTTCTGGTTCGCGACAACAATGTCGATCAAGCGCTGAAGGCGCTGAAGAAAAAGATGCAGCGCGAAGGCATCTTCCGTGAAATGAAACTTCGCGGTCACTTTGAAAAACCGTCTGAAAAGAAGGCGCGTGAAAAGGCTGAAGCCATTCGCCGCGCGCGCAAGCTGGCTCGCAAGCGGGCACAGCGCGAAGGCCTTCTGCCGGGCAAATCCGCTCGCCGTTAAGTCGGCTTGAGTGCGCCTGGCGGCAACAAACGCCACTTTCGACAAGATTGCCGTAAGGCCGACCGCGTCCCGGTCGGCTTTTTGGCGTTTTGCAACGAAGGCTTTAAACTGAGCGGCGTGCCGCGGTAACAGTCACATTACCGCCCAATTGGAGGCACATGAACGGCATGTTTATTCACTTGACGATAAGAGATCACATGTGCCGCATGCGCAAGTTCCTGCCTCACGCCGCATTGCTCAGCCTGGCAACCCTTCTGGCGGCCTGCAACACGTCAGGTGTCTATAACGACGTTCCGGTCAATACCTCTGCCGGCTCGGCGACCAACATTGCCTCCTTGAGCGCGGTGATCGAGGCCAATCCGTCCGATGCGACTGCCTACAGCACCCGCGGCATTGCCTATGGCCAGGCCGGGAAGCTGGACAATGCCGTTGAAGACTTCAACCGCGCCCTGCAGCTGAACCCGCAGTCCTACCAGACCTACGCCAACCGGGCCCTGGTCTACCGCCGCATGGGACGGACCCAGGAGGCGGTGTCGGATTATACCCGCGCCATCAACATCAAGCCGGACTATGACGTGGCCTATGTCGGCCGCGGCAACATCTACCGGCAGCAGGGTAATTACAGCGCCGCGCTGGCCGATTTCAATTCCGTCATCGCCCGCGACAGTTCAGATGCCCGTGCCTTCTACAATCGCGGCCTGATCTATCAGGCACAGAACCAGAACCAGCAGGCTATCGAGGATTTCGCCACCGCGATCGGTCTCAATCCGAAAGCCAGCGCGCCCTATATTGCCCGCGGCATTTCCTATCTCGCCGTAAACGACCCGAATGCCGCGTTCTCCGATCTTTCGATGGCCGTCAATCTGGACCGGGAGTCGTCTGTTGCCTGGGCCAACCGGGGCCTGGCGCTGGAACAGCTCGGCAAGACCACCGACGCGCGCCGCAACTTCACCCGCGCCATGACACTGGACAATTCCAACCAGGTCGCCCGCGACGGTCTCAGCCGCCTCAACCGCGGCTGATCAGCTTCCGCTCAAAACGGGCAAGCGGCCTGAAAGAGGATCCGGTCGCCACCGGTCGGATGATGCAGCTCCAGACTTTCCGCATGCAATGCCAGGCGCTCGCAGGCCGCAAGCGCCTCCCCGTCCGCGTAGAACCGGTCGCCGATGATCGGATGCCCCAGCGCCAGCATGTGCACCCTGAGCTGATGTGACCGGCCGGTATGCGGAAACAGCCGCACACGTGCCGTCCGTTCCCTGCGTGAGATCACCTGCCAGCGGGTCAGGGCCGGTTTTCCGAACTCGTGGCTCACCATCTGTTTGGGTCGATTCGGCCAGTCGCAAATAAGCGGAAGGTCGATTTCCCCCTCCTCCGCGTCCGGCTGCCCCCAGATCTCGGCCAGATAGGTTTTGGACGTCTTGCGCCGTTCAAACTGCAAGCCGAGATGCCGGTGCGCCGCGGCATTCATCGCCAGGACCATCACACCGGAGGTATCCATGTCCAGCCGGTGGACGATGCGCGCCTCCGGATAGGTCTCCCGGGCCCGCCGCTCGGTGCAATCGGCATGCTCCGGCGCCTTGCCCGGAACGCTCAAGAGCCCGCTCGGCTTGTCGATTACCAGCAGATCGTCATCCGCGTGCAGAACCGTGAGATACGGCTCCATCGGAGGATCATAGACAAATTGCACGGGCACTGGCTGTGACATGGACGATGCTCTTAAAGCACTTTGCGTTCAGACAAAACAAAAGGCGCGGCTTGCGCCGCGCCTTGACCTTCGGAGACGCCGAAGAAACGGGGATGTCAGACGGTCAGGACCGCGAGAACGCAGGTCAGACCGAAAACAACCGTGGGCGGGATCCAGCCGGAAGCGCCGAGTGCCAGGCCAATGGCGGAAGAAACCAGCATTGCGAACAGCATCAGCCAGCCGAACACAACGGCCGCGGTGCCGCCGAAACCGAACATGATCAGGCACACGACAATGGTCAGAACGGCAACTGTGCCAACCTTGGAGAAGTTGATGAACCCCTCATAGGTGGCTTCGTGAGCGGCATAGTCCATTGCAGGCGCGTTTTCGTCAGACATGAAGTCCCCCAGAAAAATTCGTAAGTCGGCAGCCTTCTTACAATAAAGCGCGCCCATTGGGCAATCATCTGAAAGGAAGTTTCAGCTTCAAAAAACGCGACTTTTTGGCAGCCGGCAAAGATTGTCGCCTCGGAAGGGCGGATTTGTTGGCAGGACTGCTTCGCAGACACCGGGTCAGGCGGCGTTGGAGGCAGTGGCGAGCCCGGCGGCCTGCATGGCGTTGTCCTGCCGGTTGCGCACCACCTGTGCGTCAAATCCGTCAATCTGTTCGTTGAACAGCTGAAAGAAATTCAGTTCGGCCCGCAAATGCAGGAACACCCCGCCAAGGCCGATGGCGGCCCGGTCCATGAAGACAAATTCCTGCGGCACCGTGACCGGCCCGAGCTCCTTCAGGGCCGAATGCACCCGGAAGGCTTCCTTGCGGCCATATTCGGCGGCCGAGACGCCGTCCGCGATCGAGCGCACCCGGTCGCTCAGCAGCGGCCCGTAGATGAACCGTGCCCAGATGTTCAGGACCTCGATGATCTCCTTCTTCAGGTTTTTGAAGCCCCAGCGTTCATAGGCCGCGACAACCCGGTCGTTGTCCTCTTCCAGAAGTCCCCGGTAAAGCTCGACCACACCTTCCACGAAGACTTCGGGGAATATCCGGATACAGCCATAATCGAGCAGGTTGATGCCCGCCGGCGCTCCGCCGGTTTCAAACACCGTGTAGTTGCCGAGATGCGGGTCGCCGTGGATCACGCCAAAATGGCTGAACGGGTGCCACCAGGCATGAAACATGGTCCGTGCCAGAAGATTGCGGTCCTCCTGGCTGTGCTCCTTGAAGTCGAGCAACGGCTTGCCCGTCAGCCAGCCCATGGTCAGAAGCCGCTTGGTCGACAGGTCATGCACCACCTCTGGCACGCGGATCTGCTCGGCATCTTTCAGGATCTGCTGATAAAGCGCGATATGCGCTGCCTCGCGGCCATAGTCCAGCTCCTCACGCACCCGCGCGCTGATCTCCTTGGCGATCTCGCGTGTGTCGATGGCAGGGCTCATGCGCCGGTGCAGCGAGAACAGCATCTGAAGCTGTTTCAGATCGGCTTCCACCGCTGATGCCATGTCCGGATATTGCAGCTTGCAGGCCAGCACCCGGCCGTCATGGGCCGTGGCGCGGTGCACCTGGCCGAGCGATGCCGCGGCAGCCGGTTCCCGGCCGAACTCCTCGAACCTTTTCTGCCAGTCCGCGCCGAGTTCGGCGCGCATGCGCCGTTTGACAAATGCCCAGCCCATGGGCGGGGCACTTGCCTGGAGCTTTGCCAGTTCCGTCGTGTATTCCGGCGGCAAGGCATCAGGGATGGTCGACAGAAGCTGGGCCACTTTCATCAGCGGTCCTTTCAGACCACCAAGCGCTTCGGCCAGTTCAGCAGCATTCTTGGCATTGTCCAGTTCCATGCCGAACAGCCGCGCTCCGGCAACCTTGGCCGCGATCCCGCCCATGTTGGTACCGACCCTGGCATAGCGCCCCATACGGGCGCTGAAGCGGTTGCTTTCGCGGTCTTTGCTGTCTGCCATGAATGAACCTGCTCCCGTCGGACCGATGTCGGTGTCATCACTCTAGATAAGCATTACGGCGCGGACGTCCAACCGGACCAGCCGCCATGGTGCCGCACCTAGTCTGCGACCGCCGCCAAGGCATCTGCCAACCCGTCCCGCGTAGTCACCAGCCCCTTATAGGCCAGCTGGGCCGGATCCAGCGCTAGCAATTGTCCTCGCAGACCGGCTGCGATCTCCCGCCTGTCGGGCTGGCGCTCCAGAACGGCCAACGGATCATGATGGATCCTGATCGTGAACAGGATGTCTCCCGATCCCGGCAAGCGTATCAGGGTCTGCCTTTCGACGCGCAGGAACAGGCGCGCCAGGGCATCTTCTTCGGTTGCCAACTGGATCTGGCGCGGTTCGGGATGGTGCAGCTCTCCGTCGGGATAGACCGACCAGTTGAACCTGCAAAGCACCTGACCCGTTTTCAGATTGTCGAAGATCCGCGCCACCATCTGCCCCATCCGGCTGCCGTTGAAGCCCGGCACGCTGTCATGGATACCGGTCATCGACAGACCGAATTTTTCCGCCAGAGACCAGGAGGAAGGAAAACACAGGGCTGCGGCCACCAGCCTGTATCCGTCCGGACCAGGACGCATCAGAACCAGGTCTTCCTGAACAAGTCGCGCGGCGGTCAGCAGATCGGGCCCCTCATTGAGAGAGACCTGCCGTCCGGTGTCGGCGAGCATGACAACATCCGTGCCAACCTGGTGACTTGCTCCGCAGTGCCTTTGAAGATGGCCAACCACCAGATCAAGCACTTCCCTTTGAGCCGCTTCGGTTTGCGGTTCTGCCCGAAAGACCGCGTCGCGCGCCTCTTTGAAAAGACGTTCCTTCTCGGCAAGCTGCCGCGCCAGGCCGGAATCAACGTCCAGCCAGTCCTCTTCGGCGACCGGCTTCAGGCCGACCGTGAAGGGCTGGCTCGTGCCGTCGTAAGGTGTGTGACGAAACACGGTATCCTCGGGCTTCAACTCGCCAATCCGCGTCTTATGCCTGTTCCAGGGCTTCCAGTTCGTCGATCAGCCCTTCAATCACCGACAGACCCTTCTTCCAGAAGTCCGGGTCGGAAGCGCTGAGGCCGAACGGTGCGAGCAGCTCCGAGTGGTGTTTGGTACCACCGGCTTTCAGAAGATCGAAATACTTCTGCTGGAAGCCGGCGTCCGCGTCCTCGTAGACCGCGTAAAGCGAGTTCACCAGGCAGTCACCAAAGGCATAGGCATAGACATAGAACGGCGAATGGATGAAATGCGGAATGTAGGTCCAGAAGGTTTCGTAGCCTTCGTTCAGCTTGATGGCCGGTCCCAGGCTCTCTCCTTGGACCGACAGCCAAAGCTCACCGATCTTGTCCGCCGTCAGTTCGCCATTGCGCCGTTCCGTGTGGACCTTGCGTTCAAACGTGTAGAAGGCGATCTGTCGCACCACCGTGTTGATCATGTCCTCCGCCTTGGACGCCAGCATGATCTTGCGGGTCTGCGGATTGTCCGCCGTGGCAAGCAGCGACTTGAAGGTCAGCATTTCGCCGAAGACGCTGGCAGTTTCCGCAAGCGTCAAGGGCGTCGGCGCCATCAGCGGTCCGTTGGGCGCAGCCAGGACCTGGTGCACTCCATGGCCCAGTTCATGCGCCAGCGTCATTACATCGCGGATCTTGCCCTGATAATTCAGGAGCACGTAAGGATGTGCGCTCGGGACGGTCGGATGCGCAAATGCGCCCGGCGCCTTGCCGGAACGGGCGGGCGCATCGATCCAGCCCTTGTCGAAAAACCGCGCCGCGATCTCGGCCATGTCCGGCGAAAACGTGGAATAGGCGTTGAGCACCGTTTCCTTGGCCTCTGACCAGGGAATGACGCGCGTATCGGCATCCGGCAGCGGTGCGTTCCGGTCCCAGGTGTTGAGCTGGTCCATGCCCAGCCACTTGGCCTTGAGCTTGTAGTACCGGTGCGACAGACGCGGATAGGCGTCGCGCACGGCGGCCACCAGGGCGTCAACCACTTCCCGCTCGACCCGATTGGACAGATGCCGGCTGTCGGCAATGTCGGAAAAGTTCCGCCAGCGGTCGGAGATTTCCTTGTCCTTGGCCAGTGTGTTGGTGATCAGCGTGAAGGTGCTGAGATTATCCGAAAAGGTCTTTGTCAGCGCACCAGCGGCCTTGCGGCGTTTTTCAGGATCCGGGTCGACCAGCAGATTGAGCGTCGGCTCGATGGCCAGCAGCTCCCCGTCCACGTCATAGGTGAGCGAGGCCATGGTCTCGTCGAAAAGCCGGTTCCAGGCACTTGATCCGGTCACGGATTTTTCGTGAAACAGCTGCTCGACCCGGTCTTCCAGCTGGTAGGGCTTGCCCTTTCTCAGATCCTCGACCCACGGCCGGTAGTGGCCGAAGTGAGGGTCCGTCAGCGCCGCTTCGATGACGTCGTCCTCCACCGTGTTCATCTCCAGCGTGAAAAACAGGAGATGCGTGCTGGCCGTCGTGATCTGCTCCTGCACATCACCGTAGAATTTCTGCGATTCCGGCCGCACAGTGTTTTCCGCATAGATCAGCCCGGCAAAGGAAATCAGCCGGCCCATGACGTCTTCCAGCTCTTCGTAGGCTCGGATTGCCGTGACCAGAGCGGAGACGTTTTCGGTGGCAAGTTGGGTAAGGCGCCCCTTGTAGGATGCTTCGAACGTCTTGGCCCGCTCCAGGATTTCCTTCAGATCGGCCGTGACTTCGGGAGAATCGACGGCAGGGTAGAGATCCGTCAGATCCCATTCCGGCAGGTTGCCAAGGTCTGTGGCGGCTGAAGACTGGGGGGCAAAAACGGGTTTCGTCATGAAGCTGTTCTTCTCTGATAGCCGGAGACCGGCCCCTTGGCCGGCGTGTAGCGGTTTTGGAATTAGTAGGCCGGAGAAAGCCGCTGCTGCAATCAATCTCTATAAACTTTTTTTTTGGCCCCGCTTGGACGATTTGTTTACTCAACTGCGACCAGAATGGCTCGAAACGAGACAATTCGGGACAGTGAACCAAAAATGCAGGCACTGAGCGGCAAGATTCTCATCGTTGACGATGATCCGATCCAGCGCAGACTGTTGCAGGAGGCGGTGAAGAAATTCGGCTACCGGTCGAAAACCGCCGAGAACGGCGCAGAAGCCGTGCGCATCATGACAGGTCCCGAGGCCAGCGAGATCGATCTGATCATTCTCGACATGGTCATGCCGGAGCTCGACGGTCTTGGTGTTCTGGAGCGGCTGCGCGGCGACAAGATAGCCACACCGGTGATCGTGCAGACAGCCCATGGCGGCATCGATACCGTGGTCAGTGTCATGAACGCCGGGGCACAGGATTTTGCCGTCAAACCGGTTGCCCCGGAACGGCTCAACGTATCGATTCGCAATCTCCTCAAGACCTCGGCTCTGGAAGGCGAGATCACGCGCATCCGCAGCAAGGCCTCGGGCACGCTGACCTTCAGCGACATCATAACCCATTCGGCCGCCATGGAACGGGTCATTGACCTGGGCAAGCGGGCCGCCGCCTCCAACATTCCGATCCTGATCGAGGGCGAGAGCGGCGTCGGCAAGGAAATGATCGCAAGCGCCATTCAGGGCTCGAGCGACCGCAAGTCCAAGCCGCTCGTGACCGTCAATTGCGGCGCCATTCCCGACAATCTGGTCGAATCGATCCTGTTCGGCCACGAGAAGGGCGCCTTTACCGGTGCGGTCGACAAACATGTCGGCAAATTCCAGGAAGCCCATGGCGGCACGCTGTTTCTCGACGAGGTCGGCGAACTGCCGCAGGAAGTTCAGGTCAAGCTGCTGCGCGCGATCCAGGAAAATGAAATCGACCCGATCGGGGCACGTCGCCCCGTCAAGGTGGATTTCCGGCTGATCTCCGCCACCAACCGCCGCCTGATCGATCAGGTCAAGGAAGGCGTCTTCCGGGAAGACCTCTATTACCGGCTTAACGTGTTCCCGATCTGGATCCCGCCACTGCGCGACCGGCGCGAGGACATTCCGGCCCTGACCCGTCATTTCCTGGCCCGCTTTGCCGCGGAAGAAGGCAAGCCGCAAGTGGCCGGCGTCACACCGGATACGCTGGCCATGCTGCAGGCCTATCACTGGCCCGGAAACATCCGGCAGCTTGAAAACGCCGTCTTCCGCGCCGTGGTTCTGTGCGATGGGGCACAGCTGACCATCAATGACTTCCCGCAGATCGCGGCCGCTACCGAGCAGCCTGTGTCAGTGTCCCCCATCCCGGCACCGGCGATCTCCGAGACGCCGGCGGCGGCACCAGCCATGTCCCCAGGTGTTCCGGTCGCGACTGCACCGGCACCGACGCCCCCGCCGCCGCCCTCACAAACCGGATTTGAAGGAGCGGCCCCCTTCGGCTTCATGCGCAATCTCGATCAGGAAGGACATGTCCGCAAACTGACCGACATCGAGGAAGAACTGATTCGTGCAGCCATCAATCACTATTCAGGGCGAATGACCGAAGTCGCCAAGCGGCTTGGCATCGGCCGGTCCACACTTTATCGCAAGCTCAAGGAATACGGGCTTGAGGAGGGCGGCAAGGAAGACGCCGCCTGATCCGCCCTGCAGAATTTTGCCCCTGAGACACAACCACCGGTGCGTCGACCTCCCGCTTCCGGACGGCGCCATCGGGCGTTCCTGCGCGCCAACCGGGCAATTGAGGCAAATCATGGCCGCCCCGCTGGATTTGGACCATTTTTTGACGCAATCTGCGGATATCCAGCGCGTTGGTTGAAAAAACCCTCTTTGACTTGCGTCGTTGCATTACTGCCACGATTATCACGCAAGCGAATTTAGGGTAAAAACTTCTTAACTTGCGCCGGCTAGGATATATCTCCTGCTGGGGAGCACGGGATGGGTGAAAGCCCTCGAAAACGGCGAGATAGAGATTGCGTAAACGGTTAGTTGATTTCGACGCCGTCGGATGGCTGAAGCGTGGCCTGGCAACACTGGGCGCGTTTGCGGTTGCGTCATTCTGCCTGACGGTAGCGGCCCAGGCCGAGACCCGTACGCTCAAGCTGTACAACACGCATACCAAAGAGCGTGTCTCGATCACCTTCAAGAGAAACGGCCGCTATATTCCCGAAGGTCTGCGCGAAGCGAACCGCTTCCTGCGCGACTGGCGCCGGAACGAAATCATCAAAATGGATCCGGAACTCCTGGATCTCGTCTGGGAAGTCTACCGGAAAGTCGGCGCGCGGGACTACATTCACGTCGTCTCGAGCTACCGTTCGCCGGCCACCAACAACATGTTGCGCAAGCGCTCGCGCGGTGTTGCCAAGAACAGCCAGCACACGCTCGGCAAGGCAATGGACTTCTACATTCCAGGCGTCAATCTGGCCAAGCTCAGGGCTACGGGCCTGCGCAAGCAGGTTGGCGGTGTCGGTTATTATCCGCGTTCAGGCTCACCATTTGTGCATATGGACACAGGCAGCGTCCGCCACTGGCCGAAGATGAGCCGGTCGCAGCTGGCCAAGGTCTTTCCGAACGGCAAGACCCTGCACATTCCGCGGGACGGCAAGCCTATGAGCGGCTACAAGGTTGCTCTTGCCGAAAGCAAATCCAAGAAATCGCGCAGCTCCCGGCCGACAATTGTCGCTTCGAACAATCGCTCCACGCCCAGCACGCGCAACCAGAACCTGACCAACCCTGGCAAACCCTTGCCCGCCCCGGCAAACGCAACCGCCACGCGCGAGTCGAATTCCTCAGGTGGCGGCAATCTTTTCGCAAGCCTGTTCGGCGGTGGCCAGAGCAATGAACGCGACACACAGCGCCCCGGTGCCGTCGGCAATCAGCCGCCGGCAAACCTGACGGCAAGAGTGTCCCCGGTCATCGAGAACCCGCCCGTTCCAGGCCGCAAGGTGCTGGCCGCGGAACCGGAAACTCCCGCTGCGGAACCGACCCTTGTGGCCAGCGCGGCTCCCACCCTCAAGCCTGTGGACGAGACCCCGACCATTGTTGCGAGTGCAGCTCCCGCCGTCACTCCGGCGCCTGCACCTGCGCCCAACACGCTTGACGCACAGCGCGTTGCGCTGGAATCCGGACAGCCGGCCCTGCCGAACCAGACGCTCGACAGCCGCTTTCAGGTCGCCCGGGCCCCGGCCCAGAAGCCCAATACGGGCCTGAGCGAGGCCGCGCAGATTGCCGCCGCAACTCTTGGGCAGACCGGAGGCGTTCCGGTTCCTCAAGCGGCCCCGGCGGACGATCCGGTGGCAGCCATTGCAGCTGCGACCGGCACTGCCGTGCCCTCGCCTGTTCCCGCACCACGCGCCGGCACAACGCTGGCTTATGCATCGGCAACAGCGACGCCGCCCAGCCTGAGCCGCTCCCTGCGTCCGTCCGTAAGTCCGCAGCAGCGGCCCGCGACGACGGCAAGTGCCGGCACCGCAGCAGGTACGTCGGCGCGCCCGACCGTCTCCGGCCGTATCCCGCGTGATCAGATCGTCGATCCGCTCGCCGGATTTGCGAGCCTGCCGGACAAGTCAGAGCCGACGCTCCTGTCCGGGGTCGGCACCACACGACACAAGACATTCGCCTGGCTGAGCCATCCCAACCAGCGCGCCCTGAAAAACGTCATGAAACCGGGCAACCGCTTCGTCGCAGCAAGCTTCGACTCCAGTCCGAATGGAGGCCTGCGCACCGACCGGTTCGACGGTGGTCCGGCCGTGATCGTGCTTCCGGTCCGGTTCGCCCGCTAACGCAGTCGGGACCCTCAGACCAACAAAAAAGAGCGGCCCGAGAGCCGCTCTTTTGCTGTTCGCTGTTGCGCGACGACCTAGCCTTCCGGCATTGCCGGGCCGGCCATGCCGAGCGCGTGCATGTAAAGGTCCAGAACGGCCTCTTCCTCTTCGCGCTCATGCGGCTGTTTCTTGCGCAGGCTGACCACCTTGCGCAGGATCTTCACGTCATAGCCGTTGCCCTTGGCTTCCGCGTAGACATCCTTGATGTCGTCGGCAATGACCTTCTTTTCTTCTTCCAGGCGCTCGATGCGCTCCACGAATGCCCGCAGCTGATCGGCTGCCACTCCACCCGGATCGGACATGTTTTCAAGATCTCCTTGTTCTTGCTTCTTTGCTGTCGGATTGCGCAGCCCGTCAAAGGGCCGCAGAGGTTGGGATTGCTTTTCATTCCAGACGCAACAGCGCCGGAAGAGGCCTCAGTGCTGCGGCTTGTTCTGTTCAAACGCCGCCTTCTGTTCGGCACTGGCCTCGGTCTGGTATTTGTTTTTCCAGTCGTCATAGGGCATGCCGTAAACGATCTCCCGGGCGCCCGCCTTGTCGAGCTCAAGGCCCTTTTCAGCTGCAGCGTCCTGATACCAGTTGGACAGGCAGTTGCGGCAAAAGCCCGCCAGATTCATCATGTCGATATTCTGCACGTCCGTGCGGCTGCGCAGATGATCCACAAGACGGCGGAATACAGCGGCTTCCAGTTCCAGTTTGGTTTGTTCATCCATGCCCAGATCTCCTTGATCTCCGGTCAGCGCTCCCGAAGGACGCTCACTCCGTGTCGCTGCGCGACTTGAAATGCTGAATACGCCGGCACTCCAGGTTGCTGGCAATGGTTTTCAGGATCGGCTCCAGACGGTCCGCCCACTCCAGGGCGCCCGGCTGATCTGCAATAAGATCCTGGCGCAGTTCCAGAAGCACATGCGCGAGCCCTCGGCGCGATGCGTGCCGGTACATTGTGTCGTTTTTGAGAGCGCCGTCATATGGCTCATTGTCGCCCACAACAAGGTCTTCCTGAGCCCTCAACCCGTCCAGCATCGGCCGCACGGCGCGCGGATCGCTGTCCCACAGCACTGTGACGTGCCACGGCCGCGGCACGCCGCGCCAGACCGGTGTGAAACTGTGAATGGACACAATAACCGGCGGCGGCGCCTTGGCGACCATCACATCCAGCGTCTGGTCGATCAGGTCGTGGTAAGGCTTGTGAAAGGTCGCAATCCGGTGGGCGCGCTCGGCAGCATCCACCCATGCATTGCCCGGAACGACCGCGCCATCCGACAGGCGCATGATCAGGGTCGGGTCATCGTCGCCGCGGTTGGGGTCGATCAGAAGGCGGGAAAAAGTGGTCAGGCAGGCCGGGGCCTTGAGCCGCTGCGCCAGTTCGACTGTCACCGCCCTGGCGCCGATGTCATAACCGATATGACGTTCGAACTGCTCCGCCGGCACGCCCAGGTCGCCATATCCGGGCGGCACCGTGTTGCGGGCGTGATCACACAGTAGCAAGAGGCCGCTATCCGCGTTGCCGTTAATATATTCGGTTGGCTCAAACGCCACGCCAGAGGCGGCTGCAGTTTCTATCATTTCTTTCTTCGTGGAAATTTATGCGGCCTGCGATATGCAGGCGGTCAGGTTTACGTCAAACCGAGTTGTGAACCAAGACCCAATTCGTTCACATTGGCCGCGACGCGGAGAGTTTTCCAAATTGGCAAAGAAGTCTGCCATTTAAACACAGGTAGTTTTGCCAAGGAGGTCACTCCATTGTATACGCTTTATTGACAGCGAAATTCATTCTGAGGCGGTTCGGCCATGTTCCCGCCCCATTTCTGGCAACATAGGAGATGGGGCCGTCCATTTGGGCTAAATGAACGGGCGGTTTGGGAAACAAGTTTGGGCGAAAGCTTCCGGATCCTGTTAACGACGTTGACAAGTCCCCCTTGTCCACGCAAAAAGCGAATGTCTGTGAAGCAGCAAAGTGAACGACTGCATATGTTAAAGGTTGGGGAACGGTACCAGGGCTGGTTTCGGGCACGCATGAGCGCGCCTACAAAAGCTGCCTTTGCCGGTGTCCTCTCCGTGCTGCTTCTTTCCGCCTTCAGCGACGACGCCAGGGCCGATCTGCGCCTGTGCAACAAGACTGACAGCCAGGTCGGCGTTGCAATCGGCTACAAGGACAAGACCGATTGGGTCACTGAAGGCTGGTGGAACCTCGCTTCCAATTCCTGCGAGACACTGGTGCCGGGCGCATTGGTGTCACGATACTATTACATCTACGCAGTTGATTACGACCAATTCGGCGAATGGGGTGGCCGGGCCTTCATGTGCACCCGGGAAAAAGAGTTCACCATTCGCGGAATTGAGGACTGTGTAGCTCGCGGGTTTGAGCGGACAGGCTTCTTTGAAATCGACACGGGCGAACAGAGCAGCTGGACGGTCCAGCTGACCGAGCCCGTGCAACAGGGGACAGGTGGGCGATGAGGCGTAACCGACGAGTCAAGATACTGGCAACTCTCGGACCCTCTTCCTCAGAACAAGACATCATCGAAAAACTGTATCGCTCGGGTGCGGACGTGTTCCGCATCAACATGAGCCATACGGATCATGATCGTCTGAAGATGCTTGTGCAACGCATCCGTTCTGTTGAAGAGAATCTGGGACGGCCGATCGGCATTCTGGCAGATCTGCAGGGGCCGAAACTGCGTGTGGGCACCTTCGCCGACGGCCCGGTCATGCTGGAAAACGGCGCAACCTTCACACTGGACGCCGACACTTCCGGCGGCGATGTCAATCGCGTGCACCTGCCGCATCCGGAAATCCTGCAGGCGCTCGAGCCCGGTCACCGGCTGCTGCTCGATGACGGCAAGATCCAGCTGAAGGTGAAGGAAGCCAACCAGACCAAGGCCGTCACGGAAGTGGTCGTCGGTGGCAAGCTTTCCGACCGCAAGGGCGTCAGCGTTCCCGATTCGGAAATCAAGACCAGCGCCATGACCGAAAAGGACCACAAGGACCTGATCGCGGCTCTGGAACAGAATGTCGACTGGGTGGCGCTCTCCTTCGTGCAGCGCCCGGACGACATTGCCGAAGTTCGCAAGATCACCCGCGGCCGAGCCGGCGTGCTGGCCAAGATCGAAAAGCCCCAGGCCATTGGCCGGCTGGACGAAATCATCGAGCTTTCCGATGCCATCATGGTCGCCCGTGGCGATCTGGGCGTCGAACTGCCGCTGGAACAGGTTCCGGGTCTGCAGAAACGCATCACACGCGCCTGCCGCCGGGCCGGCAAGCCGGTGGTGATTGCCACACAGATGCTGGAATCCATGATTTCCGCGCCGGTCCCGACCCGCGCCGAGGTCTCCGACGTTGCAACGGCCGTCTTCGAGGGCGCCGATGCCGTCATGCTGTCTGCCGAATCGGCTGCCGGCGACTTCCCGGTGGAAGCCGTCTCCACGATGGACAAGATCGCGCAACAGGTGGAGCAGGACAACAACTACCGCACCATCATCTATGCGCAGCGGACCGAACCGGAAGCGACCGGCGCGGATGCGATTTCCGCGGCAGCCCGTCAGATTGCCGAAACGCTCAATCTGGCGGCCGTGGTCTGCTACACGACATCCGGTGCCACAGGCCTCCGGGCGTCCCGCGAACGGCCGTCCAGCCCGGTCATCGTGCTGTCACCGGTACTTGCCACTGCACGCCGCCTGTCGCTCGGCTGGGGCCTTCACTGTGTCGTCAGTGAAGATGCGGCCAACGAGGAAGACATGATCGACCGCGCCTGCCGCATTTCCTTCTCCGAAGGTTTTGCAAAACCGGGCCAGCGCATCATCGTGACCGCCGGTGTTCCGTTCGGCACGCCTGGATCCACCAACATGTTGCGGATTGCCTTTGTCGGCAATGATGGCCAGGGCGGCATTTAGGAATTCAATCGGTTGAACCGGGGTCAGAACTCATTGTTTTGATCGAAATGGCGCAAAACACCATAATCCATGAGACGATCAAGGCGGCTTCAGCCGCCTTTTTCATGCCTGACCAAATTGCAGCTCTGGTTCAGTGGTCGGGTCCGCGGCCCCGTTATGCAGTTCCATGCGGCTGAGCAATCGCTCAAGACCGACCACAATGTCGGCCGTGTGGGTGTGTTGCGGCATGTGACCGGCCCTGTCGAGCATCAGGACTTCGGCTGCCGGCAGGTCCGACAGGAGACCTTCACAATGGATCGACGGCCAGACAACCGTGTCTTCGGTCCCGGTCACGATCAACGCTGGCTGGTTCAGGCGCCGGTAGTCTCGTGACATGACGCGCACCGCTTCCTTGATGCTGCAGATCTGTGCCGCATTTGCCCGGAAGCTTTCCGGCCGGAACAACAGCGGCAAACGGATATCCCGAGCATAGGTTGCCGGCGCAGGGTCGGGATGAAACACGTTTTTCATCGCCGAGGGTGCCAGGCGCTCGCCCACCGGAAGTGTCAGTGTCCAGGTAAACAGCCAGCCCAGAACGGGCAGTGCCGCAAGCGTGTAGTACCAGTTGACACCGCCCGGCCAGACATGGCTGACCGGCGCCAGGAAAGCGAGGCCCCTGACCCGTTCCGGTGCGTGAAGCCCGAGTGCTGCGGTAACCGAACTGGCAAGCGAATGCCCGACGACCAATGCGTTCTCGATCTCAAGATGCTTCAGGAGCCCCGCGATCAGTGCGGCCTGCCCCGCCGGCGTGATATGCGCACCAGATCCGCGCTCCGAGAACCCCAGTCCCGGCCGGTCGACAAAGAGCGTCTCGGCCCGGCCCCGAAAGGCGTTTTGAAACGCGAGTTTCATATCGTAGGCATTGCCGCTGGCACCGTGCAGGAACACCAGAACGGGCCGCCCGCCACTAGCGGGTTCTGCCGGACAGTGATGATAGTGAAGGCGAACACCGTCAATGGTTGCAAAGGTGCCGTCCGGCGCAAACTGCGCCCGGATGCGGCGCACGCGCAAGACCGTATAGACGGCAGCCAGCACCACGAACAGAAAACACAGAAAGAGCAGGAAGGTCATAGGGCGGACATAGCACCATTGCGCGCCTGATCAAGAGCGCTTCGATGGCTTGAAGAGATGGCAAGCGTCAGGTGGGCTCACCCTCGGCGTCCTTTTCAAGGTCCTCGATCGCCTTCACGGCGTTCTCCAGACCCGGATTGACCTCAAGAGCCCGGCGGAACGTCTCAAGGGCGTCTCCCTCGAAGCCGAGACGGCGCTGAATGATCGCCAGGCCGGACAAGGCTCCCCAGTGACGCGGCTCCAGAGCCAGGGTGCGTTCGATATCGACAAGGGACTTGCCGAACTCCTCGCGCATGTAATGCACCGTCGCGCGGCGGTTCCAGCCCTCGGCAAAGGATGGTTTCAGGATCACCACCACGTCCAGGAGGTCCAGCGCCAGTGCGTGATCTTCCGCCTGGATGGCCTTGCCGGCCCGGGACATCAGGACGTCAACCGTTGCACTGCCGGACTCCATCCACATGATCTGGATGTTCCTGGCAATACGTGCGGCTGCTTTCGGGTCTTCGGCTTCTGCCAGATCGGCAAAGAGCTCGTCCAGCTTGTCCTGCTCCTCGTCCGGGTCTCCTTCCCCGACAGCAACCTTGCCCCCCTCTTCGGGAAGGTCTTCGGTGAGCGGGTTGAAATCCTCTGCAGACGGCGGCGCAGCCTCCGGGCCGAGATCCGGCACGGGCTGGGCACCGGCGAGCGAGGTGCTGAAACAAAACAGAAGGGCAAACACAAAAATCCGCATACAACGATTATGGGTCGCTGCATGCGGCGGTCAATCCGGGAATTTGACACATGTTCGTGCACGGAAGGTGCAAGGGCTCGGTTCTTCGGTTCGAAAAGCGTCTAGACGCTTCTTTCCAAAAGACTTTTCAACCCACGCACCGCAATCGGCACGACAACAAGCTTAGCCCTGGCGTGCCTTGAAACGCGGGTTTTTCTTGTTGATGATGTAGACACGGCCTTTCCGGCGAACCATGCGGTTGTCGCGGTGGCGGGTCATGAGCGCTTTAAGCGAATTCTTGATCTTCATGTCACTGTCCCCCTTAAGGGCCCTGCTTCTTTAAACCAAATGAGCGCCAAAGGCGCTCAGTTTCGATTGGATCGGCCTGGAAGCAGCAGCAGCTGATGCGCCTGTCTTCAGATCAATCCGCGCTTCATGAACCCTCAATCAGCGCAATAATGGTGGGCGTGACAGGGATTGAACCTGTGACCCCTTCGATGTCAACGAAGTGCTCTCCCGCTGAGCTACACGCCCGAATTTCTCGGTAGTCCGGCGCCCCAACGCCGTGGTGGAGTGCGATATAACGGGGATCAGCAGGGAGTGCAACCCCCCTTTTTCACCGAACCGTCAAAATTTCCCCAGCAAGGGCCGGCACACCAATCGGCCCTTGCGTCAGGTGGCCATCAGGCCGCCAGCATCCGCTCCACTTCCTGAACCAGGTCCTTGAGATGAAACGGCTTCGACAGGACCTTGGCGTCCTTTGGGGCGTCCGATTCCGGATTGAGCGCCACCGCGGCAAAACCGGTGATGAACATCACCTTCAGGTCCGGATCGAGTTCGGTCGCCCGCCGTGCCAGTTCGATCCCGTCCATTTCCGGCATCACGATGTCGGTCAGGAGCAGCGAGAACGGCTCTTCGCGCAAACGTTCATAGGCACTTTTGCCGTTATCGAACGAGACGACATCATAACCGGCATTTTCCAGCGCCTTGGCCAGAAAGCGGCGCATGTCATTGTCATCTTCGGCAAGCAGGATACGCGGCATCTTGATCGACCAGGTCCCTTATTCTATGGCGGTTGTGTTTCAGCCGGTTATAGCTCGAATTCCACAGAATGATAGGAAGAATTGGTTCTCCTTGGGTTTTGAGGTCATCACTGTGGACTGTGTGTTGATTCCTTGGCACCATGGGTGATCGCCAAATCGGGCGGGCAACGGGAAAAACAATTTGACGGACAATCAGAAGCCCTCATCAAAAGCTCCCTTTGAAGCCGACTTCAACGGCCTGCCAGCGTTCGATGTCCTGTGCCCCGCAGATCAGCGGATCCCCTTCGTTTTCAATTCGCCCCATTCCGGCCGGCAGTATTCAAAGAGCTTCCTGGAATCCTCGCGACTCGATGAAAAGTCCATTCGCCGTTCGGAAGATGCCTATGTGGACGATCTCTTCGCCCATGTGGTGCCGCTCGGTGCGCCATTGCTGCGCGCGCATTTCCCCCGCGCCTATCTGGATGTGAACCGCGAGCCCTATGAGCTCGACCCGAAGATGTTCGAAGGCCGGCTGCCGACTTACGCAAATGTGCGCTCGATCCGGGTCGCAGGCGGTCTCGGCACCGTCGCCCGCATCGTCAGTGAAAATCACGAGATCTACCGGCACAAGCTCCCGGTTCAAGAAGCGCTCAGCCGGGTCGAGGAAATCTACAAGCCGTATCATTCCACGTTGCGGCGTCTTCTTGCCCAGACCCACGTCACATTCGGCCATGCGGTGCTGATCGATTGTCATTCGATGCCCTCCAGCGTCAAATGCCAGACCACGGATACACGCCCGGATTTCATCCTGGGCGACCGGTATGGCACCAGCTGCAGCAGCGACCTGACCGAATTTGCCTGCACCATCCTGAAAGACATGGGATACAGCGTTTCCCGCAACAAACCTTATGCCGGCGGCTTCATCACGGAACATTACGGCCGTCCGTCAAGCGGCCTGCATGCCCTTCAGATCGAGATCAACCGTGGCCTATATCTGAATGAGGCCACGCAGGAACCCTCCGCAGGCTTCGGCGACCTGTTTCACAATCTGCGTGATTTTGCCCGCGAACTCACATCCATGCCGGATGCTGCCCTGCCCGCCGACTCCATCGCTGCCGAATAAAAAAAAGGCCGCACTCAAGAAATGAGGCGGCCCGAGTCTAGGGAGGAAACGCCCAAGGAGGGCGCGTGCAATACAACGTATCGCACCGCAATAAAATCGCATTGCACCGCACAAACGTCAAGCCTCCACACCCTCTCAAACTGAACAAAGTATGAGCAGTTAGAGCATTTCCCGTTCAGATTGGCGCCTTCTGCCGAAGCCAGTTTGGTTCAAGGTCAAGGAAGCTGACGAAGAGCGTGCTGGCGGCACGGTCGAGACAGCTTCCGCGGGCATTGAACCAAACTGGCCCGGCCCTTCGGATTTGTGTCTGGCGGCTGCCTGCTTTGTCGGACCGCTTGTCCATAGCCCCGCTATGGGCTGCCCGCCCCTCCGCGCAGATCACCTCGCCAGACCTCAAACAGAATGAGCCAATCTGACCGGGAAATGCTCTGATCAGGTTTTGCAGATTCATTTTTTTGCAGAACAGGTTATACAGGCGGCACTTCAGACTGACCTGATAATGACGGCGTGTTGCCCGGCGGAGGATATTGATGTCGCAGCCTGTTTCCAGCTCCCATGCTTATGCCTCTTTTTTGGACAGGCTTGCGGATGCGGCCAGCCACGCGATCATGCCGCATTTCCGGCAGGGCTTTGCGGTCGACAACAAATGGGACACCGGCTTCGACCCGGTAACGGTCGCCGACAGGAACGGCGAAACCGCCATGCGCGACCTGATCAACAAGGCCTATCCGGACCATGGCATCCTGGGCGAGGAACACGGCCCGGAAAATCTGGGCGCAGAACATGTCTGGGTGCTGGATCCGATCGACGGCACGAGAGCCTTTATCACCGGACTGCCGACCTGGGGCACGCTGATCGGGCTGAAGACCGAGGGCCGGCCCAGCCTGGGCATGATGGTGCAGCCCTATATCGGTGAACGCTTCGGTGGCGACGGCGCCATGGCCTGGTACCGGGGCCCGCTCGGCACCAACCGGATCTCGACCCGGGCCTGTGAAGACCTGAAGGACGCCACCATCTTCACCACCACACCTGCGCTCTTCAACGACAGCGAGCGCGCAGCCTTCGACCGTGTCGAAACCCAGGCCCAGCTGTCCCGCTACGGCACGGATTGCTACGCCTATTGCATGGTTGCCGCCGGTCATGGCGATGCCGTGATCGAATCCGGCCTTCAGGCCTACGACATTGTTGCTCTGGTACCGATTATTGAGGGGGCCGGCGGCGTTGTCACCACCTGGACCGGCGGATCGCCGGCAGAGGGCGGGCAGATCGTTGCATCCGGCACCCCCCGCCTGCACGAGATCCTGCTTCGAGAACTGGCCCTCACCTGATCATTGCGGTGTGGCCGCCCGTGGCATGACCTGCTGCGCGCGGTCCAGGTCCTGCTCCGCTTCATATCCCGGGACAAAGGCATCAAAAGCCGCCCAGAACTGATCGCGAAAAACATCGCGCTCGGTCATCAGTTCGTGCTCCGCCCCGGCAATTTCCACATAAGCGGCCGACTTGGTTCTGGAGACAAAATCCTCGATCATCGGCGTTGAGACGATCCGGTCACCTCCGGCCGCCAGCACCAGGCAGGGAAGTTTGATGTTCGGTCCCGCCTGACGTTTTCGAAGCGCCATCGCCGTTCTGCCCATGGCCGACAGCCAGCCGAAGGTCGGCGAACCGACACCCAGTTCCGGGGCTTTTTCAAGCACCTTGTTGAAGCGGTCGAACCGGACCCGGTCAGACGTCTGCCGGTTGCTCTCAAACGGTACAAACAGCTTGCCATTGCCGCCGGGGATGAACAACCGGCCAAGTCCGATCAATGACATGAACCGGGCCAGCCGGAAGCCGATCTTTTCCAGGAACCAGGAGGTCTTCGGCGCCTTGGCTTTGAGGGGTTCGCGGCCAAGAAGGCCAAGGCTGACAATGCGCAGGAGCCGCCGGCGGAGACCGCTAGCCCCCGGCAGCCAGGCCCCGGAGGGCAGGCCGAGCAACGGCGCCGTCAGGACCGCACGGTCCAGCATGGTTCTGAGCCGTTCCGTATCGGACAGCAGGACAAGAGCACCGGTCGAATGGGCCAATGCGAAATGCGGTCCCGGATAGGTGGCCAGGGACACTTCCTTCAGAACCGTTCTGAGATCGATGCGGAACTTCCTGAAATTCGAGACGTGCCCCCGCCTGGGGTTGCGGGTAACCCGCTGGGATCCACCCTGCCCCCGCCAGTCGAAGGCAACCACGGCAAATCCCCGATCACGCAGGTCCTGGATCACCTCGAAATACTTCTCGATGAATTCCGCGCGCCCCTGAAGCAAGGTGACGGTGCCCTTGCGCCGCGTCCCGCCCGCCGGCCAATGGGCATAGCGGATCCGGATGCGATCGGGTGTGGTCACAAAGCCGCACTGGGCCCCATCGGGCACCGGGTTGTCGGCCTGTCCAATCAGCGAGGCGCGTTTTTCTTTGCCGGGGTCTGCAGATTTTTTCTTTTTCAATCGGGTACCTGTCTCGCTCCAGGCAAGAGGACCGGCGGATATCTCGAATCAGCTGATACCGCGAATTCTTGCAGTCGTTATTGTCTCACACTGATAACCGCCCCGCTACCACCGAACAACAGCTTCAGGCCGGCTCCGACATGGAACCGGCCCTGAAAAGTCCCTGAAAATGCAACCTAGTACCAACGACCCTGCCAGTAGGGCCCGTGACGGTGACCGCGGCCGAGCGGGCGGCTGCGCACGATCTGCGCGGTACGGCTATCGACGACCAGCCGGAATTTCTGCCCGCCCCAGGCACGGGCCTTCACGATGTACATCGGGCCGCGGCGGTCGAGAATGCGGATCTTGTGGAAGCCCCGATGGCGCAGACTGCGGCGAATCTGGCGCGGTCCCATTTCATGGTACCCCCAGCCATTGTCCCAGCCATGACGGCGATGACCGTTGCGGCCGTTCTTCCC
The DNA here is from genome assembly GCF_002237595.1 of Labrenzia sp. VG12. NCBI lineage: Bacteria > Pseudomonadati > Pseudomonadota > Alphaproteobacteria > Hyphomicrobiales > Stappiaceae > Labrenzia > Labrenzia sp. VG12. The sequence goes on from NZ_CP022529.1 coordinate 3,537,743, forward strand.
CCGGTGATCGACCTCGACAACCAGCTCGGACGGAGCCGGTTGAAACTTGAGATTGGCGGCTTGCGGCATCGCGGGGGCTGCACCGGCATAACCGATGGTTGCCAGCAGAAGGGCGCCGGCGATCGGGGCGGACAATTTGGAAACGGTCATGAACATCTGGTCTCTCCTGACGGCTCGGTCAGCACCGTGCTGACGTTGGAAAGACAATGCGCCAGGGCACTTGAACACAGCCGGAAGGCGGCGTTCATGTGCGGTTCAGGTTTTGCACCTGCGCGAGACTATCTCCCTCTTGAAATGAAAAATCCGAATGCCCAAATCCTGTAGTGCAGGCGCCAATGACGGGTCTGCACAGCGGTCCGGTCCCGCCAATCGGGGGACAGAAGGATGCGCAAACCAAACGAAGTATCAGTTGCTCAAAGAGAGGACAAATACATGCGTCACTTAGACTTTTCTCCGCTTTACCGGTCCACCGTCGGGTTCGACCGTCTCTTCTCCATGCTCGACAGCGCCGGCAATGAAGCGCCGAGCTATCCGCCCTACAACATCGAGCGCACTGGCGAGAACGCCTATCGCATCACCATGGCCGTCGCCGGCTTCACCGATGCGGAATTGAGCGTGGAAGCCAAGGAACACGTGCTCACCATCAAGGGCGAAAAATCCGAGGAAGACAGCGACCGCGAAGTTCTTTACCGCGGCATCGCCTCGCGCACCTTCGAGCGCCGCTTCCAGATTGCTGAACATGTCCGCGTGGAAGGCGCCAGCCTGGAAAACGGCCTGCTCCATGTCGATCTCGTGCGCGAGATCCCGGAAGCCATGAAGCCGCGCAAGATCGAGATCAGCTCCGGCTCCGCCAAGCAGATCGAATCAACCGCGCACTAATCATCGCCTTCGCGGCATAAGAATGCAGGGCGCCTGGGAAACCGGGCGCCTTTTTTAAGTCATGGACACCATTTGATGAGCCCAGGAAATCTGCGTGGCACGTGAGTGTCATCCCGGACAAGCGAAGCGCAGATCCGGGCCCCACTCGCCGCACCGCTTGTCCAGGCAGCAGATCTCTGGAAGCGAGCAGGCTCCGGATCTCCCTTCTGTCGTCCGGGGTGACACAGCAATGTGTCACAGACCCACCGTCAAAGATTGATCATCCCACCGCCGCCAGAACCTTCAGGAACGCATCCACGTCTTCGTCGGAGGTTGCGAAGCTGCAGACCATGCGGAAACAGACCTCGTCATCTGCCGGAGCGTGATCGTGCGCGAGCTCCTTGGCCGGCCATTCATAGATCAAGGCGCCCGCCGCCTGGAGCGCATCGAACTGGCTGCGTTTCAGGATCGGGAACAGTTCATTGGCTTCAACCGGCCAGGCCGTCCGACCGCCCCGGCTGCGGATGCCGTCCGCCAGCCGGCTCGCCATGGCATTGGCGTGGCTCGCCGTCGTCAGCCAGTTGTCATCCTCGAAATAGCCATCGAACTGGGCCGCCACAAACCGGCTCTTGGAAAAAAGGTGCCCGCCACGCTTGCGGAAATACTCAAAACCTTTGGCGGCTTCCAGATCGAAAAACACCACCGCTTCCGCGCACCAGCAGCCATTCTTGGTGGCGCCGAAGGAGAGCACGTCGACCCCGGCTTTCCAGGTCATGTCGGCCGGTGTGCAGCCGAGCGTCGTCAGGGCGTTCGCAAAGCGTGCACCATCCATGTGCAGCGGCACCGACCGCTCAGCGCAAACCGCCTTGAGAGCGGCAATCTCGTCAAGCGTATAGACCGTTCCGCTTTCCGTTGCCTGGCTGAGAGAGACAGAGGCCACCTGGCCGTGATGCACCACGCCGTCCGGAAAGGCTGCCATAGCCTCTCTCAAACCTTCCGGCGTCATCTTGCCATTCGGCCCGCCGACACTGACCAGCTTGCCGCCGGACGTCATGAATTCCGGGCAATTGCACTCATCGACCTGGATATGGGACTCCCGGTGGCAGAAGATCGCGCCGCCCGGTTTGGCGTAGGCGGCGAGCGCCAAGGAGTTGGCCGCGGTACCGGTGGCGACGAAATAGACGGCCACCTCCCGCTCGAAAATCCTGGTGAAGGTCTCGGCAACGGACGCGGTCAGCGGGTCCGTGCCATAAGCCGGCGCAAAGCCGGAATTATGGCGGGAGAGCGCCGACATCACCGCCGGAGCCGCACCCGCCCAATTGTCACTGGCAAAATTCATGTGCCGGTTTAATCAGCTCGTCGAGAAACCGGCAACATGATTTTAATCGTAATACATTTCCCGCTTGCGATAGGATCGGCCGAGCAGCCAGTCGAGCGAGACCACGCCCGGGCCCTTCAGGGTCGGCACCAGAAGCAGGAAGATCCAGAGCAGGCGATCATCGGCAATTGTCGAATAGGGATCATTGTCGAACAGCGAACCGATGGTCTTGGCATCGACGCCATGCCCATAGATGTCAACATAGGTCATCACGCAGATGAAGACGATCATGCCGAGGCTGGCAAAGCGGGTAAAAAGCCCAACCACGACAAGCGCTGGCAGAATGAATTCGCCCCAGGTCCCGAGCAGGACGATCAAGCCGTAGGGGAAAAACGCTACCTGGCTGGTGTCATAGCTGACCTGCTCCATCAGCTTGGGCAACATTTGTGCGTAGGCGCCCGCCGTCGGCGTGAAGATGTTCATCACACTGCCACCGATCTTGGTCTCAGCCGATTTCCAGAAGAAATCCAGCAGAACTGCCGCAAAGATGAGCCGCGAGGCAAGTCCGAGAAACCAGCCATTGGTCAAGCGTTCCAGCGTCCCGAAAACGAACGTGTACAAACGTACGAATAATCCGATCAATGCACCCATAGTTACCCCCTTCCCGGTTCTGTCAGCGTCCGGGTTCAGTCAGTCTCGGCCGTTGCAAGGCCTTGAAAAGCACCATTTGAAAGACAATCCGACAGGCTGTCGGACAGTGAAAACGTCGGGCAGTTCTCCTGGGCCGCCAGTGCGGCTTCCCCAAGCGATTGCCCGTTGAAAAGACCCTGCAGGAACAGGTCAGCGCCCGGGCGCAACGACATCAGCTCGACGTCGAGCTCCGGCCGCGTGATCAGGACCGGCTGGGCTGTGCCCAGATCGATCTCGACCTCTTCGTCAAACCGGTTGGCCCGGAGCAAGTCCAGGACCGGCCAGGCCGTGGAGATTACCCAGGCAGCCGGGTGACGCCGAAACCGGGCATCGCCAACCTCGCCCGGCGGCAGTGCCCCCAGTTCCGTAGGGTCCATCGGTGCGGCATCCTCAGCATGATAGGCCTGCAGCCACGCCCACTCCACCCGCGCCACATCCGCAAGATAGGGATAGGCTTCCAGCGGCGGAAAAGTTTCGACAAAATCCGGAAACTCCGCGCCATACCAGATCAGAACCGGCGATTGCGGCGGGGTCCGGGAGACAAAGGCCCGCACCAGGGCGTTGAAGTAGTCCTCGCCCAGCAGGGCCTTGATCGACGGGTAGGTTTTCCCGAGCGCCTCGCACAGGCTGACAACCACGTTGTTCCGGTAGACGTTGAACCGTTTCGGCGCGGGTTTTCCGTCCGGTCCAACGATCCCCTCGGGAAGGGGACTGTCCGGATCGAGCAGGGCCGCGCTGAAATGGACGCTGCTGTCAGGCTTCAAGGATGTCATTGCGCTCTTCATCTCAGCCGGCTTGCTTGAGCGGCCGGTCGGCGGCTTCGGCCAGGATGCGATCGGCGGCCTGTGCTTCGGCAAGCAGCACCGGCCAGGCCGGCACATCGTTGTCCCATTCGATCAAGGTTGGCAGCGGCCCGGTTTTCCGGAGCACCAATTCGTAGAGCGCCCAGACAGCCTCGTCGACTTCCCGGTCGTGGGCATCGATCAGCAGCGGCCGGCCGGCATCGTCGGTGTCGGGCGCATGTCCGCCCAGATGAAGTTCACCGACGGCATCCATCGGGAATTCGGCCAGATAGTCTTCGGCGGAGCGCTCGTGATTAATGGACGAGACATGGACATTGTTGACGTCGAGCAGCAGCCCGCAGCCGGTCCGACGCGTGATTTCCGTCAGAAAATCGATCTCGCTCATCGTGCTCTGCGCGAAGGCGACATAGGTCGACGGATTTTCAAGGAGCATGCGCCGGCCGACGGTCTCCTGGACCTCGTCGATATGATCGCAGACCCGCTGGAGCGTTGTCCCGTCATAGGGCACCGGCAGGAGGTCGTTGTAATAGGTGGTGTCATGGGTCGACCAGGCGAGATGCTCTGAAAAGAGGCCCGGTTGGTAACGCCTGTTCAATTCGGCAAGACGGGCGAGATGTGCCTTGTCCAGCGGGCCTTCACCGCCGATGGAAAGCCCGACACCGTGCAGGGACAGGGGATAGATCTCGCGAATGGCTTCCAGCAGCCGGTGCGGCGCACCGCCCGCCCCCATGTAGTTTTCCGCATGAACTTCGAAAAACCCGAGATCCGCCCGGCTTTCCAGAATTTCGGGAATGTGCTCGCCCTTCAGTCCCGCGCCTGCCCGCGCAGGCACATCGGCGGGGATGCGGGTCGCGGTCGGGAATTGGGCGGTCATTCTGTACTCCGGGTCGATGACACAGACATCCGGCAGGCGGTTGTTTTCCCGCCTGCCCGAATGGTGTGGCCGCATCTGCGGCCGGGCGACAGGCCCCTATCAGGCTTTCGGCAGGTCGCGGTCAAGCGCGGTCAGAGAGCCCTTGCGGCCGTCCGGCAAGTCCATGGTCACACAGGTGCCCTTCGGAACGAGGGTCCAGGCATTGCCCTGATAATCGACGGTGGACGTACCGGCACATGTGGTGCCCGGGCCCGCGGCACAGTCGTTCTTGCCGGCCAGGGAAACACCATAGCACTTTTCCTTGGCCTGGGCATTGGCCGGGGCGGTCGTGGACAGGCCTGCAACGGCGGTAGCAACGGCACCTGCGACAATCGCTGCGGTCATAGCCTTCTGCGTCATTTCGAACTCCTCTGGTCGAACAATAGATTCAATATCGGCCGCCACCCAATTTCGACTGCGCGGCGCAGTTCGTAATGGAGCATATTGCCGATAAATAGGAAATCAAACGGCTGTGACCATTTTGAGAGCAGTTTGTTCAATGTCTTAACAAACGCAAGAATCTTACCCAAAACCGCGCCCAAATGACCATTCCGGACGAATGGAACTTTTTGCGCGAAACAATTATAATGCGCCCACGCAGAAACACTCTTGCTCCTGGCGGTGAAATCTGTCATGTTCGCGCCGCCTGGAATAGGACAGGGATACTGTCCCAATTACTGAAGGGCGCCGGACGGGTCCAAGGGCCGCGGCGGACGTGGTGAACAGGCAGACCATCAGGCGGATCCGGGGAGGATTCGCATAGAGGCGGGACAAGATGTCCCGGCAGCGGCAGGGCCGCTGCGTCAATGCGGCGGTTTGTTTTGATGAACCGGCGCGGTTAATACACAACAGAGCCGGGGCAGACGAGCCAGGGTTCGCCGAGCCGCATTCTTGATGGAATGCGACCCGAACGGAACCGGACGCTTTATGCCACGGTGGCACTGGGGTTAACAGTGAGGGCGCACATGACGAGACGAGAGCTGACGACCAGCACAGCCATGCAAGCCGGGGGAGACGTCGAAAAGACCACCGCCACCCGAACTCTTGCCGAACGACTGGGCACGGCCGCCGACAAAGGGCTCTACGATCCGTCGCGCGAACACGATGCCTGTGGCGTGGGCTTTGTTGCCCACTTGAAGGGCGAGAAGTCCCACAAGATCATCTCCGACGGTCTGCAGGTCCTTGAGAACCTGACTCACCGCGGCGCCGTTGGCGCAGATCCGCTGATGGGCGATGGCGCCGGCATGCTGATCCAGATGCCGCACACCTTTTTTGCCGAAGAGCTGGCCGCCGCCGGCACACCGCTTCCGGAAGCCGGTGAATATGGCGTCGGTTTCATCTTCATGCCGCAGGACGACGCCCTGCGCGCCAAGTGCACGGAAATCGTCGAGCGTGTCATCAAGGCCGAAGGCCAGGATCTGATCGGCTGGCGCGATGTTCCCGTCGACAATTCCTCGCTCTCCAAGGCACCTGACATTGCCGCGACCGAGCCGGTGTCGCGCCAGGTGTTCATCAGAAAATCCAATGGCGACGACGACAATGCGTTCGAGCGCCGCCTCTACGTGCTGCGCAAGGTCATTTCCAACACCGTGCGCGCCGAGACCGATGCGGTCGAAAAGGGCTTCTACATTGTTTCCCTGTCGAGCCGCACCATCGTCTACAAGGGCATGTTCCTCGCCTACCAGCTCGGCGCTTATTATGCCGACCTGAAGGACGAGCGCTTTACATCCGCCCTGGCCCTGGTGCACCAGCGTTTCTCGACAAACACCTTCCCGTCCTGGGACCTGTCCCACCCTTACCGGATGGTGGCTCATAACGGCGAGATCAACACGCTGCGCGGCAATGTCAACTGGATGGCCGCGCGCCAGGCCTCTGTCTCCTCCGCGCTGCTGGGTGACGACATTTCCAAGCTCTGGCCGATTTCCTATGAAGGACAGTCGGACACGGCCTGTTTCGACAACGCGCTCGAATTCCTGACCATGGGCGGTTACTCGCTCGCCCATGCAGCGATGATGCTGATCCCGGAAGCCTGGGCCGGCAATCCGCTGATGGACGACAACCGCCGCGCCTTCTACGAATATCATGCGGCCCTGATGGAACCGTGGGACGGCCCGGCCGCCGTTGCCTTCACCGATGGCCGCCAGATCGGCGCAACCCTTGACCGCAACGGCCTGCGTCCGGCCCGCTACATCGTGACGGACGAAGACTTCGTCATCATGTCCTCCGAAGTCGGCGTGCTGCCAGTGGACGAGGAGCGCGTCGTCCAGAAATGGCGCCTGCAGCCGGGCAAGATGCTGCTGATCGACCTGGAAGAAGGCCGCATCGTCTCCGACGACGAGATCAAGCGCCAGCTGTCAACGGCCAACCCCTACAAGGACTGGCTGCACCGCTCGCAGATCGTTCTGGAAGACCAGCCGGGCGTGCGTCAGCGCGCACCTGTGGCCGGTGAGAGCCTGCTCGACCGTCAGCAGGCCTTCGGCTATACCCAGGAAGACATCAAGCTGCTGATGACGCCAATGGCCACTGTCGGCCAGGAAGCCATCGGCTCCATGGGCACCGACACGCCGATCTCGGCGCTGTCCGACAAGTCCAAGCTGCTTTACACCTATTTCAAGCAGAATTTCGCGCAGGTCACCAACCCGCCGATCGACCCGATCCGTGAAGAGCTGGTGATGAGCCTGGTGTCGTTCATCGGCCCGCGCCCGAACATCTTCGACCTGAAAGGCGCCTCGACCTCGAAGCGCCTGGAAGTCCGCCAGCCGATCCTGACCAACGAGGACCTGGAAAAGATCCGCGCCATCGGCGATGTGGCGGACAATCAGTTCTCCGCCAAGACGCTGGACATTACCTATAATGCCGAAAAAGGCGCCGGCGGCATGGAAAGCGCGCTCGACGAGCTTTGCCAGCGCGCCGAAAAGGCCGTCCGCGACGGTTACAACATCATCATCCTGTCCGACCGCCTGATCAACCGGTCCCGGATCGCGATCCCGGCCCTGCTGGCGACCGCGGCCGTGCACCATCACCTGATCCGCAAGGGACTGCGCACCTCCGTCGGTCTCGTGGTTGAAACCGGTGAAGCCCGCGAAGTCCATCACTTCTGCGTTCTGGCCGGCTATGGTGCGGAAGCGATCAACCCGTATCTCGCCTTCGAGACCCTGCTCTCCATGCATATGGAGATGGACTTCCCGGAAGAGGTCGATCAGTACGAGGTCGTCGAGCGCTACATCAAGTCGATCGACAAGGGCATCCTGAAGGTCATGTCCAAGATGGGCATCTCGACCTACCAGTCCTATTGCGGCGCGCAGATCTTCGATGCCGTCGGTCTCGGCACCGACTTCGTCAAGAAATACTTCTTCGGCACCGCCACCATGATCGAGGGCATCGGCCTTGCCGAAGTCGCCGAGGAAACCGTGCAGCGCCACGAGGAAGCCTTCGGTGATGTCGCCATCCTGCGTCGCTCGCTGGAAGTCGGCGGTGAATATGCCTACCGGACCCGCGGCGAAAGCCACATGTGGACGCCGGACAGCATCGCCACCTTGCAGCATGCGGTACGCTCCAAGCTGCCGGACATGTACCGGGCCTTCGCCAAGGAAGTGAACGAGGAAAGCGGCCGTTATGCGATCCGTGGACTGTTCCGGGTGAAATCCGCCGAGGAAATCGGCACCACGCCGATCGACCTTGACGCCGTCGAGCCGGCTGAGGACATCGTCAAGCGCTTCGTCACCGGCGCCATGTCCTTCGGTTCGATCTCGCGCGAAGCCCATTCGACGCTGGCGATCGCCATGAACAAGATCGGCGGCAAGTCGAACACCGGTGAAGGCGGCGAGGAACCGGAGCGGTTCAACCCGCTGCCGGACGGATCCCAGAACCCGCAGCGCTCCGCCATCAAGCAGGTGGCCTCCGGCCGCTTCGGCGTGACCACCGAGTATCTGGTCAACTCCGACATGATCCAGATCAAGGTCGCCCAGGGCGCCAAGCCGGGCGAAGGCGGCCAGCTGCCGGGCCACAAGGTGGATGCGGTGATCGCGAAAGTCCGCCACTCCACTCCGGGCGTCGGCCTGATTTCGCCGCCGCCGCACCACGACATCTATTCGATCGAGGATCTGGCACAGCTGATCTACGATCTGAAGAACGTCAATCCGGAAGCCGACATTTCCGTCAAGCTGGTCTCCGAGGTCGGTGTCGGCACCGTTGCCGCCGGCGTCGCCAAGGCCCGTGCCGACCACATCACCATTTCCGGCTATGACGGTGGCACCGGCGCGTCGCCGCTGACCTCGATCAAGCATGCCGGCAGCCCCTGGGAAATCGGCCTGGCCGAGACCCAGCAGACCCTGGTGCTCAACGGCCTGCGCTCGCGCATTGCGCTTCAGGTCGATGGCGGCCTGCGCACCGGGCGTGATGTTCTCGTCGGCGCGCTGCTCGGTGCAGACGAGTTCGGCTTCTCGACCGCTCCGCTGATCGCAGCCGGCTGTCTGATGATGCGCAAGTGTCACCTCAACACCTGCCCTGTGGGCATTGCGACCCAGGACCCGGTCCTGCGCAAGCGCTTCAAGGGCACGCCGGAACATGTCATCAACTACTTCTTCTATGTTGCCGAGGAAGTTCGGGAACTGATGGCAGGCCTCGGTATCGCGAAACTGGACGATCTGATCGGCCGGTCCGACTATCTCGACAAGAACGCCGCTCTCGAGCACTGGAAAGCCAAGGGCCTCGACTTCTCGCGGATCTTCTTCCAGCCGGAAGCAGCTCCTGAGGAGACCCGCTGGACGGCGCGCCAGGAGCACCCGATCGTCGACATCTTGGACCGCCGCCTGATCGCAGCTGCCCAGCCGGCGCTGGATAGCCGCGAGCCGACAATTGTCAACGAGACCATCTGCTCCGTCGACCGCTCCGTCGGTGCGATGCTGTCGGGTGAAATCGCCAAGCGCTACGGCAGCAAGGCGCTGAAGAAACCCGACACGCTGACCGTCAACCTGACGGGCACGGCCGGACAGGCCTTCGGTGCCTTCGTCGCCCGCGGCGTGACCATGAACCTGGTCGGCGATGCCAATGACTATGTCGGCAAGGGTCTTGCCGGGGGCAAGCTGATCGTACGCCCGCCGGAAAACACGCGGATCGTCGCCGAAAACTCGATCATTGTCGGCAACACGGTGCTTTACGGGGCGACGGAAGGCGAATGTTACTTCCGTGGCGTCGCCGGTGAACGTTTTGCCGTGCGCAACTCAGGTGCCGTCGCCGTTGTCGAAGGTGTCGGCGACCACGGCTGTGAATACATGACCGGCGGTGTTGTCGTTGTCATCGGCCAGACCGGCCGCAATTTCGCGGCCGGCATGTCCGGCGGCATCGCCTATGTGCTCGACGAGGACGGCTCTTTCGGCTCACGCTGCAACCTGGCCATGGTCGACCTGGAGCCGGTAACGGAAGAAGACGACCTTCTGGAAAAGCTGCATCACCATGGCGGCGACATCGAGCACAAGGGCCGCGTGGACCTTTCGTGCGACATGACCCGTCACGATGACGAGCGCCTGCGCCAGATGCTGACCAAGCACGTGGAGTACACGGGCTCGACCAAGGCACAGGCAATCCTGGACGACTGGACCACCTACCGTCCGAAATTCGTCAAGGTCATGCCGGTCGAATACCGCCGGGCGCTGCGCGAAATGGAAGAGCAACGTCTGGGGATGGTTGCCGCCGAATAACCCCGGCACTTGAACAACAGGGCTCTCGGCCGGACTGGCCGGCCGATCGAGCCACCTTGTGAACGAGATTAGTTATGAGGAGGTCACCTTGGGCAAGGTAACCGGTTTTCTGGAAATCGATCGGCAGGAACAGAAGTATCAGCCTGCATCCGACCGTATTCGCCATTTCCGCGAGTTCACCATTCCGCTGAACGATCAGGAAGTCGCCAACCAGGCGGCCCGCTGCATGGATTGCGGCATTCCGTTCTGTCACGGCCCGACCGGCTGCCCGGTCAACAACCAGATCCCGGACTGGAACGACCTGGTCTTCCAGGGCGACTGGGACCTGGCGCTGCGGAACCTGCACTCCACCAACAACTTCCCGGAGTTCACCGGCCGCATTTGCCCGGCCCCCTGCGAGGAAGCCTGCACGCTGAACCTGGAAGACATTCCGGTCAACATCAAGAGCGTGGAACAGGCGATTGCCGACAAGGGCTGGGAGCAGGGCTGGATCGTGCCCGAGCCGTCCGCGACCAAGACCGGCAAGGCCGTGGCCATCATCGGCTCCGGCCCGGCCGGCATGGCCGCTGCCCAGCAGCTCGCCCGCGCCGGCCACACGGTGCATGTCTACGAGCGCGAGCCGAAGGCCGGTGGCCTGCTGCGCTACGGCATTCCCGATTTCAAGATGGAAAAGCACTACATCGACAAGCGCGTGAGCCAAATGGAAGCCGAGGGTGTGACTTTCCATTATGGCGTCAATGTCGGTGTCACCGTCAGCATGGAAGAACTGACCGAACGCCACGACGCCGTGATCCTGTGCGCCGGCGCCGAGCGCCCGCGTGATCCGGGCGTCGAGGGCATGGAGATGGAAGGCTGCCACTGGGCCATGCCGTATCTCGTACAGCAGAACCGCCGCGTCGGCGGCGAGCCGGAAGGCGACGAAGCGCCGATCTGGGCAGGTGGCAAACATGTCGTCGTCATCGGTGGCGGCGACACGGCCTCCGACTGCGTCGGCACCGCGTTCCGCCAGGGCGCGCTGTCCGTGACCCAGCTCGATATCCGGCCGATCCCGCCGCTGAAGGAAGACAAGATGACCGTCTGGCCATACTGGCCGACGAAATTCCGCACCTCTTCCAGCCAGGCGGAGGGCGCTGAGCGCGAATTCTCCGCAGCCACCCTTGGTCTCGTCGGCGAAGACGGCAAGGTGGAAGGCGTCAAATGCGCCCGCGTTGACGAAAAACGCCGCCCGATCGAAGGCACCGAGTTCATCCTGCGCGCCGATCTCGTGCTGGCCGCCATCGGCTTCTCCGGCCCGCTGCTCGATACTTACGTTGCCGAAGCCGGTGACAGTCTGGAACTGGACGGCCGCACCAACGTCAAGGCCAACACCGACGACTACAAGACCTCGATCGACAAGGTCTTTGCCGCCGGTGACGTCCGCAAGGGCCAGTCTCTGGTTGTCTGGGCCATCCGCGAAGGCCGCCAGGCCGCCCGTGCCGTCGATCTTTACCTGACCGGCGAAACAGACCTGCCGCGATAAGACATTTGCCAGACATTACAAGGAAGCCGCCGGCTCACGCTGGCGGCTTTTTCTTTTTCTAAGGATTGAGCAACGTCACTGCCCGGGCGGGCGAATCGTGACCGAGATCCGTGTCCCCACACCCTTCGGAGCCACCGGAGCCTCCGAAAGCGGGCCACGCAACCCCGGAACGTCCAGGACCGGCACATCGTCCGTTTCGACGGCCACCGCCTCCGGCATTTGCGGGTTGTCCACCCGGCCTCGCATGGGCTGTAGCGGCTCGCCCTGAACGAAGAAACGGTAGGCGCGGCTCTTCGGGTCCATGGACCGCTCGTCCTCGCCCCCCATGAGGAGCGCCTCCGGCGATGTGGTCCGGCCCGTCAGAACGATGAAATTCGGATCATCCTCGACCCCTTCAAAGGCAAGTCCGCCATAGCTGCCGAGAAGGCGTAACAGCTCGCGTTCGACGAAAAAGGCGACTTTCCGGTATCCGTCCCAGGTAAAACCGATACGGTCACCGGTTCGAAGCCGCGCATTTTTGCCGTCGACATTCGGGCCGAAGGAAGAATAGCTGCCGTCCTGGGCCAGAAAGATGTCCCAGATGTCAACGTAGCGCACCCGCCGGTCTGCCGCTGCTGTTTCGTAAATCGAATTCAGCTGCGTGAAGTCCGCGTTGATGAGCTTGTTGTTGGTGGGCGGCAGACCGGCCCAGACAAGCGGCTTCTTCTCCTGGCGAACAACGCGCACCAGGGCGTTCACCTTGCTGCGATAGGTTTCCAGCCACTCCTCGGTCATGAACTCGACCGGCGGGTCGCCCGGGAAAGTCTTGCTCAGGTCGCGTTGCCCGATCATGACGACAACGGCCTTCACGTCCCCGCCGCGAATTTTGGAGAGGACATCAGTTGCCCAGTCCGGCGGTGTCTCTCCTGTAAAGCCGGCCTTGTCCTGCGTGACGGGCTCAACCCGGATATGGGGCTTGTCGGCGAGCATGAATTTCAGCCCGTCCGCGACACCGCGCGCCATCCGGTCGCCAACCACGACGATCAGGCCGGCGTCCGGGTCCTTCGGCACGCTTTCAAACTTGGGCGGCGCACCGGCAGGACGGCTCACCTTCGGACGTTGCTGGGTTTTGGGCTGTTTCTTGTTGCGTCGCTCACCACCGAACAGGCGTTGCAGAGGCGCAAACGGATTGAAGCCCCGGAACGGGCCGTTCTGTGCAACGACGATTTCCTGATCGGGGATCGTTTGCGCCAGGGCAAGATCCATCGGCTCGGCCAGCAAGGCAAAGGCAAGCACGGCAGCAGCACATCGCGCCGTTTTTGCCCTGCTCTTCAAGCTGCTTGCCTGCCGCTTTGGAATGCGCACTCGCGGGTCCTCAATGAAGCTCTCTTCAGCCCGAGTTTAGCTGCCGAGTTTCAACCGCGCCAGCAAAACCACGGAGGCATACCCGTCCGGTATCATGCCGCGCGACTTCTGATAGGCACGAATACCGCGCCGCGTTGCCGGACCGATCTTGCCATCCGCGGCGCCAACCGAGAATCCGTGCCGGTTCAGGAGCGACTGCAGTTCTGCGGTCTCCGACCGGGTCAGCGGCAGATGTTCCCGCGACCAGTCTCCCGCGAGCGGTCCACCGCCGATGATCCGATCTGCAAGATGCCCGACCGCCAACGCGTAAGCCGTGGCGTTGTTGTAACGCTTGATGACATAGAAATTGCGCAGCATCAGGAAAGCCGGGCCGCTGGCACCGGCCGGCAGCACCAGGATGCCCTTGTCAGACGGGCGCGGGAAACCCCTGCCATTGGAGCGGCGCACGCCATAACGGCTCCACTCGCCAAGCGTCAGCGTCTTGTCGCCATCGGCCAGATGATAGTCGAACCCGGCCGGCAGCTTGACTTCGTATCCCCAGGTCTTGCCGGTCTGCCAACCATGCTTTTTCAGATAATTGGCCGTCGAGGCCAGAGCATCGGGGATAGAAGTCCAGATGTCGCGGCGGCCGTCGCCATTATAGTCGGCGGCATAGGCTTTCCAGCTGGAAGGCATGAACTGGGTGTGCCCCATGGCGCCTGCCCAGGATCCTTCCATGTCGTTGAAACGGACATGGCCCGCCTGCACGATGGCCAGCGCGGTGAGGAGTTCCTTCTGCCAGAAGCTCTTGCGGCGCGGGGCCGCGTAGGCAAGCGTTGCCAGAGCCTGGATGACATTGTGCCGGCCCATGAAGCCGCCATAGTTGGTCTCCATGCCCCAGATCGCTAGCACCGCCTCACGGTCCACGCCGTATCTGGCTTCAATCTGCTTCAAGACCGGACCATATTCGCGCAGCATCTCGCGGCCCTTTTCGACCCGCGTATCGGAGACGGCGCTGTCCAGATATTCCCAGATCGGCTTGACGAACTCGGACTGCTTGTTCATCAGCCGGATCGTGTCGTCATCCGGCTTCATGCCGGTAAAGACAGCATTGTAGGTCTGCGCCGAAATGCCCGCAGCCTGGGCTTTTGGCCAAAAGCCCCGGACAAACTTGTCGAAACCCGGATCGGCCTGGGACGGCGCGGTCAGGCCGATGAGCGCCATCATCCAGAGGATGGCGCACAGTCCCACGGTCCGCACCAAGCGGAACGGCGATTTCACAGAGGGTCCAGAAAAGGGCAAAGACATCATTCTGTCAGCAGTCCGTTGCACAACATTACGCATTAGGGCCTCCTTGACGCCCAATTTCGTGTCTGTTCTGCCCCCGCCCATGAATGGTCTAGCTTTGGTTACTGTATAGTTAATGACGGAACCGAAGCCCGGCTTCAATAGCGTTTTCCGTATAATCGCTGCCGTCCTGCGAACTGTCGAAGCGGCGATGGGTGTAATCCGCCGTCAATGCCACATTCTGTGTCAGGGCGAAGGTGACCCCGCCGAAGCCGGTCAACGTGTTTTCTTCAATGTCGGCACCTTCATAGGTCCGATAGCTGTAGCCGAGCCCGGTTTCCGCGACCAGGCGATCACTGAAGCCATGGGCAAGCCTCAGATCCCCCGAATAGATGATCGACCCGCTCGCTCCGTCAATATCTGTTGAGGAAAAACTTGTGCCAAGGCCAGCCGTCACGGTGGTCAAGCGGCTGGGGGACCAGACAAGAGACCCGTCGAGCACCAGGCCCGTCAAGGCATCCAGGCGGCTGTCCTCGATGTCCTCGATGCGCCAGCCCACCCCAAGTTCGCCGGTAATCTTCGGTCCGGACGCAATGGTCACACCACCGCGCAGCTGATAACCGTTGGCGTCACGTTTTTCGCACAGGCTGTCGCTGCAGGTCTGGTCATAGCGCCTCAGCAGCAGCGAGCCTTCGACAAAGGGCGAAATCACGCTGTCGGTGTTTCCATCCAGACGCAGACTGGCGGAATAGAGCGTATTGTCCCGGCCACTTTGCGAGGAACCGCCATCGGTCGTGTAGATGTTTCGATCCACACCCAGCGACGCTGTCGCCGCAACAATGCCGACGGCCCGCGTGGCACTCAGATCGCCCGAGATCTCCTGGTTGTGATCCGTGCCCGATGAGGTCGATTCCGCGCTGCCATCTTCCTCGCGCGTATAAGAATAGGCAAGACTGGTGGTCACCCGGGTGGCCTCGCTGATGTCCAGCCGCAGGTTTGCCGCCGCGAAAACCGAAGCGTCGTCATCGTCGGAATTGCCCGGATACCCTGTATAGGTGCCACGCAGGGAGACGTCGAACTGGTGCCGCGACCAGTCGGACGTCAAGGAAAGGTCCGGAGAGATCCTGTAGAGGCTTCCCGATGAGCCTGAGGACGAACGGGCCGTGTTGTCCGTATAGCCCCCGGTGACCGTGACCTGTGGCGTGAAGGTGAACGACCCGAGACGGATGCCGTCAGCAGCATCAAATGTGGTGTCTCCGCCGAAAACACTGTCATCAATCCCGGAACCATTCAAAGGAACGGCTCTGCCGACGGCCGCGATCCGGTCGGAGAAGGGCCGCACCGGCGTGACCCTGCCATTGGTGCCGAGCCCGCTCGAGCCTGTCTCCGCCGCGGCGGAATTGAGCGTTGAACGCAGGGAAAAGACGTTGGCCTGTGTCGGATTCGGATCAGCTGCGTCAGCAGCCTGATCGGACGTGTCTTCAGCATTAAGAGGGCTGTCCGCGTCGGAACTGCCACGCAAGTCTCCCAAGGCTGTCTGAGCAGCAGAGGGCGTGGTTTGCAACGCGGCAAAACACAGCAGCAATGGCAAAAGGCGGTGCATGGACTTCCGGAACCAGTCGACGTCGTAGTCCCACCAAACTGAACAAGCTTGGTTAATGCTTCGTTTCTTTTTTGCAAATTGGCAGTTACATGGTGTTACATAAAGTCAGGCATTCTAATCGATTTAATCGATCACGGGTTCTTGATCCCGTTGAGCGTCTGGCCTAGAGCTGATCCATCAAAAACAAAAAAGTTTTAAGATCATGGCAATCTTCCAGTCCGACCTCGCTTCCGAAGAAGAGTTCGACATGACTTCCCAATCGCTCGTGTCTGCCGAACGCACCCTTGAAACGGAGATTGCTGGCCTGAGTGCAGTGCGCACAGCGTTGAAAAACGGCCTTGCAACGCCATTTCAACAGACCTGTGAGCTGATCCAGAACAGCACGGGCCGCGTGATTGTGACCGGCATCGGCAAAAGCGGACACATCGGCACCAAGATTGCCGCGAGCCTAGCGTCCACGGGCACGCCCTCCTTCTTTGTTCACGCCAGCGAAGCCAGCCATGGCGATCTTGGCATGATCACGGAAGACGACGTGGTCCTGGCCCTCTCCTGGTCCGGTGAAACCCAGGAACTGGCCGGAATTGTCAGCTACACGCGTCGCTTCAAGGTCCCGCTCGTCGCCATCACGTCACGCGAGGACAGCACCCTCGGCCGTGCGTCGGACATCGTCATGAAACTGCCGAGCGTCACGGAAGCCTGTCCGCATGGACTGGCGCCGACAACATCGGCATTGATTCAGCTCGCGATCGGCGACGCTCTGGCCGTCGCCCTCCTGGAAAGCCGCAGCTTTACCGCACAGGACTTCCGTATTTTCCATCCGGGCGGCCGGTTGGGTGCCAGCCTGAAGGTTGCCAAGGACATCATGCATTCCGGTGACCGCATGCCGCTTGTCTCGGCCAGCACGCCGATGAGCGAGGGCATCGTGCTGATGACCCAGCGAGGCTTCGGCGTTCTTGGCGTCACGGACGAATTGCGCCAACTGACAGGCATCATCACGGATGGTGACTTGCGGCGGCACGTTTCTTCCAATCTCCTGGAGAAGACGGCTGGCGAGATCATGACCCAATCGCCCAAGACCGTTTCCACCGACACCTTGTCCGCTTCGATCCTGGAACTGGTCAACAGCCTGTCGATCACCTCGGTGTTTGTCGTTGAAGACGGACGCCCCGTTGGCATCGTGCATCTGCACGACCTGCTGCGGATCGGCGCCGCCTGAAAACGCGGACAACACGATCACAATCACGTCACGCCGGCGGAAATTCGTTACGATCCGGTGCTGAAATCCTTCGGCATTAGGATTTGATTAGCCATAAGCCTCTTACACTGCCCCAAAGTTTACTTGGCTCGACAGCCACAGACCTTGGTGTGTGTACAGAATGGATCTGGCGACATTAATCGGAATTGTCGGCGCATTTGGCGTGGTCGTTACCGCCGTGTTTCTCGGCGGCAGCTTCACGCAGTTCGTTGACATTCCCTCGATTCTGATCGTGTTCGGCGGCGGCCTGGCCGCCACGCTGATCCGTTTTCAACTGTCCGACATCGCCGCCGCTTTCGTTACGGGCTTCAAGGTGGCCCTGGCCGGCAAGAACGCCAGCCCGCGCGACCTGATCAACGAGATCACCAATCTGGGTGAGATCGTGCGCAAGTCCGGCCCGCTGGGCCTGGAAAATGTCGACGTCTCCGACCCGATCCTGGCCAAGGGTGTTCAGTATATCGCGGACGGCTACGAGCTTGAATTCATCAAGGAATCGATGGAACGCGAGCGCGACTTGCAATTGTCGCGCCTGTCTGAAGGGCGACGCGTCTTCAAGGCGCTCGGCGATTCGGCTCCGGCCTTCGGCATGATCGGGACGCTGGTCGGCCTGGTGCAGATGCTGGCCAACATGGATGATCCCGCCGCTATCGGCCCCTCCATGGCGGTTGCCCTGCTGACGACCCTCTATGGCGCACTTGTATCCAACATCCTGTGTCTGCCGCTGGTGGACAAGCTTGATGCAAAATTCGATGTCGACGAACTCAACCAGACGCTGATTATCGACGGCATCTGCCAGATTCGCGAATCCAAGAGCCCGGCTCTCATCAAGGAAATGCTGGTTGCCTACCTGCCTGAGAAGGCACGTGCTGAACTGGAAGAAGCGGCGTAACAGCCAACGAACTGGACCAGAGTATGGCTAAAAAGAAACAACAAGGCGGTGGAGGCGCACCCGACTGGCTGGTGACGTTTGCCGACCTGATGTCGCTGCTGGTGTGTTTCTTCGTTCTGATCATTTCCTTTTCCATCCAGGACAAGGAAAAGCTCCAGGTCGTTGCAGGCTCCATGCGCGAAGCCTTCGGCGTCAAGGACACCTCCCGCAAGACCGGCATCATCGAGGTCGAGGGCATTCCGATTCGCGACTACATGAAGGACATCAGCCAGGTCGAACAGGAGATGGATTCCGACTTTTCCCAGGAGCGCCACGAAAAGCGGCGCAAGCAGGGACCGGAGGCCAATACCCACGACACGCTTGAGGCCGATATCGAAAAGCCGCGCCAGTTCGCAACCGCCGCAGCATCCCTCCGCCAAGCCTGGCAGGAAATGCCCGAAATCACCGAGATTTCAAGCAACATCATTCTGGAGGAGACAGAAGACGGTCTCAACATCATGCTGGTCGACCAGGATGGCCGCTCGATGTTCCGGGAAGGGTCAAAATATCCTTATGAGACCACGCGCCGTCTGATAGCCAAGATGGCTCCGGTGCTGGCGCAAATGCCGAACCGTGTTGAAATCACCGGCCACACGACGGCTGGTCAGCTGTCCGCCAATCCGGACTACACCGGCTGGGACCTGTCCAGCGAAAGGGCAAACATCGCCCGGCAGATTCTGGCTGAATATGGCGTGCCGGGCGACCAGTTCTATGCCGTGGTCGGCAAGGCGGACACGGAACCGCTCTTCCCGAACGACCCGTATCTTGCGGCCAACCGGCGCGTCGGCATTCTGCTGAAGGCGGAAGAACCACCGCTGCCGCTCGGCCACAAACCCTAATCTGTCAGGAAGGCGTTAGGCCGCCCTCACTCGGCCCGCGAAACGACCAGCCGGGCGCCGTCGATCGCGTCCACTTTCACCTTCGTGCCTGCCGGCAGGTCCGGGCCGGTGATCCGCCAGATCGTGTCGTCGATGGAAAGGTTCCCGGCGCCTTCGTTCAAGGGGGCAGCCAGAGTGAACTCGCGACCGATATAGCGGCTGCCGCGCTGATTGAGCCCCGGATCACCCTTTTCAGAAGCGAGACGCTGCATCATTCTCCGGCCGACAAGCAAGCTTGCAAGCGAGAGCACGAGAAACAGCGCAACATCAATCTGCCAGGCAAAATCGAAGACCAGCGACACGACACCGACCACCAGGGCCGACAGACCGAACCACAGGAAAATCGTGCCCGGCGCCAGGATCTCCAGGCCCAGCAGGATCAGTCCAAGGACAAACCAGCTCCAGGGGCCAAGCGCTTCGATGGTGCTTTCAATCAGGCTCACCGCTCGGGACCTCCCTCATTTGCCCCGGTATTGGGGATGCGGGACGACGTCCGGCTGCCGCCCTTGTCGTCGCTGAAGGCTTCCTTGGCGATCTCGCCGATACCACTCAGAGCCCCCAGGAGCGACGTGGCTTCCATGGGAAGGATAAGGGTCTTCTGGTTGCGCGAGGTGGCCAGTTCCTTGAAGGCCTCGACATATTTGTTGGCAACGAAGTAGTTGATCGCCTGGACGTCGCCCGATGCAATTGCGGAACTCACCATCTGGGTCGCCTTGGCTTCTGCCTCTGCTTCACGCTCGCGGGCCTCGGCGTCACGGAACGCCGATTCGCGCCGGCCTTCGGCTTCCAGGATCAAAGACTGTTTCTCGCCTTCGGCCTTCAGGATTTCCGACTGCCGCTTGCCTTCCGCTTCCAGGATGGAGGCACGCTTATCGCGTTCTGCCTTCATCTGGCGCGCCATGGCATCGACCAGATCCCGCGGAGGATTGATGTCCTTGATCTCGATACGGGTGATCTTCACGCCCCAGGGCTCTGCCGCGGCATCAACAACCCGCAGGATCTTGGCGTTGATCTCGTCACGGTTGGACAAAAGCGCATCCAGATCCATGGACCCCATGACGGAGCGGATGTTGGTCATGGTCAGGTTTAGGATCGCGTTTTGCAGACCCAGCACCTCATAGGCCGCCCGGGATGCTTCCAGCACCTGATAGAAGGTGACACCATCGGCACTGACGGTGGCATTGTCCCGCGTGATGACTTCCTGGGTCGGCACGTCAAGCACCTGTTCCATCATGTTCAGCTTGTGGCCGACGCGGTCGATGAACGGGATGATGAAATTCAGGCCCGGTGTCAGGGTCTTGCGGTACCGGCCAAAGCGCTCGATTGTGTAGTTGAAGCCTTGGGGAACCGTCTTCACCCCGGCGAAAAAAATCAGAATGACCAGCACAACAAGGCCGATCAGGACAATATCCAATCCCGCGATAGGCATGAACGTCTCCCCTAAATCTATAGAATAGTGCGGCCACTATGCTCCGAATTGCGACCTTCTTCCAGCGCAATTGGACCGCAGTGTAAATGACCGCGCAAATAGCTAGCCGGCATCTGTGACCAGATGCAGACACGTTTCAAACACAACACCAACTATATGGGGATTACTGTCAGAATTTACGAGCTTTGCCGAAAGGGCGGCTGTCAGATCCAGCCGCCAAGTTCCCGACGCACAACATGGGCGATGACATCCATGCCGAGGTCGCTGTCATTCAGACAGGGAATGTGGCTGAAGTTCTCACCACCGTTTTCCTCGAAGATCTCGCCGACTTCGCCGGCAATCTCTTCCAGCGTTTCCAGGCAGTCCGACACGAAACCCGGGTTCATCACGGCGACATTCCTGACGCCATCCTTTGCCAGCTGCTCCACGGTCTTGTCGGTGTAGGGCTGCAGCCATTCTTCCGGACCGAACCGTGACTGGAACGTGACCCGCAGCTTGTCCTTGCTCCAACCGAGCACGTCGCGCATCAGGCGCGTCGTTTTCATGCAGTGGCAGTGATAGGGGTCGCCGCGCTTGAAATAGGACTGCGGAATGCCGTGATAGGAAGTCAGCACCACATCCGGTTCGAAATCCAGCGTCTCCAGATGCTGCTCGACGGATTTCGCCAGGGCAGTCACATAGACCGGGTCGTCATGATAGGGCGGCACGGTGCGGATCGCCGGCTGCCAGCGCATCTTCAGAAGGGTCTTGCAGACAACGTCGTTCACGGTCGCCGTGGTTGTTGCCGAATATTGCGGGTAGAGCGGGAAGACCAGGATCCGGTCGCAGCCCTCGTCCTTCAGGGCCTGAAGCTTGTCCGGGATGGACGGCTGGCCGTAGCGCATCGCCCAGTCAACGGTCAGCCGGCCGTCACTGTCGCCAAGCATGTCAGCGAGTTTGTCTGACTGGCTGCGCGTAATCGTCCGGAGCGGCGACTCGTTCTTGTCGTGATTCCAGATCTCGTCATAGGCCTTGCCGGATTTGCCCGGGCGGGTCATCAGCACAATGCCGTAAAGGATCGGGTACCAGATCGCCCGCGGCCACTCGATCACCCGCTTGTCGGACAGGAACTCGCGCAGATAGCGGCGCATCGGCCAGTAGTCCGTCGCATCCGGCGTTCCCAGATTGACCAGGAGAACGCCCACCTTTCCGGTCTTTACGGACGGGTGATCGGAGGGCAGTTCGATCTTTCTGAACTCGGTTTCCTGGTCGGCTGTCAGGGGGGCGGACGGTTGCACGGTCATTTGCTGGATCATTCCCACGAATTACGGTCTGCCGTCTTACATAGGCCATAGGCTCTCACAGGCCAATGCGGCATTTGTCATACGCACCCCAACGGCGCCGGATCATGACGAAAGCCATCGATGCCAAACAAAAAACCTCTCCTCGAGGCGCGGGTCCGCACGCGCCTCAGGGAGAGGTTGAACAATGGCAGCGTCTCACCCCGGAGAGAAAAGACCAAAGACCGGGATGTAGCTCAGCCGTAGTCCCGCTCGTCGGCGATCACCTTGCCGTCATTCGGCAGATTGCCCGGAGCCACAAGCAGAACGTCGCCCTTCAGGCGCGTGACTTCGCGCAGCGTTTCCGCGACCCGGTCCGACAGGCCATTGCCCATGGCCTCGGTCTCAACGGTAAGCGTCATCGCATCCGCCTCCCCGTCCCGGACAACGGCGAGGCGCGCCTTGTTGACCTCTGGATGCGCCGCGACAATCTGGGCGATCTGGGCGGGGTCGACAAACATGCCCTTGACCTTGGTGCGCTGGTCCGCCCGGCCCATCCAGCCGGCAAGCCGCATGTTGGTGCGTCCGCAGGGCGACTGCCCGGGCACGATCTTGGACAGGTCTCCCGTGGCAAAGCGGATCAGCGGATAAAGGCTGTTGAAATTGGTGACCACCAGCTCCCCGACCTCGCCCTCGGCCACCGGTTCACCGGTTCCCGGCCGGACGATCTCGACAATGTAGTCCTCGTTGACGACCATGCCCTCCCGCGCCTCGGTTTCATAGGCAATGACACCCAGATCCGCCGTCGCGTAACATTGGCCAACCGTGATGCCCTGGTCTTCGTATTCCTGCCGCAGCGACGGAAAAAGAGCGCCGCCGGAAACAAGGGCTGTCTTGATGGAGGAAACATCCTTCCCCTGTTCCCGGCCGCGGTCCAGGAGGACCTTCAGGTAGTCCGGCGTGCCGACAAAACCGGTCGGCTTGAGCACTTCAATCGCCTCAACCTGCGTGTCGGTATTGCCGACCCCAGCCGGGAAGACGGTGCAGCCGAGTGCGATCGCACCCTGGTCGAGAATGAAACCACCGGGCGTCAGATGGTACGAGAACGCGTTCAGCACCACATCGCCCTTGCGGAAACCGGCCGCAAAGAGACTGCGCGCTCCGTTCCAGGGGTCAAGGCCCGGCGCCTGCGGTTCCCAGATCGGTCCCGGCGACATGAACACCCTTGCCGCTCCGGACAGCTCGCCGGCGAGAAAGCCGCCAAAGGGCGGGTTTGCCTTTTGTTTGTCCAGAAGGTCGGCTTTCCGCAAGACCGGCAAAGCGGCCAGCGTTTCGCGGCTGGTCACCGCGGTCAGGTCCTGGCCGTCGAGATGGTCCGCCCAGCCCGGTGCCTTGGAGGTGGCATGCGCAAGCAGCTCGGGCAACTTGGCAAAGAGATCCTGTTCGCGCTGAGCGGGATCCTGCCGCTCGCGCGCGTCAAACTGAGTATCGCTCATGGTCGTCTCCGCTTGTTTCAGCCTCGGGTTCCGATCCCGTCAGGCCAGCCAGCGCTTCCTTCGTTTGTAGTGTTTGACGTTCCGGAACGACCGGCGGCCTTCGCCACCTACGCCCAGGTAGAATTCCTTCACATCCTCGTTTTCACGCAGCGCCTTGGCGTCGCCATCGAGCACGATGCGCCCGGATTCCAGGATGTAGCCATAGGTGGCGTATTTCAGCGCCACGTTGGTGTTCTGCTCCGCCAGGAGGAAGGACACGCCCTCATTCTGGTTGAGCTTGCGCACGATTTCGAAAATCTCTTCCACCAGCTGCGGTGCAAGACCCATGCTGGGTTCGTCCAGAAGGATCATCTTGGGCCGGCTCATCAGGGCGCGTCCGATCGCGCACATCTGCTGTTCACCACCCGACGTATAGCCCGCCTGGCTGTTACGCCGCTCGCGCAGGCGCGGAAAATAGGTATAGACCATCTCCAGGTCCGCCTTGATCGCGGCATGCCCGTCCTTGCGGGTATAGGCCCCGGTCAGCAGGTTCTCCTCGATCGACAGGTGCCCGAAACAGTGCCGGCCTTCCATCACCTGGATGCAGCCGCGGCGCACCAGATCGTTCGGCGACAGGGCCTGGACCTCTTCATCGTCAAACAGGATCTTGCCCTTGGTCACTTCCCCGCGCTCGGCGCCGAGAAGGTTGGACACTGCCTTCAGCGTGGTCGTCTTGCCGGCGCCATTGGCACCAAGCAGGGCGACGATACCGCCCTTGGGCACCGTCAAGGACACGCCCTTCAGCACCAGGATCACGTGGTCGTAGATGACCTCGATATTGTTGACCGACAGGATCGTCTCCGCCGTATCCGCGGCGTTGTCCGATCCGGGCTGTTCTACATCCAAAAGTGCCATTCCCTACTCTCCTTGGAAGCTCCGCCGTGCATGAGGCACGGCGGAGCGGACTGCCTTCTTAGTTCGGGCAGGGTTCGGTGCGTGCCGGCCACGGCGCGTTCTTTTCAGCGTATTCAGCTGCGGCCTTTTCCAGCATCGGGCGGACCAGGTCGGTCATCGGCTCGATCCAGCCGGACGCCTGACGCCACTGTTTGCCGTCCCACTCCTGGATGAACACCGGATGGCTGCCGGCATGGTCTTCACAGGTGACCTTCATCGGGTGGGCAAAGCCTTTCAGACCGAGTTCGGCCAGACGGGCCTCATCCAGATCGAGGGCTTCCAGGCCCATGCGCATGTCCTCACCGGTGATGACCTTCTTGCCGGTCAGCTCCTGAGCAGTGCGGATGCCTTCTGCGATGATCACGGAGTTCAAAACGCCGCGATTGTAGAGCGTGCCGCCAATGGTCTCCGCATCGGTCGAGCTGAGGCCTGCGTCAACGACATGTTTCTTGATGTCGTCGAGCGCCGGGAAGTCGGAACCGACACCGGAGAAGTTCATGGCCTTGTAGCCCTTGGCACCTTCGCCGCCGGCGGCTGCATCATCATCGCCTGCGGACCACCAGACGCCGATGAACTTGTCCATCGGGAAGCGGATCTTGACGGCTTCCTTGATGGCGGTCGGGTTCATCGCGCCCCAGCCCCACATGACCATGTAATCCGGGCGGTCACGGCGCACGTTCAGCCACTGTGAGGACTGGTTCTGCATTTCCTTGACGCCAACCGGGTACTGCAGCAGTTCAAAGCCGTATTTCTCGGCCAGCTGCTCCAGCAGCGGGATCGGCTCGCGGCCATAGCCGGCATCCAGGAAGATGTAGCCGATTTTCTTGCCGCTCAGCTTGTCGAGGCCGCCTTCCTGCTCACCAATATACTTGATGACCACGGATGCACCGTCCCAGTAGGTGTCCGGCACGTTGAAGACCCACGGAAAGACCGAGCCATCGGCCGCGGCGGACAGGCCGTAGCCCATCGACAGGACCGGGATCTTGTCAACGCCGGCTTTCGGGATCAGCTGCAGCGTGATGCCGGTGGAATACGGGTTATAGACCAGCGCGCCCTTGCCCTTGGTGGCTTCGTAGCACTCGACGCCTTTCTGGGCGTTGTAGCCGGTTTCACACTCTTCCAGTTCCAGCTTGACGCCACCGATGCCGCCGTCGCGCTCGTTGAGCATTTTCAGGTAATCATGCATGCCGTTGGCAATGTGGATGCCGGAGGCTGCGAACGGTCCGGTGCGGTAGGTCAGCAGCGGCACGTAGTTGCTGTCTTCTGCCTGGACCGGCGTTGTCATGGCGCCGGACAGGCCGACACCGACGGCAACGGCGGTTCCCAGCGCAAGTTGCTTGATGCTTTTCATGTTTCTCCTCCCATGCGGCCACGGACCACCCGAAACCGCCGGACCAGTTACGCCATTCCTCACCGGACAGGTCCAAATCCGGATGGCGGCGAAAAGGCTGGCAGCCCCCTAGTAGGGGAACGGCCAGACCCTGAGCTTCTGTTTCCCGATCTGCCAGAGCCGGGCAAAGCCGTGCGGCTCCACGATCAGGAAGAAGATGATGAGCGCACCGACAATCATGAACGTGACATGCTCGACGGTTTCTGCCGCGATATCGAAGCCGAGCATGCCCGGAATGAACTTCAGGAACACCGGCAGGATCCAGATGAAGGCCGCGCCCATGAAGGCTCCGGCAAGACTGCCGAGACCGCCCAGGATCACCATGAACAGGATCTGGAACGACAGCGCGATCGAATAGGACGACGGCTCCGCCGCGTTCAGCCAGAAGAACACCATCATCGCACCGGCAACACCGCAGATATAGGACGATACGGCAAAGGCCATCAGCTTGGTCTGCAGCGGGCGAATGCCCATCAGCTCCGCGGCAATGTCCATGTCGCGGATCATCATCCACGACCGGCCGATCCGTCCGCGCAGCACGTTGGCGATCAGGAAGGCGATGCCGACCGTGATGCACAGGACGATGAAGTAGCGCACGATCGGTGTGGCTTCCGCGCCCGAGACGACAACACCAAACGCTTCACGATGCGGTACTTCGATCGCGCCCGACGCGTTGTTGTTGTAGAGCCACGGAATACGGATGAAACACCATTCCAGGAAGAACTGGGCCGCCAGTGTGGTCACTGCCAGGTAGAGCCCCTTGATGCGCAGGCTCGGCAGGCCGAACACCGCACCGATGGCAGCAGAGAACACGCCCGACAGCAGCACCATCAGGATGACGTTGGCATCCGGAAAGATGGTGGTGAGCTTGTAGGCCGCATAGGCTCCCACCCCCATGAACGCCCCGGTCCCGAGAGAGAGCTGTCCGCAGAAACCGGTCAGGATGTTCAGGCCGATCGCGGCCAGCGCGAACACCAGGAACGGGATCATGATCGAGGTCAGGAAGAAGTCATTGGCAAGGAGCGGAATGACGACGAATGCGACAGCAAGGATGACGGCCAGACCGAGCCGGTCCTGGAGGATCGGCATAAGCGCCTGATCCGCCTTGTAGCTTGTCTTGAATTGGCCAGCTTCGCGATAGAACATGTGCTTGAGCCTCTCCCTTAAATCCGCTCGATGATGCGTTCGCCGAAGAGACCTTGCGGCCGGAACAGTAGGAAAATCAGGGCAATGATGTAGGCCAGCCACGATTCAATGCCGCCGCCGACAAGACCGCCCCAGTAGAGCTCGCCGATTTTTTCGCCAAAGCCGATGATCAGCCCGCCGACAATCGCCCCTGGAATGGAGGTGAAGCCACCGAGGATCAGCACCGGCAAGGCCTTGAAGGCTACGATTTCCAGCGCGAAGGAGACGTCGGAGCGCGCGCCCCACATGATGCCGGTTGCCAGCGCCACCAGACCGGCCGCGAACCAGACAATCGCCCAGATCTGGTTGAGGGAGATACCGACGGACAGGGCCGCCTGGTGGTCATCCGCCACCGCCCGCAGGGCCCGGCCGATCCGTGTCTTGTTGAAGAAGATGCCAAGCGCCGCCACCATGATCACCGCAATCACGGCCGCCGCAATGTCGATATGCTGCAGGATCACCAGACCGCGGTCACCGAATTCGAAAGCGGTCGAACCTGTCGGCAGGCCGAGTTCTTCCGTGATCATCTGTTTCGGCTCGCCGCCAAAGACGAATTCGCCGAAGCCGATCAGGAAGTAGGTCAGGCCGATGGTGGCCATCAGGAGGATGATGTCAGGCTGGTTGACCAGCGGCCGCATCACGACCCGTTCCACGCCATAGGCGAGAATGCCCATGGCGCCGATGGTCAGGGCCAATGCGATATAGGCGGGCACCCCGTTTTCATGGAGCCCGACCAGGGTCAGGCCGGCAAACACCACCATGATGCCCTGGGCGAAGTTGAAGACACCCGATGCCTTGAAAATCAGCACGAAGCCGAGCGCGATCAGGGCATAGAGAATTCCGGCGACAAAGCCTTCCCACAGAACCTGCAGGAAGAAATCCGGCATGGAATACATCTGCACGAAGGGGTCGATGAAAATGTCGTAGAGCATGGTCCGTTCGTCCCCCTAGTGGCTCACGCCGAGATATGCGTCGATCACGTTCTGATTGGCCTGCACCTCTTCCGGCGGGCCATCCGCGATCTTCTTGCCGTAGTCGAGCACGACCACGCGGTCGGAAAGATCCATGACGACACCCATGTCATGTTCAATGAGGGCGATCGTCGTGCCGAACTCCTGGTTCACGTCCAGGATGAACCGGCTCATGTCTTCCTTTTCTTCCAGGTTCATGCCGGCCATCGGCTCGTCGAGCAGAAGCAGATCAGGCTCCATCGCAAGCGCGCGGCCAAGCTCGACCCGCTTCTGCAGGCCGTAGGGAAGACGGCCGACCGGCGTCTTGCGGATGGCCTGGATTTCCAGGAAATCGATGATGTCCTCGACCTTGCGCCGATGTTCGATCTCTTCCTGTTCGGCCGGACCGCGCCACAGAAGCTGCCAGAAGAAGTTCCTGTGCATCTTCAGCGACCGGCCCGACATGATGTTGTCGAGCGTCGTCATGCCCTTGAACAGCGCCACGTTCTGGAAGGTCCGGGCAATGCCGTTGCTGGCCGCCTCGTAGGGTTTCATCTTGCGGCGGACCTTGCCCTGCCAGGTGATCGTGCCTTCCTGCGGATGATAAAAGCCGTTGATGACATTCAGCATCGAGGTCTTGCCGGCCCCGTTCGGACCGATGATCGCCCGGATCTCGCCCTTCTGGATATCGAAGGAAATGTCTGTGATCGCCTTCACGCCGCCAAAGGACAGCGAGACATTGTCGACCTGGAGCAGAACCTCACGCTTGGCAGGTTTGGTGGCCGGCTCCGGGGACATCGCGTTTTCCTGTACGATGGCGTTCATTCGGCGGCCTCCTGCATGCCCTTGGCAGCGTCATGAGCGGTCATGTCGCGGATCTCGACAGTGGCCTCGATCGCGCCCTTGCGGCCGTCCTCGAACGTGACCTCCGTGCGCACATGTTTGGACGTCGAGCCGTCGTAAAGCGCCTCGATCAGCGGCGCATAGCGCTCGGCGATGAAACTGCGGCGGACTTTCTGTGTCCGGGTCAGCTCCCCGTCATCGGCGTCCAGTTCCTTGTGCAGGATCAGGAAGCGCTTGATCTGTGCGCCTGCCATCATCGGCTCCTGCGACAGGTCCCGGTTGACCTGGTCCACATGGCTTTCGATCATGCCGTAGACATCCGGATTGGCAGCCAGTTCCTGGTAGGACGCGTAGTTGACGTTGTTGCGCTCCGCCCAGGATCCGACGGCGGTCAGATCGATGTTGATGAACACCGCCACCATGTCCTTCTCGTGACCGAAGGCGACGGCCTCCTTGATGTTCGGGAAGAACTTGAGCTTGTTCTCGATGTATTTAGGCGCAAACAGCGCCCCATCGTTCAGCTTGCCGACATCCTTGGCGCGGTCGATGATCTTCAGGTGGCCGTTTTCGGCAATGATGCCCGCATCCCCGGTATGCACCCAGCCATCCTGCGTCTTTGTACTGGCGGTCGCCTCGTCATTCTTGAAATAGCCGACGAAGACGCCGGGAGAGCGATACATCACCTCGCCGCTGTCGGCGATTTTCAGCTCGACATCCGGAGCGGGCTTTCCGACCGTGTCACCGAAGATCTCGCCGTCCGGCTGCAGGGTGATGTACACGCTGGCTTCGGTCTGACCGTAGAGCTGCTTCAGGTTCAGCCCGAGTGAGCGGTAGAACTGGAAGATTTCCGGACCGATGGCCTCACCGGCCGTGTAGCCGACCTTCATGCGGGTCAGGCCCATCCGGTTTTTCAGCGGTCCATAGACAAAGACCTCGCCAAGCCCGTAGAGCATGCGGTCCTTGAAGGCGACCTCCTCGCCATTCAGGATCTTCTCACCGACCTTGCGCGCAACGCCCATGAAGAAGTCGAACATCTTGCGTTTGGTTTTGCCGGCATCTTCCATGCGCACCATGATCATGGTCAGCATGTTTTCAAAGACCCGGGGCGGTGCAAAGAAGTAGGTCGGCGCGATCTCGCGCCGGTCCACATCGATCGTATCCATGCTTTCCGGACAATTGACGCAATAGCCTGCGGTGAAGGACTGCGCGAGCGAGAAGACGTGGTCGCCGATCCAGGCCATCGGCAGGTAGGCGAGCACTTCCTCGGTCTCGTTCAGATTGTCGAAGACGTTGGCATTCCGGGCCGAAATGACCAGGTTGTCGAAGGACAGCATCACGCCTTTCGGTCGGCCCGTCGTGCCGGACGTATAAAGCATGACGGCAATGTCGGAGCCCTTGCCACCGGAAAAGCCCGAGGCCCAGTCATCGGCTGCCGACGCTGTCTTTTTCAACAAGTCACGGCCGATTTCCTGAACGGAGGCGTAATCATGCAGCTGGGTGTGGTCGTAATCCCTGAGGCCGCGCGCCTCGTCATAGATCACATGCCGCAGCGACGGCACGTCCTCGGACATGGACAGCAGCTTGTCGACCTGCTCCTGGTCTTCAACGACCGCAAAGGTGACTTCGGCATGCCCCAGGACATAGGCCATTTCCTCCGCCACGCTGTCCGCGTAGACCGGCACGGGTACGGCCCCGATCGCCTGGGCGGCGACCATCGACCAGTAGAGCCGTGGCCGGTTCGAGCCGACAATGGCAATCTTGTCTCCAGGCTTCAGCCCCAGAGACTTCAATCCGATGGAAAATGCGCGGAGCTCTTCCAACACCTCGGACCAGGTCCAGCTTTGCCAGATCCCGAAATCCTTTTCCCGGAACGCGGTCCGGTCACCGAAAACCTTCGCGTTTTGCAGAAGGATTTTCGGAAAGGTGTCCTCCCCGCGCGATGACGCGCTGGCCGACCCTACCATGAACTGTTTCTTCCCTTTAGAAGGCGCCCCGGTTGTCCGGGATCGTTCCCTGATGGGTATGAAACTCTCTGCCGCGCCAACCTTCAACCGGTAAATTGTGAAAGGCAGACCGGCAGCGTGTCCCAACCCGTTATCTTCACGCTAGGACCGGGCGTTTGCAGCAATATGTTTCAATCATGTCGAAATGTTTCAATCGCGCTGCGAGTGCGAAATGGCTTTCTCGGCATGCGCGCGCCCGCGACGGAAAACCTGAATGAGAACAGGTCTCTGGCGCCTGGTATTTGGGCCAGAAAAGCCTCTTGACCTCAAGTTAACTTGAGAAGGCATGATCCCGGCCCGTTCAGGATTTGTCGAAATTTGGAGATGGAAATGGATTTGAACCAGGTCACGTTGGAAGCTGCCGACTTTGAAGCGTCGGTGGATTTCTACCAGCGGCTCGGACTGCATCTGATTGTTCTGAGCGAAGGCCGATATGCCCGGTTTGAACTTCCCTCCGGCTCCACGACGCTTTCCCTTCACAAGGCCGAAAACCCGGTTACGCCGGGCGCCGTCTTGTACTTCGAGGTCGACGATGTCGATCTGCACTACCGGCAGCTGGTTGAACAGGGCATCGCGTTTGAGATCCCGCCAACGGAAGAAAGGTGGCGCTGGAAGGAGGCCCGTTTCAGCGACCCGTCAGGCAACAGGCTCTGCCTGTTTCACGCAGGACCCGATCGCAGGTTTCCACCCTGGAGACTGGATCAGACCAAGCCAGGAGAATAACCGGCAGCCGGCTCGTCAGTCTTGGATGGACATACGGTGTCTATCACTTGCGCATTCGGGCTAGAAGCGGTGCCGGACGCCCAGGGTCGGCGTATCTGATCCACAGCGACGGCAGTCGAACAGGCCGTAGACGCTGGACCGGTGATGCATGCGGAAGACCAGTTCGGTATCCGGATGACTGGGCAAGGCGAAGGTAACTTCCGGCGAGAAGTAGTGGAGCAGCTTCCGGTTGGGATCGGGCGCGGCGCTGCGGGCTTCATAGTCCATGCGTTTGATGGTGTAGTTCAGGCCGGTGCTGACGGCGACGCTGGTCCTGATCGTCTCGTTCCAGGGAAAGTTGTGCCAGCGGGCATAGAGCGCGCCCCAGACCTGCGGACCGTTGCTGTCGCCGAACATTGCACCGGCACCGGCTTCCGCCTCGAAGGAAAACAGGGAATTGCGGTAGAACTCATAACCGGCCGCAGCACCGATGAAACCGGTGTCTTCATAGTCACCGCTGAAAAGAAGAACCTGATCCATCGGCTCGGAACTGAGTCGGCCACCAAAAACCATGACATTCCAGTGCCTGGCAATTGGCTGCGGGTCGAGCAGCGTCCTGAGGGACGTCAAAGCGGCCCCTTCTTGCTCCTCGGACGCAAATCCCTTCCCGAGCCCGACAGCAAACAGAAAAAGCAGGAGAGCAGCGGCATGGCGCAGCCGGCACAATGTCGTCGAACATCCTCTCAAACCTGGCATTGCCCGCTGCCTCACCACAAATGCGCCTGACACATGGAGGCCCCTTTGGCCCTCCACCCCTCTGACCGCCGGCCACTCTGAGCGGCATTCGAAAAAGACGAATCCCCCGATAATTCTTGGCAATATGGGACTATCTTACTTAACGTAAATTAAACTTAGCCAATCCTTACCCGGATCAGATGGATAAAATCACCGGTAATTTTGTGCTGTTCGGCAATGCCGGATTTGGATCAGGGAGAGACACGACATCGTGCATTTTGCTCAAAAAATGCACTTGCCGAAAAAGTTTGCAAAACAAATCTTCCCTCACTAACGTGTCATGCTTGTGCATTGCAGGACGGGCGCAGCGTTGAGGCTGCGCTGACGAAAATACAGGAGAGGTTGATGCTCTACAGCAAGATCGTCGCAGCCGCGCTCGTGGCGCTTGGAACGACCGCGGCGGTGGCAAGCGACACGACAGATGTTCCCTTTGCCCTCGATTGGAAATTCGAAGGACCGTCTGCCCCCTATTTTGCCGCCATCGACAATGGTCACTTCGCAGACAAGGGCCTGAATGTCGAAATCACGGCAGGCTCCGGATCGCTCGATGCGATCCCGAAGGTCGCAACCGGTGCGTTTCCGATCGGTTTCGCGGACATCAACAGCCTGATCAAGTTCATCGACCAGAATCCGGGCGCGCCCGTCATTGCCGCCATGATGGTCTATGACAAGCCACCCTTTGCCGTGATCGGCCGCAAGTCCCTGGGTGTCGAAGGTCCGGGCGATCTGGCCGGCAAGGTTCTGGGTGCCCCGCCACCGGACGGAGCCTGGGCGCAGTTTCCGATCTTTGCCGCCGAGAACGGCATCAACATGGACGACATCAAGGTCGAGCCGGTCGGCTTTCCGACCCGTGAACCGATGCTGGCCGAAGGCAACGTGTCGTCGATCACCGGTTTCTCCTTCAGTTCCTATCTGAACCTGGTGCGCCTTGGTGTTCCGGAAGAAGATATCTCCACCATCCTGATGGCCGACCACGGCCTGGACCTTTATGGCAATGCGGTGATCGTGAACACCGAGTTTGCCGAAGCAAACCCGGATGTGGTCAAGGGCTTCCTGGAAGCGGTTGCCATGGGCTGGAAAGACGCGATCGCCGATCCGGAAGCCGTCATCCCGTCGCTTGTGAAGCGCAACCCCGCCGCCGACGCGGCGCTCGAGCAACGCCGGCTTCAGCTGGCAATCGACGCCAATGTCGTCACCGACTACACCAGCGCCAACGGCATGGGCGGCATTGATGCGGACCGCATGGCCAACGCCATCAAGCAGATCGGCACGGTCTACGACTTCCAGAACGCGCCGGATGCCAGCCTCTATTTCACCGACGCCTACCTGCCTGAAGGCGGTTTCTCTCTGAAGTGAGTTTGAAACAAGTTCGGGGCGGAGGCCTGAGCGCCCCCGCTTCCCTCCCGGTCGATCCAAGGATCCAATGACAGCACTGATTGAAATCAAGGACGTCCGCCACGCCTATGCGACAGCGGCCGGACCCTTGCCCGTTCTGGACGGGCTGAATGTTTCCGTAGAGGAAGGCGGTTTCTGCGCCGTGGTCGGCCCGTCCGGCTGCGGAAAATCGACCTTGACCCGGCTGATCGCCGGACTGATGAAACCCGACGAAGGCGAAGTCTGGCTTCACGGTGAACGGGTACGCGGTCCGCGGTCCACCGTCGGCATGGCCTTTCAGAACCCCGTGCTTCTGGAATGGCGCACGATCCTGAAAAACGTGATGCTGCCCCTGGAGATTGTGCCGAACGGCCTGAAGGGAAAGGCGGCCGTCGACCGGGCACGGCATCTCCTGTCTCTCGTCGGCCTTGAAGGCTTTGAAGACAAGCGGCCATCGGAACTCTCCGGCGGCATGCGCCAGCGAGCGTCGCTCTGCCGGGCGCTGGTTCATCAGCCCGAAGTGCTGATCCTCGACGAACCTTTCGGAGCTCTCGATGCCTTCACACGAGAAGACCTCTGGCAGACCATGCATGACCTGAAGGAAAAAGAACCCTTCACCGGCGTGCTGATCACCCACGACCTGCGCGAATCCATTTTTCTGGGTGACCAGGTGGTCGTGTTGTCCGGCCGGCCGGCGCACACGCAATATGTCATGACCATTCCCCGTTCCGAGCGCGCCACTCTGGAAGAACTTTATACGGCGGAGGCAGCGGAACGGCTGGCGATCCTGAGGCACCAGATCGAGATTGCGCAGGGCCGCGCGCCGGAAGAGGAGCCAGCAGCATGACCGGACGCTTCCGCAATGTGATCGTGCCGCTTGTGGCCATGCTTGTCTTCTTGATGCTCTGGGAAGCTCTCGTCTGGCTGAACGGCTGGCCCAACTACAAGATGGCCTCGCCCAGCGATCTCTGGCCTGCCTACACCCGCTACTGGGAGCTGTTCCTGGTGATGGGCTGGCAAACGCTCTGGCGCACGGTGGTTGGCCTGCTTCTGGCCGTGATCGTCGGCACGGCCTTTGGCATGCTCATGGGCTTTTCACGCACCATGCGCGATGCGCTTTACCCGCTCCTGGTCGGCTTCAACGCCATCCCCAAGGCAACGGTGGTGCCAATCGTGGCACTGATGTTTGTCGGCGCCCATGACTTCAACACCATCCTGATCGCCTTCATGATCTCGTTTTTCCCGATCGCCGTCTCGGTCTCGATCGGCCTGTCGACCCTTGAACCGGAATACCGGGATATCCTCAGATCGCTGGGGGCGTCACAGACAACGATCTTCTGGAAAATTGCGCTGCCCAAGACCCTGCCGGAATTCTTCGGAGCCCTGAAGGTCTCGGTAACACTTGCCTTTATCGGCACCAACCTGATGGAGATCGTCAGCCCGCATGGTCGCGGCCTCGGCGCCCTCTTCGACAGCGGCAAAACCAATTCGGATTACCCGCTCATGTTCGCGGTCCTGATCGCGCTCGCCCTGCTCGGCATCGTTCTCTATTACATCGTTGTCGGACTGGAGAAGATCTTCGCGGGCTGGGCGGAACGGGCGCCGCACTAGTCCCAGGCTGATTTCTCTAACAGCCAAAGCGCTGCAGGTAGTCCTGCGGCGCAACTCCCTTCTTCCGCTGAAAGGCCCGCCGCATCCGTTCCGCGTTTCCGAACCCGAACAGGTGCGGCAACTCCGCCAACCGGGCTTCACCACGTTGCATGGCTTCGCAGGCCGCCTCCACGCGCAAATCTTCAACAAATCGGGCCGGGCTCATGCCCATGACTTTTGAAAACTTGCGGGCGAAATTCCGTTCACTCATATGCACCTTCTCGGCCAGCCGCGGAACGGACAGATCGGCCGCCAGATCCGCCATGATGTCCGTGACCAGGGCATCAAAAACATCGCCGCTGCATTCCATTTGCCTTGCAAGCGCGGAACTGAACTGCTGCTGGCCACCCGTCCGGCGCACATAGAGCACCAGAGACTGCGCCAGCCGCAAGGCTTCGGCCCGGCCCAGATCCTCCTCGACCATGGCAAGCGCCATATCGATGCCAGCGGTCACGCCGGCTGATGTCCAGACCTTGCCGTCTTTTTCAAAGATGGAGTTTTCGTTGAGCTTTATGTCCGGATACCGGCGCTGCAGATCGGAACACGCCATCCAATGGGTGGTCGCCCGTTTGCCATTCAGGTGCCCGCCTGTCGCAAGAATAAAGGCACCAAGACAAATAGACCCGATGCGCCGGACGCGGCCAGACATCTCGGACAGAAAGATCTGCAAACCGTCCGACTTTGCAGCCTCCAGCGCACTGTTGCCGCCGGAAACCAGAAGCGTGTCCGGGGGATCGCTTGCGCAGGTCTTGAACGTTCCCGTATCAAGCGAGATCCCGGCATCGGTGACAACGGGACCGCCACGCTCCGACAGCAGGTCAATCTCGTAGGCCTTGCAGCCAGGCAGCCCGTTTTCATCCGGAAAGCGGGCATCGTTGAACACCTGCAACGGTCCGATCACATCAATCAGCTTCGTCCGATCGAACAGGACAAAGGCGACCCGGCGTCTGTGTTGACCAATATTGGCAGAAAAGGTGGGCATGATGGCATTTATGACAGAGCGCTTGCGAGACAACAATGGCCCAGGACCTGACTTGAAGGAGAGAGCCATGCTCGAGCTGCGCCCCAACTGCGAATTATGCGACTGCGATCTGCCGCCGCATTCCTCAGAAGCCCGAATCTGCAGCTACGAATGCACCTATTGTGCGGATTGCGTCGACACGGTTCTCAAGGATGTCTGCCCGAAATGCGGTGGCAACTTCGTACCGAGGCCAATACGGCCCCAATCCGCCTGGCGGCCCGACCGCAAGCTGGGCCTTTGCAACAATCCTGCCGGTGAAAAGCGCTATCACACGCCCTACACCCGCGAAAACATCGAGGAATTCGCCAGCCAGCTGAAGGATGTACAACCGGACAAACGATGAGCGAATCTTGTGTCGCGCTGCAGCTCTTCAGCCGATTTTCCAGAGCCAGGACCTTAGCAGGTGCCTTCACTCGCAAGGTTTCCCGGCGCTGCCGTGCTCCTGCGCACCACAAGCCAGGGCTCCAGTTGAACACTCGCCGTTTTTGGCTGCCCACCCTGCAAAAGGTTCAACAGCAGCTGTGCCGCCTGTTCCCCGACCGCGCGGCGCGGCTGGTGGATCGTCGTCAGAGGCGGCACGAAGTGGCCTGCAATATCGATATCGTCGAAACCGACCACCGACACGTCTTCCGGCACGCTGAAACCGGCTTCACTCAACGTCGAAATGAAACCGAAGGCGGCGCGATCACTGGCACAGAAAACAGCCGTTGGCCTGTCCTTCAGGGCAAGCCAGCCTTCCGCCGCCTGGCTGCCCGATTCCAGAGTGTAGTCACCTTCAAAGACCCAGGCCTTTTCAGCCTCCAGTCCGGCACCTGAGAGCGTTGCCCTGAAACCTTCCAGTCGGTCGCGTCCGGGCTTGTGCGACAACAGCCCGGTGACATGTCCGATGGTCTTGTGGCCAAGTGCCAGCAGATGCGACACGGCAAGATCCGCTCCAAGCAGATTGTTGACGACGGCAATGGGCACAGTCGGGTCATCACTCCATTCGCCCGCCGTAACGATTGGTGGCAGTTTTGGATTGGCGGCCCGAATGCCGGCAATCGAAAAATGCCCGTCCATGATGACAATGCCGTCGCAATTGTTCTGGCTAAAGAACTCGTTGAGATTTGAGCGTGCCATTGACGGCTTGCGCGTATCTGCGATCAGAACCTTGAGATTGCGGTCGGCGCAGACGGTCTCGATCCCTTGCAGGATATTGGAGAAGTGCGAATTGCCGATATCGGGGACGAGGGCAACGATCGCGCCTGTGTCCCGGCGGCGCAGATTGCGGGCCGCGTGATTGAGCACATAGCCGGTTTCCTCGACCGCACGGGCAACCTTGTTGCGGGTTTCTTCCGACACACGATCGGGCATGGACAGGGCCCGGCTGACCGTCGCAGTGGAGACCTTGGCTGCACGAGCGACATCCTGGACCGTTGGATTTGTTTTTTTTGGGCTCGAATTGCTCATTCTGGTCAGGTTTGCCGCAAAAGTCTGAGAATACGGTCTAATGTCTTAGCCACGTTCTTTAGCACATTTGGCAGAAGCAGCCACAATCGGCACGACGACGGAAACGGAGAGACCCATGGCCGGGACTTTTGACCTCGACCTGTCAGCCAGCGCCCCCCGGGAAGATTTGCCGCCACCCATGAAGGCACTCTGGTGGCTGAAGAAAGGCGGATTTCGACTTGGTCCCGAGTGGCATGAAGCGCATGAGATCTGCCAGACCGCTGAAGGCGAACCGGCATACGACTGGATCCACGGCCTCTGCCATCTCATCGAGGCAGACCACGGCAACGCAGCCTACTGGTTCCGTCGGGCCGGCCGGACCCCGGCCACACAAGATCCGCAAGACATCTGGAGGGAGATTGCCGCATCGCTGGGTTGATCGCAGCAAGCCCTTACGCCCACACGCCTCCTCCATTCGGACTAAACGAGAGCAGTTCAGTCTCCGGGCAATTTGATTTACTCTCCCGCGCATGGAGGAAACAGACCAGCTCAAGGCACAGATCGACCTGCTTCAGGCAGCGCTCGATCACATCAATCAGGGCTTCACCGTGTTTGACAGCGATCTGCGTCTGGTCGCCTGGAACCGTGGCCTTTACGACATGCTCGACATGCCGGAGGAGATCGTCAGGCGCGGCTCCCATCTGGAAGCCTTTATTCGCGTCAACGCGGAGCGTGGCGAATACGGCGAAGGCGACATCGAAGGCAAGATCGCCCGCCGGATCGAGCGCGCCAGGCTCTTCGAACCGCACTATTTCGAACGCGTGCGTCCGAACGGCCAGATCATTGCCGTCTCGGGCACCCCGCTGCCGCAGGGCGGATTCGTGACCATCTATTCGGACGTCACCGAGGAACGTCGGCGGCAGGAAAAGCTGGAGCAGACCGTCGAGGAACGCACGCGTGCGCTTCAGCAGTCGGAAGACTGGCTGCGCCTGGTCACCGACAACATTCCCGCCCTGATCGCCTATCTGTCACCCGGCCCGGTCTTCCGCTTCGCCAACCGGCGATATGCAGACTGGTTCGGCCAGTCCGTTGCCTCCATCGCCGGCAAGCGGGCGCCCGATGTTGTTGGCGACGATCTGTTTGCGGAGATTGCGCCGCATATCGAAAAGGCCTTTGAGGGCAACGCGGTCAGTTATGAATACCAGCGCAGTCGTCCTGACGGCACCCTCGCCTACATGCGCTCCACGCTGATCCCCGACATGACCCAGGACGGTCGCACCCTCGGCATTTTCGTGCTGTCGCTCGACGCCACCGACCAGAAACAGGCTGAAGCGGCCCTGGTGCAGTCGCAGCGCATGGACGCGGTCGGCAAACTGACCGGTGGTCTCGCCCACGATTTCAACAATCTCCTGGCGATCCTGATGGGCAACCTGCTCAGCCTTGGGCGACTG
Organism: Labrenzia sp. VG12; assembly: GCF_002237595.1. Classification (NCBI taxonomy): domain Bacteria; kingdom Pseudomonadati; phylum Pseudomonadota; class Alphaproteobacteria; order Hyphomicrobiales; family Stappiaceae; genus Labrenzia; species Labrenzia sp. VG12. The sequence goes on from NZ_CP022529.1 coordinate 3,576,726, forward strand.
GAGGAACCTGTCGACAAGGAGGCCCTCGACAAGAAACTGTCGCCGATGCTGGATGCCACCAAGCGCGGTTCGGAACTGATCCAGCGCCTTCTGGCGTTCAGCCGGGGCAAGGCGATTGATCCGCAAACCGTCCCGCTCGCGGATGTCATTGCCGGCACCAGCCGCCTTCTTGAAGGGTCGCTGCCCTCCTCGATCACCTTGAACATCCATGCGGACGACCGGCAGGTCGCAGCCTGCATCGATCCGACCCAGATGGAAACGGCCCTGATCAACCTTGCGTTCAATGCGCGCGATGCCATGCCCGACGGCGGCCAGCTCACGATCTCGCTGGACGAGACCGTGCTGGAGACGCAAGAAGCAAAAGATCTCGGCATCGCAGCCGGCCCCTATGCGCGGATTGCCGTTGAAGATACGGGCGGCGGCATGGATGCAGATACCCAGCTCAAGGTCTTTGAACCGTTTTTCACGACCAAGAGCTTTGGCACAGGGAGCGGCCTTGGCCTGTCCATGGTCTATGGTTTCATCCGCCAGTCGGGCGGCGCCATTCAGATCAGCAGCGCGCTCGGTGTCGGAACCTTCATGACGCTCTATCTGCCGCTCGTTCGCCTGCAGGACCCAGAGGACCAGGCCCGCGACAAGAGCAAGGCCCGATCGCTCAAGCGCGGCCAGGGAGAGCTTCTGCTCCTGGTGGAGGATGATCCGGATGTTGCCGCGGCCGTGACCGATCAACTTCAAAACCTCGGCTACAGTGTGCTGCTTGCGGAGAGCGCGGATGATGCCCGGACACTGGCCCTGGACCTTCCGGAACTGAAGGGCGTGTTGAGCGACATCATCATGCCGGGCCAGGTCAACGGCCTCGCTCTTGCCAGGGAGATCCGGCGCGAGCGTTCGGATCTCGGCATCGCGCTGATGTCCGGATATGCCGACTGGTCAAGCCTTGCCGGGCAGGGCCAGACGTGTGAATTTCCGGTCTTGGCGAAACCCTTCGCAGATGCTCAACTCGCAGACGCCGTTCAGCAGATTCTCTCATTGAATTCCAAGGGATAGGAAACAGCCTTGCAGACACGCTCCGCATCGGCCGGCAGGCGCCAGGTTTTCATCGTCGACGACGAGCCGGAAATCGGCAACCTGCTGACCGAGGCCATGCAGCAATTCGAGATGGATGGCCGGAATTTCTCAACGGCGCGGGAGGTCCTGTCTGCCCTCGACCTCGAGACGCCCGATGCCTGTATCATCGACCTGGGTCTGCCGGACATGGAAGGCATGGCATTGATCAACGAGATCCGCCGGCGCTCGTCGGTGCCGATCATCGTGCTTTCCGCACGTGGCCACGCGACCGACCGGGTCATGGGTCTCGAACTTGGCGCCGACGACTATGTGGTCAAGCCCTTCGACCCGAGAGAGGTCGTTGCCCGGATCCGGTCCATTCTGCGCCGTTCCGCGGAACAGGCACCGGCCACAGCGAAACTGGAAGTGGCCCGTTTCGAGGGGTGGACCTATCAGCCGACCTCTCACGGTCTGACATCGCCCGAGGGTGAAGAGACCTTTCTTTCGACCGGCGAAGCTACCCTGCTGGAGGCGTTGCTCCGCGCTCCGAAACGCGTGCTCACGCGCGACTATCTGCTCGAACATGGCGGCCGGGACGAAAGCCTCGACCGATCCATCGATGTGCGCGTGTCACGCCTGCGCAAGAAACTGACCCGCAAGGGCGAGGCAGAAGTCATCCGCACCATTTACGGATCCGGTTACATGTTTGCCACGGACGTCGACTGGTCGTCTTGATGCTGCCCCGCCTAAGCTTCTAACCGAACATTTCCGGGACCCCTCGGTCGCCAACACAAGAGGGCTGGATCAGCGCCGTTTCAGGGTGTGAATTCGCCGCAGAGGCAGGCTTCCAGCCGTTGCCTGCGACCCGCCGGATCAGATGCGAAGGCAAGCGTATAGGCAAGCTTGGCATAGGCCGCTTCGACCGTCATGTCGCGGCCGTCGACAACATCATGGTCCAGCAATATTTGCGCCGCCGCATAGGTCCCGAGCGCCATGCCGCCCTCGGGACACTGGCTGACGCCGACAACCGGAATCCGACGCGATTGGGCAATTTCAAGAGCAACCCTCAGTCCCTGCGTGTCCGGTGCTGTGCCCGAGCCGAAGCAGCGCAGCACCAGGCCGTCGCAGGTTTCGGCCGCATGCTGGAGCAGCGACGCCGGCATGCCGGGCGCCATCGCGATGATGCCGATGGCAGGCGTGCCGACACAATGAAGGTTCGGTTCCCCGGCGCGCTGAAGAGGTGGAATGTCGCTGGGATCGGCGCTGAACCCGTCAAATGCGCGCGAATGGGATTTGCGGACACGGCCACCATGCAGCTTCTTGCCGGCAAACTGCACCCAGACACCCGCTGCCGTCGCCTGCACCAGCTGGAAGGCCTCGATGAGATTGCGCACCCCGTCGTTGCCATCCACGGTCAGCGGCAGCATGGCCCCGGTCAGGACCACCGGAATGCGAAGACCCTCCAATGCAAAGCAGAGCGCCGCGGACGTATAGGCAAGCGTGTCCGTACCGTGGGTCACCACGACACCCTCGAAGGCGTGCTGGTGCGCATGAATAACACGGGCGATACGGTTCCAGTCCTCCGGCGTGGCATTCGCGCTGTCGATCAGCGGTTCCAGAACCTCAAGTGCGATCTCCTCGGGCAGCTTGCCCTCGGCTTGCAATGCCACGACAGCGTCTTCGACAACGCCGCGGCGCGGCGCAAAGCCGGCCCCGGTTTGCGCCATGCCGATGGTGCCGCCGGTATGAACCAGTAGAATGCGCATGTTTCCTCCCACGACCGAGACAGCACCTGACGGGCGCCTGCGTCCGGTTTGCGGGCGTCATACCGGATTTGCCGCCCCCTCGCCATCCCCGGAAACAGCCTGGCTGCCAGTTCCGGCAGATCGTCTCCGATATGCTGTGGAGGGTGCTTCAGGTCCCGACCACGATACCAACGAGGCGCGGGAAGCACCGCGCAAGTGTTTCCCGCCCCCTACCGGACACCATCGCCCTGAAAGACAACAGCCCAAACAAAAAGGCGGGAGGAACATGCCTCCCGCCTCTCTTTGACTTGTTTGGTTTGCCTTAGAAGCTCAGGGAAATATCCCGGTGATCCGACAGACAGGCAGCAACGTCCAGAGCCATGTCGTTCGGCAGACGCTCCTGAGCGCGGATGCCGATATTGTTGATCACCGCGGCGTCATAGGCAGCCAGTTGCGGCAGGATCTCTTTGGCGCCCTTCTGACGCCAGGCGAGATCGGCATCCAGTGCGGCGATCGACTTGTCGATCTCGGCAATGGCGGCCTCCGCATTGGGCTCACGGCTGCGCATGATCTTGCGCGCTTCCGTCAGACCCTTGCGAATGTCGCTCGTTCCTTCCGCCGCGCCCACTTTCGAGCGCATCGCGGCAATGGCTTCGACAGCGGCTTCCGGTTCAAGCTGGGCCACTTCCGCCTTCAAGGCTTCGAGCTCCGGCTTGAAGGCGGCAACCGTGTCCGCATCCCCAAGGATCGCCTTCAGTTCGAGGACCGGCTCGTAGGCCTGATCGACTGTCCGGCGGTAGGTTTGACGCGCCTTGGTCTCCGCCTTCTGGATCTTCGAGAAGGCGTTGTAGGTGTCTTCCCAGGTCGCCGGGATTTCGCCCAGGATTGCGTCGCGGTCTGCCTCAAGCGCAGCAATCCGCTCCTTGGCTCGCTCACCCTGTTCCGGCGTGTAGACGGCATTCGGACCGGAGCGATCCACGATGACCTGATACTCGGCGATGCGCTCATCCACGCGGCGCGCATCGCGTTCCAGCGCACGGACCGTCACGTGTTCAGGACGGTAGTCCCCGGAGGCGGCTTCCACGGCTGCTTCCGCTTCGGCAATCGCCTGCATCTGCGGGATGGCATCGCGCGCCTTTTCAAAGCCTTCGGCCATGTCCTTCTGCAGGTCTTCCGGCAGATAGCTCATGTCGATGGCCTCGGCCTTCTGGATCGCGGCCAGAATGCTGTCGCCATTGGCCTGGAAGTCCTCGTAGATGAGGCGTTCCATGCAGTATTGCAGGCGCGGGTTCTTCGGCGGCGGTGCCGTTTCCGACAGAAGCGACGAGCGGTTCGGCAGGTAGTTCACCAATTGCGGATAAAGCCCCACAATGCCGAGTGCCACAAGCTGCAGGCAGATGAACGCAATCACACCCTTGTACATGTCCAGCGTCTTGACCACGGCCGGCGCAACCCCGCGCAGATAGAACAGCGCGAAACCGAAGGGCGGTGTCAGGAACGAGGTCTGGATGTTCAGGCCGATCATCACGCCGAGCCAGACGGCCGTGACGTTGGCCGACGGGTCGGCCAGCAGGATCGGCGCCACGATCGGCACGACAACCACCGCGATCTCGATGAAGTCGAGGAAGAAGCCGAGAATGAAGATCACCAGCATGACGATCAGGAACTGGGCCCAGAACCCGCCCGGCAGGCCCTGAAGGAAGTTCTTGACCAGCTCTTCGCCGCCAAACGCACGGAAGGCCGATGTCAGCATGGCCGCGCCAAGCAGGATGATGAACACCAGGGCGGTTGTCTTGGCGGTTTCCACCATGACCCCGCGCAGGGTGTTTTCCAGTTGCAGTGTGCGCCACCCGGACCAGAAGATTGCGATCAGCAGGAGCGATACGGCAATCAGCGCCAGGATCAGCGCGACCAGGTCATCGCTTGTCTGGATCAGCTTGATGTTGACCGCGCCAAAGAAACTGATGACGACGGCAAGACCCAGCAATGCCAGAATGGCGATGATCGCGGGGGAATAGGCGCCCCGCTTGCCTTCCCTCAAACGGTAACCGGCCATCACCATGGCACCAACGGCACCGATGGCGCCGGCCTGGTTGACGGTGGCAACACCGGCGATGATCGAGCCGAGCACCAGGAAGATCAGCGCCAGCGGCGGCACCAGGGTGATGAACACCTTGACGGCAAACTGGCGGGTGAATGTGCCTTCTTCATGAACGGCCGGGGCCGCTTTCGGGTTCAAGAGCGCAAAGCCGAGAATGAACAGCATGTAGAGGCCAACCAGGACAAGACCCGGCAGGAAGGCGCCCAGGAACATTTCGCCGGCGCTTGTCGAGACGACGGCAAAATCGGACGGCATCGACAATTCGCCGGTATTGGCCTTGTAGAGCGTTGTCCTGAGAGAACCGGCCTGGTCGACCGCGCTGGCCAGCTGGTCAGCCAGAATGATCAGGACGATGGACGGCGGGATGATCTGGCCGAGCGTGCCCGACGCTGCGATCGTTCCCGTTGCCAGCGGCACGGAGTAATTGTTGCGCAGCATGGCCGGCAGCGAGATCAGGCCCATGGCCACAACGGTCGCGCCGACAATGCCGGTGGTCGCTGCCAGAAGCGCGCCCACGAACACGACAGAGATACCCAGACCACCCGGCACCGGACCGAACAGGCGTGCCATGGTCACCAGCAGATCCTCGGCGATCTTGGACCGCTGCAGCATGATGCCCATGAAGACGAAGAGCGGAATGGCGATCAGCGTATCTCGCTCCGCCTCCCAGTAGATCCCTCGGAAGTTGGTAACGCCGGCGCTCAGCCACTGCCCGGGCCCGCCGTGGGAGAAGAAGGCATCCGTGTCTCCGGCGAAGAGATAGCCGGTGCCCGCGGCGATGCCGATGGTGAGGATTGCAGAGCCCGGCAGAGCAAAGGCGACCGGAAAACCGGAGCCAAGCGCAAAGGCCATCAGCACCACAAGTAGAAGAAGGAAGAAAAGTTCCATGTCTGTTGGTCTCGCCCGGCTCTAGTGTGCTGCGCTGCTGCTATGGTCCCGGCCGCCCGGTTCGCCGCGAATGTCGGCGATGGCATCCATGAAATAGGACACGAACTGGATCAGCATGGTCACGGCGAACACGCCCAGGAACCCGGCCATGAGATACTTCACGTAAAGACCGAAGCCGGCCTGCGTGACCTCATAGGTCAGGATCGGGCTGTTGATGATGTTCTGCTTGCCGCCCATACCGATGAAGAGAATGACCGTGCAGAGCGTCATGCCGAGCACGACCGAGCCGAAGGCATTCACGTAGCCCTTGGTCTTGGTCGACATGCCGGCGTAAAAGACGTCGACGCGCACATGGCCTTCTTCCAGCAAGGTGTAGGCACTGGCGAACAGGAACAGGGCCGCGTACCAGAAGCGGACGAGATCCGCCAGGAAGGCCTGTTCATAGGAAAAGACGAAACGGCCGATCACGATCATCAGCTCGGCGATCACGACCAGCAGCGCCAGCCAGGTAAAGCCGAGCGTGCGCGTGAAGGCGGCGATAACGACAGACAGGCCGATCAGCGGCATGTGCACGTAGGCCCCGCGGAACCTGGACTTGCCGAGATCCTCGGCCAGTTGCTCGCCGACGACATTCGCCAGGAAGCCCTCGACCCGCAGAAAGGAGATCGCGGCATCCACCAGTCCGACGATCAGGACCGCGAAGAAGGCAGCGCGTATCAGAAAGGCATTGATGTTGCTGATGCGGGCGCTGTCCTCGCGGAGGGTTCTGTCGGACCGCATCACATAAGCGAAGCCCCACAGGATCAGGCCTGCATAGATGGCCAGCTGAAACCAGGACCAGATGATTGACATCGACCCGTTCGCCACGCCGCCGTAGATGGGCTGCACGCCGGGCAGGTTCTGCCAATATGTCAGGTAGTTGTTGATCAGAAACGCCGTCATGATCGCGAGCACGGTCCAGCCGAAGAGGCGGAAGATGCGGGCGCTACCGGGAGCATGAGCGTCACCGGAATTCATGGCAGGCGAGCCGTCTTGAACAGGGTCCAAGGCCGTCATCGTGGCTATGCCTTTTATCTTGTCAATGCAAAGAGGGACGGGATTGCTCCCGTCCCTTTATCCCCCAAGCCGTGCTTAGGACGGAATGCCCAGAACGCGGTTCCGCTTGTTGGAATAGGCAACGTCGGAGATTGCCATCCAGCTGCCGATTTCCTGGCGCGCATTGACGAAGCTTTCGAAGATCTTCTTGGCTTCCGGAGAATGGTCCATGGCCTCTTCGAGAACTTCCTGAGCTGCTTCACCGAAAGCGTCGTAGATTTCGTCGTTGAACTCTTTCAGCTCAACGCCGTGCTCGTCGATCAGACGCTTCAGGTAGACACCGTTGTTGGCGTTGGTTTCCGCCATGGTGTTGGCGTTTTCTTCCGCACAGGCCGCTGCGATGATGGCCTGGTCGGTCTTGGACAGACCGTCGAACCATGCCTTGTTGCAGCCCATGGCCAGCATGGCGCCCGGCTCGTGCATGCCCGGGTAGTAGTAGTACTTGGCCGCTTCGTAGAACTTCATGAAGTAGTCGTTGAACGGACCAACCCACTCGGTTGCGTCGATCGCGCCGGAGACGAGGTTTTCATAGATCTGGCCACCCGGCAGGGAGACCGGAGACGCGCCCAGTTTCGCCAGAACGTCGCCGCCCTGACCCGGAATACGCATCTTCAGACCTTTGAGGTCATCGGCGGTTTCGATTTCCTTGTTGAACCAGCCGCCCATCTGGACGCCGGTGTTGCCACAGGCAAAGTTCTTAAGGCCAAAGCCGCCTGCGAGTTCGTCCCACAGCTCCTGGCCGCCACCGAACTTGATCCAGGCATCCATTTCCGTGACGGTCAGACCGAACGGCACGGCGGTGAATGCTGCCCAGCCCGGGTGCTTGCCCTTCCAGTAGTAGTCGGCGGCGATGTAGGCCTGCGCGTTACCAGAAGCAACTTCGTCGAAGGAGTCAAAGGCACCAACGCGCTCGCCGGCGGCGAAATACTGAACGTTGATACGGCCTTCGGTCAGCTCGGCGATACGGGCGGCAAGACGCTGTGCCGGAATACCCAGACCCGGGAAGTCCCGCGGCCAGGTGGACACGATCACCATGTCGGTGGTGCCCTGTGCAATAGCCGGAGCGGCCAGAGCGGAGCCTGCAGCAATACCACCAGCGCCAAGGCCGGCCTTTTTGATAAACGAACGACGATCCATTAGTTTCCTCCCTAATCGGACCCGATTTCGGACCGGGTACACACTTGCACCGATCTCCGCGTATGTCTAGTTGACGGACCGGTGCGGATGCTATTCGTGGTTCTGCGCATCTTCTCGGTAGTACTACTGAGATTGAAGCAACAGAACACCGGCGAAACGGGCATTTGCGCAACAAGAGGGCGAAATAGGTGACGTTCAAGACCAAATTGCTGCTCATCACCATTCTGCCGCTGATCGCGGTATCGATGCTGATCGGTGGCGTCACATACTATCAGTCCCGGGAACTGATCGCCGCCGAAACCAGGTCCGTGGAGGAGCGCATCCTGGCCTCCAAGCGCCAGGAGATCCGGAACTATGTCAGCCTTGCCCTGACTTCGATCGAGCAGATCTACCGGGAGGAACCGAACGGCCGTGCGGCCGCCCAGCAGGAGGTCAAGGAGATCCTCCAGAACCTGACCTTCGACTATGACGGCTATTTCTTCGTCTACCAGCTGGACGGCACCAATGTGGTGCATCCGAAACTGCCGCATCTGGTTGGCGGCAACTGGTGGGACCTGCAGGACGACAAGGGCGACTACGTCATCCGCAACCTGATCGCCGCGGCCAAGGATGGCGGCGGCTTCCACCAGTATGTCTGGCACAAGCCGTCAACCGGTTCGGTGGAAGAAAAGCTCGGCTATGCGATCCTGCTCGACAAATGGGACTGGATGCTCGGCACCGGTCTCTATACGGACGACATCACACGGGAAGTCAGTGCCATCCGCGTGGATTTCGCCCGGTCCATCCGCCAGACCCTGTTCGTGATCTTCATGATCACGCTGGCGGCGATCATCATCGCCGGCTCGCTGATTGCCGGAGTGCGTTTTTCCGAACAGCGGTTTGCCGACAGCAAGCTGAAAGAGCTGACCAACCGGATCTTCCAGGTCCAGGAACAGGAACGCAAGCGCGTGTCGACCGAACTGCATGACAGCATCTCGCAGCTGCTGGTTTCGGTCCGGTACGGTGTCGAACTGATCCACAGCGAGGCCAATCGCGAGCCGGACCTGCAGGCCCAGGCGGCCAAGTGTCTGAAAACGCTCGACGGCACCATTGCGGAGGTCAGGCGGATTTCGCGCGATCTCAGACCCAGTGTGCTGGATGACATGGGCCTGGCTGCAGCCCTTGGCAGTCTCGGGAAGGAGTTCCAGAACCAGTCCGGCATCACCGTCAATGTCACCGCCGAGCAGTGCCACAGCCGCCTGTCGGAAGGCGCCAAGACGGCGCTCTACCGCGTGGTGCAGGAATGCATGACCAATGTCGCCCGTCATGCCCAGGCCAACGAAGTCAATATCAGCCTGAAAGTCGGCCTGCAGACCCTCATTCTGTTCGTGGAGGACAATGGTGTCGGCCTGCCACGCCCGCTGCCGAAATCCGGCGGCCTCGGTTTCCGCAACATGCGCGAACGTATCGAGACCTATGGCGGCAAACTGACCCTCAGCCGCCGCTCATCGGGCGGCACCAGGATCAAGGTTCAGATGCCGCTCGACAACGCAGCCGCAAAAGCGGCATGATGCAGCGATGACAATGACTTCCGCCACGCCAAAAACCCTGTCCAGACCCATCCGCGTGCTGCTTGCAGACGACCATGAACTGGTTCGCGACGGCATTCGCGCCAGACTGCAGAAAGTGCCGGAACTGGAAGTGGTGGGCGAGGCAACCAATGGCCGGGACGCCCTCAGCCTTGCCCGCGAGCTGCAGCCGGATGTCCTGCTCATGGATGTGTCCATGCCGGTGATGAACGGGCTGGAGGCCGCAACCCAGATCCGGCAGACCTTGCCGCGAATCGCGGTGCTGATCCTGTCGGTCTACGACAATCCGGAATATGTGCGCGGGGTCGTCCAGGCCGGTGCGCGCGGCTACATCCTGAAGGATATCTCGGCTGCCGAGATGATCACGGCCATCACAAGCGTTGCCAATGGCGGCTATTATTTTTCCTCCGCCGTCGGTCCGACACTGGTTGGCGCCAACACCTCCGCCCCGGTCGAGGATCCCTATGGCCTCACGGACAGGGAACGGCAGGTCCTGACGGCGATTGCAAAGGGCCAGCCAAACAAGGCAGTTGCCAAGGAACTCGGCATCAGCGTGCGCACCGTTGAATCCCACCGGCTGAACCTGCGCGAAAAAGTCGGCACCAAGAACGCTGCCCAGCTCTACAAGGTCGCCCAGGATCTGGGATTGCTGGATTAGACTTTCACGTCTATTTTGTGATCACATTTTTGGTGAGAGGCAATCGCCTCGCGATTCCACAGGCTCAGACATGACCAAACCGCTCGTCCTGGTGACCGCCGACGTGAAAGCTATTGACGGCTTCAACTGGCACGCCGTGATCTCCACCTATCTCCAGGCCGTCCTGAAGGGGTCGGATGCCATTCCGATGATCCTGCCCTCGCTCGGCCCGGATCTCGACCTCGATGCGGCCCTCGACCAGGTCGACGGTGTGCTCGCGACCGGCGCCCGGTCCAATGTCAACCCGCAGCTTTATGGCGATGTTCCCACGGAAGAAAACGGGCCTTACGACCCGGACCGCGATGCCACCACGCTGCCGCTTCTGAAGCGGGCGCTGGAACGCGGCATTCCGATCTTTGCCATCTGCCGGGGCATGCAGGAGCTGAATGTCGCCCTTGGCGGCACGCTTCACACAGAGATCCAGGCCATGACCGGACGCCAGGATCACCGCGCACCGCAATCCGATCATCAGGACGAACGGTTCCGCATTGCCCATCCGGTCGAAATCGCCCCCGGCGGTTGCCTGGAACAGGTGCTGGGCGCAGAGCCGTTCGAGGTCAATTCCCTGCATCGGCAGGCCGTCGGCGCGCTTGGCAACGGCCTTGTCATCGAAGCCCAGGCCGAAGACGGCACGATCGAGGCCGTTTCGGTCAAGGACAGCCCGGGCTATGTGCTCGCCACACAGTGGCATCCGGAATACTGGGTGACCACCGACGGCCCGTCGAAGAAGCTCTTTTCCGCCTTCGGCGACGCCGTGCGCGATTACCGGCAGAAACGGTTGGGGCTGTAGGTCTCTAGCGCCACCCGACCGCGGCGATCAGCAGGATCAGGCCAAGCAGGAAAACCACCAGCGCGGCGACGATCTCGATGGTCCGGTGGACACGGTTTGCCATCGGACTGCCTTCACCGAACAAGCGGACAGCCAGGTCCTTGGCGCCCACTGCCAGTCCGGCGAGCAACGACACCGTAATCCCCGTCCCGACCGCCATGACAAGCGTCGAAGCTATGCCGGCGACAACCATGCCCTGCGACAGGGCAAACACCAGCACCACCAAGGCACCGGTACAGGGACGCAAGCCAACAGCCAGGACGATGGCGACTGCCCGACCAGCGGTGATCTTGCCTTGCAACATATCCGGCGTCGGCGCATGCGCATGACCGCAGGTGGAGCAAACCCCATCCGGACCGATCTCGTGATGATGATGCCCGTGCCCGTGCCCGTGATGGTGATGGTGATGCCCATGATCATGATCGTGGTGGGCATGGCCGTGGCCGGCGCCGGCAAGAGCCAGTTTGTCTGAAGAAAACCTTGCAATCGAAGCCATGGTAAGCGGTTTGAACGCTTTCAGCCACAGCAACCAGGCTCCCAACGCTGTGATCAGGACATAGGAACCGACTTCAAGCCACTGCGCCGAATTTTTCACGACAATGCTGGTCTGCTTGAGCACGATCGCCAGGCCGCCAACCAGAACGATCGCGGTCAGCGCCTGTGCAAAGGCCGAGGCAAATGACAGCACGATCCCCTTTTTCAAGGTCTCGTTGTTGGCCACGACATAGGACGTGATGATGGCCTTGCCGTGCCCGGGCCCTGCCGCGTGAAAGATGCCATAGGCAAAAGACAGCCCGACCAACAGCCAGAACGCATTCGGATCATTCCGGAAGGACCGCAGACTGCCTACCAGCGACTGATAGAATTCCTTCTGCTTGACGGCAATCGTTCCAAAGATACTGTCCAGAACCCCGACCTGGATCCCTGGCTGGCCCTGACCGTCAATCACCAGGACATCTTGCTGTGCACCTGCGACAACGTCCTCCGCCCGGGTGTCTGATGTTCCCGTCCCAGTGTCCGCAGGAGACTGAAGGGCGTTTTCAATGGCGGCAACGCCGGTGGAAGCCTCTGTCTCAGCAGCGCCATCGCCTGCAGTGGCAGCTGTGGCCGCGCCTGCGCATGTGACAATCATCTGGTTGATCTGCGACGCTGCGGCCGACTGCAGTTCCGGCGGCAAGTCGCGCTGATCCGGTCCGATCTGGGCAAGTGCATAGGCCGTGGCATCGTCGAGCGGCGGTGGTTCGCGCCGCGAAATCTGGCAGGCTGCCGGTGCATTTACCGTTCCGAGGGCACCGTCCTCCTGGCCGAAGCGGAAATCGACGTAATAGGTCGGATCGTAGACATCGAGCGTGATGGCGTTCTCGGCGTCGCTTGCGTCCTTCATCGGCAGCGTGAAATGCAGTTCCAGCAGATCGACATCCTCGATCATGGAGCCGCCGTTCATCTGCACGTCTTCCCGCATGGCCTCGAAGTCTTCAGGCTTCATCACCCAGTAGTCCTGGATCGGCACAGTGGCCACTTCGAGCCAGTAGTCTGTCGGTGTTTCGAAATCGAGTTCGATGCGGGTATTGTCGCCGAAGGTGAAATAACCGAAATCGGCCATGCTCTCGATATTGACCTGAGCAAGCTCGCTCAATTCCTCACGGGAGTAGATCCCATCGCCGTTCGTGTCGAACCCCTGAATGGCGAAGGCCGTAAAGGCGTCATCAAAGCGGAAGATATGCTGTACGGCGACAGCATTGCCCTCGTCGTCGAAAACCAGCTTGGATCGCGCTTCCACAAAGACATGAGGATGCGCAGCAAGGCCGGTCAGGCCGGCAAGCAAAAGAGCCAGCCCGAGAAGCAACCGGTACCCAAGCTTCAGCGTATGTCTGCACGAAGAGGCAATCGGAAACCGTACGTTCATTTCTCACCAGATCCAGGATGTAATATGTTTACATGGCATGTCCGCGCAGCCTTGACCAGAGAAGACGGCAGCAAGATGGCGTCGACGGCTTTGCAGCGCAAAACCTCAATGGAACGATTTTCGTGCAAAATAGCCAGTTCGGAAACATTTGAACCCATCACCGGCCGGATGCGAGGAGAAAAGAGACATTATTTCCCTCATTCGGCGTAAAATATTCACAACAATAACCAGCTTACCGAGCCAGCTATGAACGCCTTGCACACATCTGTTTATCACAGCGCCGTTTTCGATCATCCGGAAACGGGTGGCCACGAGAATGTGGTTTTTGTCCAGGACAACGACACGGGACTGCGTGCCATCATCGCGGTGCACGACACAACGCTCGGCCCGGCCCTCGGCGGCTGCAGGGTCTGGCCGTATGAAAAGCCGGCGGATGCCCTCACCGACGCGCTGCGCCTGTCCCGCGGCATGACCTACAAGAACGCCCTGGCCGGGCTCGACCTCGGTGGCGGCAAGGCAGTGATCATAGCTGATCCGCGCAAGGACAAGACGCCTGCGCTGATGGAAGCCTTCGGCAAACATGTCGAGCGCCTGTCAGGCACGTATATCACGGCGGAAGATGTCGGTGTTTCACCGGACGACATGGAGGCGGTGGCCCGCCACACCGATCATGTGCGCGGCACCAGCGCAACCGGGCTTGGCGACCCCTCGCCCTATACCGCCCTTGGCGTTTTTGAAGGCATCAAGGCTTCGGCAAAACATGTCTTTGGCAGCAACGACCTCAGCGGCCGGACCGTTTCGGTCCAGGGCCTCGGTCATGTCGGTTATGACGTTGCCCGCCAGCTGCACGCCGCAGGCGCCAAGCTGATCGTTTCGGACATTCACGCCCCGGCCGTCATTCGGGCCATCGAGGCTTTCGGCGCCACGGCAGTAGACCCCGGCGAAGCCCATATGGTCGCCGCCGACATCTTTGTGCCCTGCGCGCTCGGTGCCGGCCTCAACGCCAGAACCATTCCGCATATCCAGGCGCAGATCGTCGCCGGAGCCGCGAACAATCAGCTCGAGACCCCGGCGGACGGCGTGGCCCTTCGTGAACGCGGAATTCTCTATGCACCCGACTATGCAATCAACGCCGGCGGCGTGATCTCCATCGCATTGGCAACGCCAAATAGCGGTGACAACCTCGTGCGTGAAAAGACCTTCGCCATCGGCGATACGCTCACCACCATCTTCGAGCGGGCCGCGAGGGAAGAGACCACACCCGAGCAGATCGCCGACACCATGGCCGAGGAACGGCTGGCAAACGCCTCCTGATCCCGACACGCTGCGAACATGGCAAAAGAAACGGCGGTCTGACCGCCGTTTTTCACCTGTCCGGTCCTGTTATGAAAACTGCCGTTCGTTCGCGGCCTTGAACATCTGCCGCACCATCTCCTTGGCATCTTCGACCGCTGTTTCGCCCATTTCGGCATAGCAGGACGTGACGCCTTCGTGCAGCAGGTAGAGTTTGGACGCGAAGCGGTCCTGACCGGACAATTCCCCGAAGAACTGAAGCAGCTCGCCCTTGTGACGCTTGACCATGGCTTCGATGTCGCTGCTGTCCGGATTGGCCGCAAGCGCCTGGCGGAACATGCATTCCTTGCCTTCGGTCATGCGCATCCAGCCGCCAAGCTTGTCGAACAATTGTTCGGCGGCAGCCAGCCCCGGTTCGTTCACACCCTCGCGCACGTATTTGAGATAGCGCTGATGCCGGTACTCCAGTGCACCCAGCACCATAGCCTCACGGGACGGGAAATGGCGGTAAAGCGTTCGCATGCTGACGCCCACGCCGGCCCTGAGTTCCGGTACGCTTGGCTCCGCAAACCCCCGGTTCCAGAACACCTGCTCCAGACGGGCGGCGATATGTTCCTGAGCGTCATTCATGGAAAGACTGTGGGTCTTGTGGAACAATTTTTCAAGCTTTACCTTCACCTGCAACAAATATTCCAAGCCACCTAAGTACATCCGCTAAGTCCGTATCAACCCGGGGTTATCGGCCGGCCATGCGCAATCGCCTTGGTGTCACGCTGCAAGCCCGTCCTCCATCCGGACAATCGCCGCACGAAAGAGCCGAAAGGGACTGATGTCGCAAAAGGTGCTGCGCAGCGGTCACCAGCTCACGGTCATTGAGGAATGGAACACCGCGCCGATAACGACCGAAATTCGATATCTGCGCCTGGAACTCCAGCGAACGATTGCGATCGGAAAGGCGTTAACGGACAGTCAGGCCAAAGAACCAGCTGTCCGCAGCGCAGCGCCGGGCGCACTTCTACAAAGATGCGGCAGGTGTCAGGCGCAGGCTTTCTTGTCCGAATACCACTCGACCAGGAAATCGACAAAAGCCCGCACCTTCGCGCTCAGATGCCGTCTGTGCGGATAAACGGCATGTATGCCCCGCATGGGTTCTTCGTAATCTTCCAGAAGCGTGACAAGCCGACCGCTGTCGATGTCCTCTTTCACGAAAAACAAGGGCGTCCTCAGGAAACCCAGACTGCAAAGTGCCGCTTCCCGGGCTGCCGCAGCGCTGTTGACCTCAAGCGGCCCCTTGACCGCCACAGACAGCCGCTCGCCACTGTCCTGAAACGCCCAGTTCTGCTTGTAGCGGTAATTGGTGTCGATGATGCAGGGACGACTTGCCAGGTCGGCGGGAACGCGCGGCGCACCAAAGGTTTCGATGGTTTTCTGACTGGCGCAGACCACCGTCCGGAAGGGCGCGATCTTGCGGGCAATCAGGCTTGAATCCTCCAGTTGCGTGACCCGGACCGCCAGGTCAAAACCTTCCTCGACAAGATCGACGAAACGGTCTTCCAGCCGCAGATCCAGATTGATCTCCGGATATTGCACGAGAAACTGCATCATCGCCCTGTTGAGCATGTCGTCGCCCATCGAGCGGGGAGCCGACACGCGCAAGCGACCGCGCACTTCCTGATGCGAGGACTGGACCGAGGCCTGCAGATCGTCGATCCGCTGCAGGATCTCTACCGCTTCCTTGTAGTAGGCCTCACCGACCTCGGTCATCGAGACCTGCCGTGTGGTCCGGTTCAGAAGCCTGACACCGAGTTCATCCTCCAGTTCACCGACATATTTGGAAACCAGGGCCTTGGAGCGGCCCATTTCCCGGGCTGCTGCGGAAAATCCGTTTGAATCGACAACTTGAATGAAGCATCGCATCCGCGTGATCGCATCCATCCGGCATCCTTCCCTGGGCGCATCTCGTGAAAGTTGATTACAGTATTTTCCGCGCAAACGCCAAAAGATGTTCGGCGCGGCGGAAGACGCGCTGGCGCCGGCCTGTCAGCCGTTTTGCCGCTGGCGGCGGCGGCCCAACCTGGCTATGCCGACCAGAACCCGCATCACAATGAGACCGGCCAGCGCGCCGATGCCGGCACTGGCAAACCCTGCCACGGTCACCGGCACGGCCGGCTCATAATCTTCGGCGGTCGCCTGTGCCAGCTGAGAATCGAACCCGCGCGCAAAAATCATCAGCCGTTCGAACGGTCCAGCGCTTTCGTATTCGCTCTGCTGCTGCTTCAGTCGGCTCAAACGGATCTCCGCATTGAGCATGCTGTCGCCCCGCGCCCGGATGAAGGGGTCTTCAGAAGCCTTCTGACGCGCGATCGCTTCGGCGGAAGACATCCCGTGCTGCGCGGCGTCCCGATTGAAATCCGCGAGGATCTCTTCCAGGGCGTCGATCGCACCTCCGAGCCGCTGCCGGTATTGCTGCGAGAACTCGGGAAGCTGAGAGGTAGCAGTTCCCCCCATCAACAAGACGATCAACATCAGCACCCGCGCCATCTGCCCCTCCTCCGTGTCGCGTCAATCAGTCCTTGATGCTGACAAGGCCTGCTTCGGCGGCCTCGGTTCCGAACACTAGACGGTCGCCGGCTGCATCCCACTCCAGCGTCGTCACCGGACCGTTGCCGGGCCGCCTGAGCAGCACTTCCGCGTTGTCGGCAAACCGGCACATCAGGATCATGCCGTCCTGATAGCCAACCGCAACGACCTCTTCTTTCGGGTGACAGGCGACGGCTGACACCAGAGTGTCGCTCCTCGTGCCCAGTTGCAGCGGGTTCTGCCCCATCGGCCCGGTCTTGCCAAAGAACGGCCAGAGGATCGCAGCATTTGCACCCGATGTCGCAAGGTACTTGCCCTTGAGCGACCAGCTGAAGGATTTGACCTTGGCCGGATAGCCCGTCATGCGCATGTCCTGGCTGTCGGAGAGCCGCCATCCATGCAGGGCGTTTTCCTGCATGGCCGTGACAAGATACTTGCCGTCGGGGGAAAAACTGATGCCCAGATGAGCCCCGCTCCAGCTGAACTCGACCGGAGCCCCGTCCGTCCCGGCCCACCACAGCGTTGCCCCGTCATAGCGGGAAACGGCAAGACGAACGCCCTTGGGCGCGAAGGCAAGACCACCAACCGCCCGGTCATGGGCAAATTCCTTTTCGCGGCCGTCGCCAAGCCGGACCCAGGCCGTCCGCCCGCTGGCAAAGGCAATGGCACCAGACGGCCCGGTGGCAATCAGGTCGATCCACTTGCGTGGACGCTCGGCAACCAGGGAGCTGGTTCCGTCTGCGGCCGTCAGGTAGATACAGCCATCGTCGCCGGAGGTGACAAGGCCGCTGCCATCACGCAGCGGTTCTGCCGCCAGGAGACCTGCCTTGTGTGGCCTCGCCTTTGTTTCACCACTTCCGGAAAACAGGATGTCCCCTTCTCCGGTTGCGAAATAGGCAAGATCATTGAGAAAACCCGCGCGGACGACAAAGCCGTCCACATCAAGGGGGGCTACTGTTGGCAAGGCTGACGATCCCTATTGTGCGGCACAGGCCTGGAAACTCTCTTTGAGCACATCCCAGTTGAGATCACGGCCGATGAAGACGAGACGGCTCTCGCGCGGTTCATCCGCCTTCCAGTCGCGCTGGTGATCCCCCTCCACGATCATGTGCACGCCTTGAATGACGTAGCGCTGCGGATCGTCCTTGAAAGCCAGAATGCCCTTCATGCGCAGAATGTTGGGCCCTTGGACCTGGGTGACCTGGTTGATCCAGGGAAAGAACATGTCCGGATTGAGATCGCCGGCGGTCAGCGAAATGCTCTTCACCGAATGCGGGTCCTCGTCATGGTGATGATGGTGATGCCCATGAACATGCCCGTGGTGATGGTCGTGATCATGATCGTGGTGATGGTGGTCATGATCGCAGTCCGGACCGCACTCGTGAGCATGATGGCCATGCTCCAGGAAATGCGGATCGAGCGACAGGATCCGGTCCAGGTCAAACGCGCCACGATCGAGCACCTTGGCAATGTCGACGCCGCAACGCTCGCTGTGATGCAACACGGCATAGGGATTGATCGCCCGGATCCGCGCTTCGACGGCGGCAAGCTCCTCGGCGGAGACCAGATCGGTCTTGTTGATCAGGATGACATCCGCAAACGCCACCTGATCTTCGGCCTCTTCGGTGTCTTCCAGTCGCTGCAACACGTGGCGCGCGTCAACGACGGCGACCACGGCATCCAGTTTCGCCTTGGCCCGCACATCGTCATCCATGAAGAAGGTCTGCGCGACCGGCGCCGGGTCGGCAACGCCCGTGGTTTCGACGATGATGGCGTCGAAGGCGCCTCGGCGTTTCATCAGGTTCTGAACGGTGCGGATCAGGTCACCGCGTACGGTGCAGCAGATGCAGCCGTTGTTCATTTCAAAGATTTCTTCGTCGGATTCCACAAGCAGATCGTTGTCGATGCCGACCTCGCCGAATTCATTGACGATGACGGCATATTTCTGACCATGGTTTTCGGTGAGAATCCGGTTGAGAAGAGTGGTTTTGCCGGCGCCGAGATATCCCGTCAGCACGGTGACGGGGATCTGGGCCGGAGCGTCCTGGGTCGCAGTCATTGCGCAGCATCCTGGCATGAGGGTGGTCTTCGGCCCGCAACAGGGCGGGCGCCTTGGGCGCGAATATAAGCACAACTCCCGGCCAATGGGAGAGGCGTGAGAAAATTTCCCGGCTTCGGAGAGGAGCGTACCTTTTGTGCCTCCGACAGACTTTCCAACTGTTTCGCACAAGCTTTAACGTCAAACTTTGAAACGTCGTAGTCGGGAGGCAGGAATGCTGCAGACAATTGCCGGTTTTGACCGGATCGGTGAGGAAAACGCATTTGCCGTTCTGGCGCGCGCAACAGCGCTCGCCGAAGAGGGCCGCGACATTATCAATCTCGGCATTGGCCAACCGGACTTCAAAACCCCTGACCATATTGTCGAGGCGGCGATCAAGGCGCTCCGCGACGGCCATCACGGATACACTCCGGCAACCGGCATCGCTCCGTTGCGGGAAGCCGTCAGTGCGGATCTCTTGAAACGGCATGGCGTCGAAACCGATCCGGCGAACGTGCTGATTGTCCCGGGGGGCAAGGTCACCATGTTCATAGCCATCCTGATGTTCGGCGAACCCGGCGTGGACATTCTATATCCGGATCCGGGTTTTCCGATCTACCGGTCCATGATCGAATTCACCGGAGCGCGTCCGGTTCCGGTGCCGATCCGCGAGGAAAACGACTTCGCCTTTTCCGCGGAAGAAACCCTTGAACTGATCACGGACAAGACGCGCTTGCTGATCCTGAATTCTCCGGCCAACCCGACGGGCGGTGTGACCCCGCGCGCTGAAATCGAAAAACTGGTCGCCGGTCTGCAGCATCACCCGAATGTCGCCATTCTGTCTGACGAGATCTACTCCCAGATGACCTATGACGGCATGGAGCATGTCTCCCTGCTGTCCTTCGAGGCCATCCGGGATCGACTGATCCTTCTGGACGGCTGGTCGAAGACCTATGCCATGACCGGCTGGCGCATGGGTTTTGCGCTCTGGCCGGACAGTTTGATCGACAAGGCCCGGAAACTCGGCGTCAATGCCTGGTCCTGCGTCAACGCGCCTGCCCAGTTCGGAGCGCTGGCGGCCCTGACAGGACCGCAAGATGCCGTGCATGAAATGCTGCGCGAATTCGATGCCCGGCGGCGTGTTACTGTCAATGGGCTGAACGCTCTTGACGGCGTGACATGCCGCACACCCCTGGGGGCGTTTTATGCCTTCCCCAACATCAGCAACACCGGTTGGAAGTCCAAGGACCTCGCGTCCGCACTTCTGGAGGAAACAGGTGTTGCCCTGATCGGCGGACCGGACTTCGGCACGCTGGGAGAAGGTTACATCAGGCTGTCTTATGCCAATTCAACAGAAAACATCGAAAGAGCACTGGACCGGATGAGAAAGTTCCTGTGAAGCACTCAAGACCGAATAGATCTAGGCAATATTACCAATCCTCCTGCAACTTACCATCAAAGTAACCATGCTTTCTTGTTATTCTCTTCCTCTACGTATCCCTTTTATTAAACTTTTATTGTCTTGAATGTGAGTGAAGCTCGAACAAAGCGAGACTGCGGGGACGGATATGGCTGAAAGCATCACACTGGATCTGAAACAGTCGTTTGGCGATTTGAACGAATGCGTGCTTGTCACGGATGCCGATCGCAAGATCGTGTTCGTCAACAAGGCCATGGAAACGCTTCTCAAGACCGATGCCGATGCGCTGGTCGGCGCGACGACGGAACGGTTCTTTGCCGATCCCGCACAATTCGAGACGATGGCGGAACTCTATCAGTCCCCTGCCGACCAGCGGCACCGCCGTGCCCATGCCCTCGAGCTCAAGGCCGACGACGGCAGCTCGATTTCTGCCGAGGTCGTCAGCGCACCGCTCTTTGACGTTGACCAGACCCTATCGGGGCTGCTGTTCATTGCCCGCGACACCGCCGAGCGCAAGGCACTTGAATCCAAGCTGAGCGACATTGCCTTGACCTTGGAAGAAGCTCTTGACGCAATCACCGAGGGCTTTGCCATTTTCGATGCGGAAGATCGCCTGATCATCTGCAA
The DNA here is from genome assembly GCF_002237595.1 of Labrenzia sp. VG12. NCBI lineage: Bacteria > Pseudomonadati > Pseudomonadota > Alphaproteobacteria > Hyphomicrobiales > Stappiaceae > Labrenzia > Labrenzia sp. VG12. Next base: position 3,597,697 of record NZ_CP022529.1, read on the forward strand.
CGATCAGTACCGCGAAATCTATGCTCATTCGGCCCAGGCCATTTTCCCGGGCAATCGCTTCGAGGACATTCTGCGTTTCGGTCTCAACAGGAAACAGTATGACACCGGCGGCCTGAGCGATGATGAGTGGCTCCAGGAACGGCTGGACTGGCACCAGGCCGCAGATGGCAAGGTCCTGGAGCAAAATCTTGGAGATGGCCGCTGGCTGCGCGTATCGGAGACAAGAACCAGCAGTGGTGGCGTTGCCGGGATCCGGGCCGATATCACCGAACTGAAACACGCCCGCGCCCAGGCGGAAGCAGCCTATCGCAACCTGTCGCTGATGGCGGACAACATCACGGCAAGTGTCACGGAAGTCGACACGGACGGCCGTTGCGTCTTCATCAACAAGACCGGCTGTGAGTGGTTCAACGATGAGCCTCAGAACCTCATAGGCACGCGGTTGCGCGACACCTTGCCCTGGAAGGAACGCGAGACCGTTCGCTCCCTTTTCGAGCAGGCACAAAAGGGTGAGAAGGTCTCCACGGAGGTCAGCTTCCATTTTCCGGACGGCATTCACCGCGAATGCCTGATGAGCTGTAACCCGCGTCTTGCCGAAGACGGCACGGTGGAGGGCATCGTCGTGCTGATTTCCGACAATACCGATCGGAAAAAAACCGAGCGGACCCTGGCCGAACTCTATGCCATCACCTCCACGCGCGAGTTGAGCCATGAAGACAAGATCGCCGAAATCCTGCGACTTGGCACGGAACACTTCGATCTCCCCTTCGGCATCATCAGCCATGTGATCGACGACCACTACACCATCACCCACGCGCACAGCCCGGGGGGCGAGCTTGTGCCCGGCACGTCCTTTCCCCTGGAAAACACCTACTGCACGCTGACGCTGGACGCCAACGGCCCGCTCGCAACAGCGAATGCGGCAAACTCTGAGTTTGCCAAGCATCCGTGCCACGAGCTCTTTGCACTGGAAACCTATATCGGCGCACCGTTGCTGGTTGACGGCGAGATCCACGGCACGATCAACTTCACCTCAGCCGAGGTTCGCAAACGACCGTTCACACCGGCAGATATCCAGATCGTACGCCAGTTCGCGGACTGGGTGGGACACGAGATCGCCCGCCAGCGCGACCATCAGGCGCTCATGGATGCCAAGGTCAACCTGGAACGCATTGCCAGCGTCGACGATCTGACCCAGGTGCTCAACCGTCGCGCCTTCCTGGAACGCGCCAACACGGAAGTCCAGCGTTTCCGCCGGACCAAGCGCCCCTTCACGGCCGTCATGATCGACATCGACAAGTTCAAGCAGATCAACGACGTGCATGGGCACGCGACAGGGGACGAAGTCCTGAAGCTGTTTTCCGACGTGATCGGCGGAGCCTTGCGCGCGGTCGATGTCTTCGGACGGGTCGGCGGCGAAGAATTCTGCATGATCCTGCACAACACGAACATGGACGACGCCATGCTGGTCTGCGAGCGCCTGCGCCAGAAGATCATCGAAGAATGCCAGCTGGAATCTGTCGATCAGACCGTGACCTGCAGCATGGGCCTGGCAGCTGCCGCACGCGAGGACGTCGAGTTCTCAACGCTGATGCAAAAGGCGGACACGGCCCTTTATGAGGCCAAGTCCACCGGCCGCAACAAATGCGTCGCCTATGTGGGGGAGCCTGAAAAAGCCGCGGTTCTCTAGGGCCGCGCTTGTCTCCAATAGCGTGATCACTTCTGCCTGCCGGCCGGCGGCGTGTCGCCTGTCAGCGCGGGAGTGCCGTTCTTTGACGCAACCCGCCCGCCATGCAACAGTAGCGTTAGTCGGGCGGAGTGGATTTAGATAACAGCACAAAACCCAAACAATACTGCGAACCCTCCGCAGGATCACCTTCTCGGCTTGACTTGTCACTTCTTGCCGGAACAGACCTGGGAGGGACACTTGTTCAAAAAAATACTCATTCCCATAGACTTAAGTCATGCGGACAAACTCGAAAAGGCCGTTTCGACGGGCGCCTATCTGGCCAGACAGGACAACATTCCCGTTGTCTTTGCCGCCATAACCACCACCGCACCGGGACCCATTGCGCATAATCCGGAAGAATTCAGGGAAAAGCTCGATGCCTTTGCCGCCGACAGCGGCAACAGACACGGCATTCATGCCAGCGGTCACGCTGTCTTCACCCATGACCCCGCAGTCGACCTGGAAAGCGGCATCCTGAAAGCCGTTCACGAAACCGGCGCGGACCTTGTGGTGATGGCCACGCATATCCCGAATCTAGCGGATCATTTCTGGCCGTCCAATGGTGGCCGGGTGGCCAGCCATGCGGATGTGTCCGTTTTCCTCGTCCGATAGTCCGGCTCCCCGAATACAAGGAACGCTCCCATGAGCGACAGCAATAGCAACCAGGGCATCCCGGGTCCCGAAGGGGATGCCAACGTCATCGACACCGACTACGAGATCGGTCAGGACAATATCGAAACCAGCGTCGGCCCCTTTGATCTCGACATTCACAATCCGGTCTTTCTGGTCTCCGGCCTGACCATTGTTGCCTTCGTTTTCCTCACCCTCGCCTTCCAGACGGAAGTCGGCCCCATCTTCGACGCCATGCGCAAATGGCTGACATCCAACCTCGACTGGTTCTTCATCATTTCCGGCAACATCTTCGTGCTGGTCTGCCTGCTCCTGATCGTCACCCCGCTTGGCAGCGTGCGCATTGGCGGCAAGGATGCCGACCCAGACTACAGCTATTTCGGCTGGTTCGCGATGCTGTTCGCCGCCGGCATGGGCATCGGACTGATGTTCTTCGGCGTTCTGGAACCGGTCTATCACATGGCCTTTTCCGAACCGATCGGCGTTCCAAAGCCATTTGATGCCGACGGCAACCTGATCCCGGAAAATGTCGCGGCGGCAAAGGCCATGGGCATGGCTGCAACGATCTTCCACTGGGGCCTGCATCCCTGGGCGATCTATGCTGTTGTTGCCCTTGCGCTGGCACTGTTCTCCTTCAACAAGGGGCTGCCGCTGACCATGCGGTCCGTGTTCTATCCGATCTTCGGCGAACGCACCTGGGGCTGGCCAGGCCATATCGTTGATATCCTGGCTGTGTTCGCGACGCTGTTCGGACTGGCGACATCGCTCGGCTTCGGCGCGCAGCAGGCCAATGCCGGCCTGGATTTCGTCTTCGGTATTCCCGTCAGCAACACCGCCCAGATTGTTTTGATCATCGGCATCACGATCGTCGCGCTTGTTTCGGTGCTGCGCGGCCTCGATGGCGGCGTCAAGGTGCTGTCGGAGATCAACATGCTGATCGCGGCGCTGCTGCTGGTCTTCGTGATCTTCGCCGGCCCGACCGCACAGCTGGCTTCCGACTTTGTCTCCAACCTCAGTGCCTATGCTCAGGAAATCATCCCGCTTTCGATGCCTTTCGGGCGGGAGGATGACGGTTTCCGCCAGGGCTGGACCTCCTTCTACTGGGCCTGGTGGATTTCCTGGTCACCGTTTGTCGGCATGTTCATCGCCCGGGTCAGCCGCGGCCGGACCGTACGTGAATTCGTCATCTGCGTGCTGATCATTCCGACCATCGTCTCGGTGCTCTGGATGACGGCCTTTGGCGGCACTGCAATCGAACAGGTCCTGACCAAAACCGCGGACAGCCAGGTTCATGCCTACGTGATTGCCTCCTACAGCCCGGAACTGTCGCTGTTCGGCATGCTGGCCGACCTGCCGCTGGCCTCCATCACGTCGTTCATCGCCATCATCCTCGTGATCGTGTTCTTCGTGACGTCGTCGGACTCCGGTTCCCTGGTGATCGACACGATCACCGCGGGCGGCAAGGTCAATGCGCCGGTGTCACAACGCGTTTTCTGGTGCACCTTCGAGGGACTTGTCGCGATTGCGCTGCTGCTCGGCGGCGGATTGGGCGCGTTGCAGGCGATGGCCGTTTCAACGGGCTTCCCGTTCACCATCGTCTTGCTTCTGTCCTGCTACGCCATCATAAAAGGGCTTATGGACGAACCCAGATAACCGAGACATCCTGCAAAGACGAAACGGGCGGCTTCTGGCCGCCCGTTTTGCTATTCTGCCAGCTTCGGCGCAAGCCGCACGCCCGGCGGCGGAGAGCTCTCCCGAATCCGTAATTCCGGTTCGATGACAATCGGTGTGTTGGGCACCCGGTCGCCGGCAATCTGGCGCAGCAGGGTCAGCGCAGCCAGACGGCCGATCTTGTCCGGCTGGGCAGAGACCGTGGTGAGCGCCGGTGTACGCGCGTCGGCGCCATCAATATCGTCATAGCCGGTAATGGCAATATCGGGCCCCGGCTCGACACCGGCGCGGCGCAGCGTGGTCATCAAACCGAGCGCGACCAGGTCGTTGAAGGCAACGATGGCTGTCGGCCGGTTTTCAGCTTCGAGGATTGTCGGCACTGCCGCCCGGCCGTCGGCCTGGGTCATCAGCTCCGGCAGATCCAGCTGCGTATCGGGGTCGATCCTGGCTTCCGCCAGCGCCTTGCGCCAGCCTTCGTTGCGGTAACGCCCCGTCGAGCTCTCCCGCCGGCCACCGGCCATCGCAATATCCGTGTGGCCCTGTTTGATCAGGTGTCTGGTGACTTCGTAGATGCCGTTCAGGTCATCACCGCGGACACACGGCGCCCAGACACCGGGCACCTCGCGCCCGACCAGTGTCACTGGGATGCCCTGATCCACGAGACGATTGATCTCCTCTGCCGTCGTACCGACCGACGGACACAGGATCAGGCCATCCGCCCGGTGCTGCAGCAGCGTGTTGACGAAGGCCCGCTGGCGCTTGACGTCATCCCGGTGGTTGCTGATGAAGATCATCTGCCCCTGTTCTTCCAGCACGTCTTCCAGCGCTGTGAACACTTCGGCAAAGAACGGGTTCAGGATGTCATGAACCGCAACACCGACGATCTGGCTGCGCGCCGTGCGCAGCGAGGCGGCCGAGCGGTTGTAGATATAGCCGATTTCCTGGGCTGTCTGCTTGACCTTTTCCCGCGTTTCCTCAGCCACAAGCGGACTGTCCCGGAGCGCGAGCGACACGGTGGCCGTCGAAATGCCGAGCTGGTCGGCAATATGTCCAAGCGTGAGCCTTTTTCCGGGCTTGGGTGGCAGGTCCGGTGAGGGGGACTTGGATCCGTTGTCTTCAGACATTCATGTTTCTCGGTGACCGCAGCGGCGATGGGAGAGACCGTTATAGCTCCCGGCCGCCGCGGTAAACAGGTTTTTCTGATTTTCTGCCGTGAACGCCCTAGCGGCGTGCCTGCGGAGCGGATTCGTCGAATTCTTCCCTCAGGTTGACCACCACACGCCGGTTCTGGGACTGGCAGGTGACCGCATCGCAATCCGTAACCGGACGTTCGACACCATAGCCCTTGACCCACATGCGTTTCTGATCGACGCCCAGTTTGACAAGTTCGGCCATGACCGCATTCGCCCGCTGCGTCGACAGCGTCTTCTGGGCCGCCTCGCTGCCCGGGTCATCGGCGTGGCCCTGCACCTTGACCAGCCACTTCTTGTTGTTTTTCAGCCAGCGCGCCTGGTTCTCGATCGTGATACGGGCTTCATCGGTGACAACGGCCGACCCCTTCTCGAAATAGACCCGACGGCCGACATTGATGATGAATTCCTCCTCGGATCCGGGCGAAATGTTGCCGAACCCGGCTGCCGGCGCGTTGGTCACATCCGGCGACGACAAACCGCCGGCGCTGTTGCAGCCGGCAAGCGCAAATCCGCAAATCAGCGCGATTGCCGCGCCCTGGCCGAACCGGCCGAACCTGTTACCCAAGAATGCCCCCATTCTTTTTACGTTGTTAGGCGCCGCCGGCCGGCGGCGCCAGCCTTAGCCGGCATTTGCCCCGAGATGCTCCAGAACGAGCACACCAGTCCCTTTCGGACAGCGCTGATACAAATCGATGACGTCTTCCGGGAACATGCGGATACAGCCGCTCGACACATCATGCCCGATGCTCCAGGGCTCCAGTGTGGAATGCAGCCTGTAGCCGAGATCGCGGCCGTCCCTGTAGAGATAGAGCGCGCGCGGCCCGAGCGGATTGTTCGGCGCCCCGCCTTCGACCTTGCGCGGCAGTTCCGGCTGGCGTTTCAGCATTTCGGGCGGCGGCACCCAGCGCGGCCACAGGGCCTTCCTGTCAATGCGTGCGCGTCCGAACCACTGGAAGCCTTCGCGGCCGACACCCACGCCATAACGAAGCGCGGTGTTGTTTTCCCAGACCCAGTAAAGGAAGTGGTTGTTGGTATCCACGACCACTGTGCCGGGCGGTTCGTCGCTGAAATACTTTACCATCTGGCGATGCCAGACCGGATCAATGCGTTTGAAATTGGTCCGGCGGTACTGGAACCCATTGTCCGGCTGATAGCCGTTGAAATAGGCATTGGCGGCGGCATTCGCTCGCGCCACATGCGGCATGGCGAGGGTTCCGGCGGTAGCGGCAAGACCTCCCAAGAATAGTCGACGGTTCAGTTCCATCCCATTCCTCCTTAACAGGCTGGTGACTTTCCCAATTGCGCGGCGGACAAATCGCCGAACGGTATTAAGACGGGAACTCGTCAGGCACGTCAACAGTCAGCCGGGTGGCAATAGTCTGGTACTTTTGGGCGAGATCCCTGGCCGTCCCTTTCAGATGCCCTTCACCCGCTCGCGGTAAAGAATGTAAAGGCCCGACGCGACCACGATCGCGGCACCGGCCATTGTGGTGCCGGTCGGCACGTCGCCAAAAACCAGAAAGCCGAGCGCGATCATCCAGACAATCTGGATATAGATGAACGGCGCCAGTACCGGAGCCGGCGCAATGCGGTGGGCAATGATGAACAGAAAATGCCCGCCGGCGCCAAAGGCTCCGGTGGCAAGAAGCAGCGCCCAGGTCCAGATATCCTGGGGCATGACCCAGACGGACAAGCCGACGGGCGCCATCGCCACGGCCGCAACGATTCCGGAAAGGATCAGCATGCCGGCGGAACTGTCCGTCGCCGTCAACTGACGGGTCAACAGTGCATAGATGGCATAGAAGGTCATCGCCGCCACGGAATAGATCGCGGCCCAGTGCATGCCGCCGAGACCTGGCTGCGTCACCACCAGAACACCGACAAATCCGACCACAATGGCTGCCCAGCGCCGCGCACCGGCCCATTCGCCCAGCATCGGACCGGCAAGCGCGGTAATCACGAAAGGGGCCGCAAACATGATCGCCATCGTCTCTGCCAGTTGCAGGTAGCGAACGGCCAGGAAGTTGAACACCGTCGTGCCGAGCAGGCAGAAGGCCCGCACAATCTGCAGCAAGGGCCGTTTTGTCGTCAGCAGAGCCGGCTTTTTCCAGACCTGGAACAGCACAAGCGCCAGAAACACGTGGCTGACAAATCGCACCCAAACGATCTGCAAGGTCGGAAGACTTGCTGAAAGGTATTTTGCGGTGGCATCCAGGACGGAAAAGCTCAGACAGGCCAGAACGATAAGTCCGATGCCCGCGATCGGCGCAGCGCCGCCGGAGCCCCCTGCGCTGGGGCGGTGCTGAGTGTCGGACGTCATGGCGGTCGGCCTTTACCGGTTGATCATCCTCAGATGAAATACGAAAAAGGGATCATTCCACGGGAATGTCCGGTTGAGTCGCAACCGGCCAGTCCGCACCAGAGAAAAAGGCACGCGGGGACCGACATGCCAGTTGCGGAAATTGATACCTGGCTGGGGCGCCTGTCCATCACGGAACAGGAAGGCGCGATCACCCAGATACAATGGAACGGTCCGGCAAGCCAAGACAAAACACCTTTGCTGTAAGAAGCGGCAAAACAGGTGACGGCATATCTGGCAGGTGACCTGAAGCAGTTTGATCTTCCCCTTGCCCCAAAGGGCGGAGAGCTTCACCAGGCCGTGTTCAAGGCCATGCTGGCAATTCCCTATGGCGGCACCCGCACCTACGGTGATCTTGCGAAGGAACTCAACACCTATGGGCAGCCGATCGGCCAGGCCTGCGGTGCCAATCCGATCCCGATTGTCATCCCCTGCCACCGGATCCTGTCCGCCAACGGCCTGGGCGGATATTCCGGAGATGGCGGCACGGAAACCAAGATCGCCCTCCTGAAACTGGAAGGCGGTTACCCTTTCCTGGTCTGACCATTGTTGCTGCCTTCCTGCGACTGCCCCTTGCCCGGCTTCCCCGCTTGTAAACTTGGAACTAACGGTTCTGTCACAGGATGGCCAAAGTCTGAAGGCAAGCCTCGGCCAATTAGCCGCAAGGTCCGAACAAGCCACGCGGACGAGGCTGTCCCAGCGACTGCCGGAAGGTTTGAGCCATGATGCCCTGCATTCATCTGTCCCTGCCCCGCCTTGTGCGTGCGCTCACCTTGGTGACCGCGGTTTTCGCTATTCCGCTTTTCGGCAACGGCCTGTCACCCGCCAACGCAACGCCGGCACTTGTCGTTGATCTCGACAGTCAGGACGTTCTCTACCTAGAGGAAGCCGGACGCCCCTGGTTTCCCGCCTCCACGACCAAGCTGATGACGGCGCTCGTGACCTACAAGGCCTTGCAGGCCGGCGAGGTCGATCTCGATACGCCGGTGATCCTGTCACGACGGGCAACAAGCCAGAGTTTTGCGAATTCCGGGCTGAAGGCCGGTCAGGCAATGACCTTGTGGGACGCGCTTCATGCCGTTCTTGTCGGCTCGGCCAATGATGTTGCCGTTGCACTCGCCGAAACGGTGGCAGGCACGGAAGACGAGTTTGTCACGCGCATGAACGAGGAGGCAAAGAAGCTCGGCCTGAGCGCCAGCCATTTTGCCAACCCGAACGGCCTGGCCAATCCGGACCAGCAGGTAACGGCACGCGATCTGGCCATCCTGGGACGAGAACTGTTCAGGAACCATCCGGACTTTCATCCGATCTACCGGACGTCCCGGGTCGTGATCGACACAAAGGCAGTCGAATCCTTCAACATTCTTCTGACTGAATATCCCGGCACGCTTGGGCTCAAGACCGGTTTTCTGTGTTCTTCGGGGCGCAATCTCGTCGCGCTTGCCGAAAAGGACAACCGGCGCATCCTTGTGGTTCTTTTGGGGGCAACGACCGGACGGGAACGCGGTGAACGCGCTGCCAAGCTGTTCACCGAGGCGTTTGACGGCACACTCAAACCGACCGGCCAGCGGCTTGCAGACCTCCAGAATGATCTGGCCGCCGAACCGCCGGACATGCGCATGAAGCTCTGCAGCGACCAGACGGCCGCCTATGAGACAAAACGGGAAGCGCTCTATCCCATGGGTCTGCCCGGCCAGAAAAGTTACCTGTCGCCTCCCTCATCCCCGGTGACCCACACCATCAACACCTGGAAGATGCCGGGTGGCTATGATGTGCCGGTCCCGACCACCAAACCTGCCCTTGCATCCGTCAAGCAATACGTCGCAGCAAATGCGGAAGGCTGGAACGGAGTCAGGCCACCACGCAAACCGGTGATCGGGGCCGCCGCGCCAGCCGGCGCGGCACTGGAGCCGACATTGTGACGCAACCTCCCGGCAACCATTTGCGGTAGAGGCCTCTTAGAAAATCATGAAGCCGATAAACATCACCACAACGGCAAGTGTGCTCCAGGCCAGGAATTCCTGCAGCTGGGCTCGGTGGGCGCGGCTCGCTCCCCAGGATCGTCCGGCAGGCGATGTACGCAATCCGAAGTGAGGACGGTTGATCGACGTCTTGGAAACGTGGGCGAACCGGCGCCGCAGCTCCGCTGCACGCCGGGCGCCTCGGTCTTCGTTGATCGTATGGGTCTTGCTTGCCATTTCCAGTTCCTCCGCGTGTCATCGGATCTGGCGGAGAAATGGTTTTGGTGGACCCGGAATTCAAATGAGCGATTTGTAATGTTGCTCGCGACGGGCCTTGGCCTCAGGCGGCCGACAGTTCCTTGGACTTGGCCTCAGCGTCCTCGGACTTCTCGTCATCCGTATCGAAATCGGCTTCGTGCTCAGGATCGTCGTCGATCGAAATCGACAGGTTCTTTTCCACCTGACGCAGCAGCTTGCGCAGCTTCTTGCGGTCCTTGTCATCAAGACCGGCCATCGCCTCGCGCTCGAGCCGTTTCCAGGCCTTGTCGACGGACAGGACCAGTTCGCGGCCGGTTTCGGTCAGATAGACCCTGGCAAGGCGACCGTCCGTGTCCGAGACCTGCCTGCGCACATATCCCTGACTGGAGAGACGGGTGACCATCTTGGTCACGGTGGGCGGCTGGACACCGAGCGCCAGGGCAAGCTGGCTCATGGTGCGGCCATCGGCATCGGCCAGTACTTTCAGAACCAGTTCCTGACCGGGATGCAGCCCGATCCGCATGAGGTGCGCGCCGGAGCGGGCACGTTGCGCCTTTGCAGCCTGAACCAGACGAAACGTTATGCTTTTCTTGTAGTTGAAAGCCATCGTGCCATCCCCGTTCTCAATCAACCCGAATCACGTTCAGCCGTGATGCGGGCGCACCCTAACGAGGTTATTTAACCGTCAAATGACACTTGTTCCGCTTGTCGCAAATTAATTTGCAACACGGGAACTTGGGCCCGTTTAGCCTGCTAAGCGGAGCTTTCGGACCACACGTCAAAACGCGTCCGCCGGCTCCATGGACGCCTGCAGCGACGCGGACACGTCCCGGCACAGGTCGCTGTAGTGCTGCGAGGTCCGGAAGCCATCGTCACGGGGACGGGGCATATCGATCCGGTGCTCGCAGACCACCCGGCCGGGCCGGGCCGCCATGACCACTACCCGGCTGGAGAGATAGACCGATTCAAACACCGAATGGGTCACGAAAAGAACAGTCCAGCCGAAACTCTCCTGAAGATGCATCAGGTCGTTGTTGAGCTTGAAGCGGGTGATTTCATCTAGGGCCGCGAAGGGCTCGTCCATCAACAGAACCTTCGGCCGTGTGATCAGCGCGCGCGCAATGGAGACACGCATCTTCATGCCGCCGGACAGCTCCGCCGGCCTGTGATCGGCGAAGTCCTGGAGGCCAACCGTTTCCAGCGCGTCCATCACGCGCTCGCGCGCCGCCGATTTCGACACGCCCTTGATGCGCAAGGGCAGCCAGACATTGCTGAAGACAGTCGCCCAGGGCATCAGCGTTGCCTCCTGGAAGACAAAGCCAAGCTCGTGTCCGGATTGCTCGTGCGCCTCTTGCGGCCAGGCGACGTCTCCCCCGCTTGGCGCGGCCAGTCCGGCAATGATCCGGAGCGCACTGGACTTGCCGCATCCGGACGGACCGAGCAGAGACACGAACTCTCCCTTTCGGACCTCAAGCGAGAAATCCTGAAGAGCCGTCGTGCCGTTTTCAAACTCCTTGCGAACATTCTTCAACGAGACGATGACAGGCGCTTGGTCGGTCTGGGACATGCTTTCGTCTGCTCTCCTGTTCATTTCCCGGTCCGTCCCCGCCGGCATCCGGATCAGGACCTGACCTTGAGCGCGCCCGCAAGAAACGGAATTGCAAGCGTGCACAAGGCGACGGTCGCAAAAGAGGCGCGCAGAGACAAGAGATCACCGACAAATCCGAGCAGCGGCGGACCGAACAGGAACGCGCCGTAACCAAGTGTCGCCACCGCCGCTAGCGCCGACCCCTTGGACATGTTCTGATCGCTGGCTGCGCGGGACATGGCCAGGGGAAACAGCACCGCATAGCCCAGCCCCATGACGAAACTGCCGGCCCAGACTGCCCAGATATTTGCGCCCGAGACCAGAAGAAGGCATCCTGCAAAGGCTGTCAGACCGCTCAGCCGTGCAACAAGCACAGGTCCAAAACGGGCAATCACCTGATCGCCGGCAAGCCGCATGACAACCATCGCAACCGAAAAGACGGTGAAGGCCGTCGGTGCGATCGCCTCGGAAAATCCGAGATCCTCGATCTGGTAGAGCGCCGCCCAGTCTGTCATGGCGCCTTCACCCAGGGCTGCGACCAGTGCCATCAGCCCAACCAGGATGAGTGCGCCTTTCGGCAGGGCAAACAAGGGCGCCTTGCCGTCTTTTTCCTTGTCGACGGCCTGCGGCCATGGCTGGCGCCAGAACCAGACCAGGAAGGGTGCAATCATCACACTCCAGAGCGAAAAATGCATCGCGACCGACAGGCCCAGCTCGATGGCAAGCCCTCCAACCAGCGCCGCCGCCCCGGCGCCGAGGCTGAACAGGCCATGATAGGACGACATGATCGGCTTGCCGTATGCGGTTTCCACTTCGGCACCCCAGCCATTCATGGAGACATCGAGTGCACCGAAGGTGAAGCCGGCCACAAACAGGGCGAGCGTGAGCAACGGAACGGATGGAGCAAGACCGACCAGCACAAAACTCATCACATTGGCGCAGGCAAGGATCTTGGTCACAGGTGCAGCCCCCAGCCGGTCCAGCATCATGCCGGTCAGCGGAAACGCGACGAAGGCACCGCAGGCCATGACAAGAAGGAGCAGGCCAAAGCCGCTCTCGTCGAGACCGGTCGCGGCTTTGACATGCGGGATCCGCGAGGCCCACATGCCGATGAAGGTGCCACACATGAAGAATATGGCCGAAACGACCCGGCGTGCGGCGGAAGCGTGGTCCTTGAGGGGAGCTGTCATAGCGGTTTGCTGCTTGAAGGCGGGAGAATGCAAAGAGCCGCCTTTCTGTCACGCCTTTGGCTGGCAGACAAGCGCGCAGATCTTCAATGGAGCGTGCGGCTTTCGGCTCGACAGGAAAGATCGAGCAGCACTGACAGATCAGCCAATCAGTGAGTCGATCAGAGATTGGGTGCTGGTGCCGCGTTCAGCAGCAGATTGGTAGGCGGAAATGGCGGCAGTGGTCTCGGATTGCCGACCCGAACCAGAGGAATCGCTGTCAGTATCGCTTTCGCCGGGTGGCCGGTTGGCTTCAGGGGCCCCGGTTTCGTCACCTGCCGTGCTGGAAGTGACGGCGTCTTCGTCTTCGCCGCTCAGCTCGGCAGCTTTCTGCTGACGCAATTCAGCCTGCGCTTCTGACAGCTGCGAGCGCGCCTGCTGCGCTACCTTCAGGTCCTGCGATGAGGGTTCCGCCGGCGCGGTGGCCGCGCGAATGACGATCTGCATCTTCCGGATCGTGGCTTCCGGCGTGCGCTCCTTGGCGGTATCGATCTGCACCTCACCGCCGATTGCATAGCGCTTGCCGTCCGGGCCCTGCTGGAAGGTATAGGTGGGCGCGCTGGCATAGGCACCACCAACACGGGCGTGGGCCTGTTCATGAGCCCGCACCTCGCGGTCGCGCTCCTTCAGCTCCTGGACCTGTTTTTCTTCCGCTTCGTTCAGGCCGTCGCCATCGGCGTCATCCTCCTCGCCCTGCCCGGCTGTGCTCTGGCCACCATTTGCTGCCGTTACCGGGTTCTGCGCGGCCCCATTCGCCGCTGCGCGACCGGACTGGTTTTCGCCCGCTTCTTCTTCGCCTGATTGTCCTTGCGCGGTGTTTGCGGAGCCCGAAGCGGCATTTCCGGACGATTGCGGATCCTGAAGGGCGATCACGGCTTCCGGTGTCAGGGGGGGCGCACTGCCGGCCCGCACCGTCGCAGCGCGTGAACTTGCCAGACTGTCGCGCGAAGCCAGCTGTTCCCGGCCCGGGGCTGTTTCCCCGGCACCAGGTTCCGAAACGCCAGCGACACCGCTGCTTCTCAAGAGGTTCGCCGGCGTGTTGGACAATAACGCGCCGATCATGGGGTGGATTGTCCGCCAGAGGAGTCAGCAAATTCCTAACGCCGGTTAAGAAATGGCATCATATCCGCGTGATCATGCGGAAAATCTGCTCAAATCCGCCCGCCCCTTGCTTGCCCTTCGCCTTTGTGCAAATGAAGTCAGAGGGTTAACACAAAATGGTTTGACGCGATGCTGCCCCGCCCCTTCTGGCAAGACATGACAACGGTGGATTTCCAGGCTCAGGGGCGCGAGAACTGGATTGCGGTTCTGCCTGTCGCAGCCATTGAACAGCACGGCCCGCATTTGCCCTTGTCAACCGACACGACTATTGCGGAGGGCCAGATTGCCCGTGTCCTGGACCTGATGCCGGACAACCTGCCCGTCACTTTCCTGCCTTTACAGACCATCGGCAAATCGGATGAACACCTGAATTTCCCGGGAACGCTGACCCTGGGCTGGGAGACTGTTACCCGCAGCTGGATCGAAATCGGAGAAGGCGTTGCCCGGGCCGGCCTGCGCAAACTGGTCCTGATCAATTCGCATGGCGGCAATGTGCCGGTTCTCGACATCGTCGCTCGTGAACTGCGCACCCGGCATGGCATGTTTGTCACAGCGACCAACTGGCTCCGTTTCGGCCAGCCGGACGGTCTCTACCGCGACGAGGAATTCACCTACGGGATTCACGGTGGCGATATCGAAACGTCGCTGATGCTGCATTTGCGCCCCGATCTGGTCCGCATGGATCAGGCGACAGACTTCCCGTCGGAGCAGCAGCGGTATCTGGAAGAATTCAAACACCTGCGCGGCCACGGCAAGGCGCAGTATGGCTGGATGTCCGAGGACCTCAATCCGTCAGGCGCTCTCGGCAACGCGGCCCTTGCCACAGCCGAGAAGGGACAGGCGTCACTTGATCACGCAGCCCATGGATTTATCGAGCTTTTGCAGGACATCCAGGCCTTCGACCTGACGTGGCTCGGGTCTACCGACAAGTAAGGCGCGACCTGGCGCGCCTCGACAGCCCTGAGCCGGCACTTTTTAAGCTTGTCTGTCTGCTGCCAGCGACAAGATGGACTGGTGCGCGCTCAAGATCACAACCGTCTTTCGCTTACCAAAACGGAAAGCACCAGAAATATATTTTCTGATTTTAGTTTCTGAAAGCTCAGTATTTTACCGGCTTAATCCCCAGACAACTCCCCAGCTTGCGAGTGTTTTTTCTATTGTATTGACGGAATGCTCCATAGGCGACACATTAATAAAAGGTGACGTCTGGTGGGGGTGGTTCTCGCAAAGCCATGAATCTGTCAATTCGGCAATTGGCGACCTTTCGCGAGGTCATGCGCAGCGGCTCCATTTCGGAAGCAGCCAGAACACTGGGCCGAACCCAACCTGCAGTCAGTTCCACCATCGCCGGACTGGAAACCGAGCTTGAGCTGAAACTGTTTGTGCGCGAGCAGGGGCGCCTCGTCCCGACACCGGAAGCAGAGTTTTTCCTCGAAGAAGCCGAAGCGATCCTCAAGCGGCTGGAGATTTCCAAGCGGACATTGCGTGGCCTCGCCAATCGTGAACATGGCCAGCTTCGTGTTGCCGGCATTCCGGAAGCAACAGCCGAATTCCTGCCCAACAGCCTGTCGCGGTTTCTCGCCGACAAACCGAGCGTCAAGGTGGCGCTTGCAAGCCGGACTTCGGGTGAGATTGAAGAGCTGATCGCTGCGCAGCAGTTTGACGTCGGTTTTGCTGAAACCCCACGGGCTCGCAACTCTTTCGACCAGGTCGATTTCGACCTGGAATGCATGTGCGCCATACCGGCGACCGACCCGCTGGCCTCTCTCGAAGTGATCACACCGGCCGAACTGGACGGCTATCCGCTGGCGCTATTGCATTCCGAGCATCGCAGCCACAAGCAGACCCTTGCGCGCTTTCGGGACGCGGGTGTTGACTTCAATCAGCGATTTGAATTGCAGACGGCCGCGCCGGGGCTGCGTTTCGTGGAAGCCGGACTATGCGCCCTGATCTGCGACATGATCACGGCCTATAACGCCCAGGAAAAGAACCGGAACGGCATGGGGCCACCCATGATCGTATTCCGTCCCTTCCGGCCACGGGTGCAGAACAGCCTGTCGATCCTGACACCGACCCACCGGCCGATTTCGATTGTCGCCAAGGATTTCTGCGAGTTCCTGTCCCAGGAAGTGGCCACCATCCGCAATGCGATGATCAAACGGCCCGCCTAGCCCTCTTTCAGATCAGGCAGGTCCGTTTCCTGGTCTTGCCCTCCGGCGAGACTGACCGCTGAAATTGTCGTTTTGATTTGCGGTCGATGGGGTCTGTGCACAAGGCTGACCTTAGGCCCGGTCAGCCGGCTGCATTTTGAAAGATTGCCGAATTCGCCGCCACAATGGCCACTGCATTGGTCCGGTTCTTGGCACCAAGACGGGTGATGGCGTTGCGGATATGTGCCTTGACGGTCGCGATGGATACATCCAGCTCATAGGCGATCTGCTTGTTCACCTTGCCTTCGCAAAGTTTCAACAGGATCTCCAGCTGACGCGGTGTTACCAGATCTGTCAGATTGAGCGGCCAGCGAATGCCGCTGACGAGACGGTTCTGTGTGCCGTTGTCGGCGACGCTGTTTGTAAGGGCAAAATGGGCTGTCATGGCTCTGCTCCTCGGGTTTGTCATCTCCGATCGGCAAAATTCCGTCTTGGGCACGGACATGAGTTGCCGATCGATCTGAAACCTTGAATGCATCCAGCCGAACCTCCGACGGCTGCTGCTGTCGGGACTTTTCATCATTATCCGGCTATTGTAAAATGTTAAAATGCATACTGCATATTGCTAATAGTTTGCAATTTAACTTCGGAGAAATGCGCTGTGAGCAAGAAGCTCTTTTCCGGTCATACACTTCGTCAGATCCGGTCGGATTTTGGCCTGTCCCAGGTGGAGTTTGCCAGAAAAATCGGCCTCTCGACGGCCTATGTGAACCAGATCGAAAACAACAACCGACCGGTCACCGCTTCCGTTCTCCTGACTATCAACCGGATTTTCGGCGTCGACCTGTCGGCGTTCGAAAAGAACGATCTGGACCGGGTCGTTCAGGATCTTCAGGAAATCTTCGCAGACAGCCAGTTTCACAGCGCCTCCGTTGGGCGACAGGAAATCCACGAGGTGGTGACCAGGGCGCCTGGCGTCACAAAGGCGATCATGGATCTTTACAGCGCCCTCAGGACCTACCACGACCGGGAGGCGATCGAGGACGACCTTGCCCAGCAAAGCGGCGCAGGTGACGAGGGCCTTGCCCCGCGCAAATCCGCTTATGACGAGGTGCGCGACTATTTCCACTACATGGACAATTACGTCGACTCCATCGATCGCGCAGCCGAAAAGCTGGCCCACGACATCGGCCTCAACCGGGGCCAATCCAACTTTGATGCCCTGACGGTCTGGCTCGGGGAACGGTTCGGCCTGACCGTGACGGAGTTTCCCGACTATGAGGGCACGCTGATCCGGCAGGACGACTACACACGGAAGATCCAGCTGTACCGGGCCATCCCGCAATCTACGAAGAATTTTCTACTCGGTTCGGTGATCGCCGAGCTTTGTGTCCGCGACCTCATTTCCGAGGAGGTCGAGCGGGCCCGCTTCAAGACCCACTCCGCGGAAAGCATCGCCCGTCTTGCGCTCAGGAACTACTTTTCCGGCGCCCTGCTGCTTCCCTATGACGCCTTTCTGAAAACCGCCTCGCAGTGCCGCCACGACATCCAGCTCCTGTCCAACAGGATGGACGCCAGCATCGAAACGATCTGCCACCGCCTGTCCACCCTGCAGCGGCCCGGCTCAATGGGCCTGCCCTTCTATTTCGTGAAGATCGACAGGGCCGGCAATGTCGTCAAGCGGCACAGTGCGACCAGGTTTCAGTTCGCCCGTTTCGGCGGGTCCTGCCCGCGCTGGAACGTCCATCAGGCATTCGAGCAGAACTCCAACAAGTTCACCTCACAAGTCGCTCAGATGCCGGATGGCGTTCGGTATCTGTGCGTTGCCACCAGCATCACGAAACATCAACCCGACTATCGCAGCGGCGAGCGGCGCTACGCACTCGGGATCGGCTGCGAGGTCAAATATGCGGACGAAGTCGTTTATGCCGACGGTCTTGCAGTGGAGGAGATCGCCTCTCCGGAACCCATAGGGGTCAATTGCCGCATCTGTCCGCGCGACAATTGCGACCAGCGCGCCTTCCCGGCCATCGACAAGGAACCCTTTATCGATTCCGGCCGGCGCGGCATCGTGCCTTACCAGGTGAAGGCCTTCGATTGACCTTCAGCCCGGCCCGACAGCGGGCCCAGACAGCTCTGCGGCACGAAACCGGCTTCAGCGACTGTCCCAGAAGGTGTTGGTGCCGCGCGTATCGACGTGAACGAAGGTCTTGTAAACACCGATTCCACCCTTGAATTCGCCCTTGTCTCTCAGTCTCTTGGCAATCTTGTACCAGCGGTCCGAATTTCCGGCGCCCGCTCCCAGCACTTCAAAATCCGCCGCATCGAATTGCATGTGACGGCTGGATGCCGCGCCCCCCACATCCCGGTTATAGTCCGGGCTGCGGTAGATGCTGAGCAACCTGACGGGCGCCCCGACTTCCTGCCGGATCTTCTCAAGCAGGTTCACCAGGGGAACCACATTCGGGTAGAGGCTCGGGTCCGGATCCGTATTGGATTTGAACCGCGCATGCGATGCCCCCTTGAACAGCAACTCCTTCCAGTTGAAATGCTCGATATGAGACAGGTTCTTTAGCCAGAAGGCCTCGAAGGGATGGCTCGCGGCACCGCTCGCCGTCTCGCCCCCCGCCACGTTTCCGGCTGCCACCGTCTGCGCGGGCGCAGCATCTGCCGAGCCAACCGGAGCGGCGCGGGCGCCAACACCGTAGATACGCTGTAACTGGGTTTTCCGCTTCGAGCCGGAAGACGAACCGAAGTGAAAACCGATCACGGTCGCGAACGCCGTCGCAAGCGCGCCAAAGGCGACATAAAAGACATCCCTGTTGTCGACACGGGCCTTGTCTGTCGTCTTCCCATCGGACGCCGTCTTCCCATCGGGCGCCGTCTTCCCATCAGGCGTCGCTGGCCTATCTGCATCCGCCTCGCGACTGGTGGCGGGATCCGTCGCCGCGGGATTTGCGACTTCCGCGTCCGCGGGCTGCCGCTCGCCGCCATTCTGTCCCGTTGCCGCGCTTTCGGCAGAATTCGCATTCGAGGGCTGGTTCCCATTCGGAGCGGGTTCGTTCAGGGGGATCGTTGCGATCAGGTAGATGAACCCCAGGAAGGCAAAGGTGATGATGATGGAAAGAAGCGGGTTGATGCCCGACACCCACCACCTCTCGGATTTTGCGGCCTCCAGTGCATGACGTCTGGCAGCTTCCGTGTTCGCCAGTTGTTTTTCGGCAAGCTCGAGTTCCTGCTCATGCTGCTGCTGCCGGTCCTCCAGGCTTTTTTGCGCCTTTTCCAGCTCCAGCCGGTTTTGCGCTTCAAGCGCCTTGTTTTCCTCTTCCTGTTTGCGAAGCGCCAGTTCGGCCAACTGCTTTTCCAGCTCCGCCTGCACCGCAGGATCCTGTTCGACAAGAGTTTTGACCTTGCTGGCGTCGTCAGACTTGGCGACGGACTTGATCACGTCGACGATGTCGTCGGCCAGCTTGCCCGACGGATCGGCCTTGGCAAGCGCCCCGAGCGCCGGAATGATGCCGGCTGCAATATTGAGGAGGGCGGATGTTAGTTTGCTCATGACACGTCTCCCTCTTCTCAGCTCTGGCTGTTGCGTTTGGCCTTGAGCGCTTCGCGCGCCCAATTCAAACGGCCATCGAAATGCTTGATCCCCGGACGCTCAAACTTGTCCATGAAGCTCCTGGTGGCGTCCCGGAGGGAGAGTGTCTTGCGAAGATGCCTGAGCGCGGTTTTTTCCGTCGTCTCCAGCTCGTGTTTCAGGAAGCCGTAATTGGCGTCGTCATCTGACAGATTGTCGAACCCGTTTTTCTGGCACCAGGCTTCGAATGCCCTGCGCCGCGGTCCCGTCCATTGGCACCAGCCCCAGCCGCCTTTGCTACCGGCGACAATCGGCTTGATTTCCTGCATCGTTCGAAAGCCGGCGCATTCATGCCCGATATTGCCGAGGACTCCGGCGGCCTGATCGAGCGTGAGGCCGAAATCATCCATGAGGTTCTGCATCACACCGGGTGCCTTTTGCCGGAAAAGACCAAACGTCCCGCCCGGATCCGGCAAAGGCACTGCCGGTTTCGGCTTGGGGGCCGGCACGCCCTGCGCACCGGTTTGCTCAGGCACCGCGTCACGACCGGGAGCCGGCGCTCCCGCCCGCCCGGCTGTCGCCGTCTCGGGTTCTGTGGCAGGCGGCACCGTGATGATCATTTCATCTTTTTCTTTGGACCCTGAGGACGAACCGAAGTGAAATCCGACGACGGTTGCAAAGGCCGTCGCGAGGGCACCGATCGCCGTGTAGAAAATTTCGACATTCTCGATCGTCTCCACCATGATCAGGTAGAGCGCGGCAAGGAAGCCGACTGTCACGACGAGCGAGAGAAACGGATTGATGCCGGCAATCCACCATTTCTCGGATTTCGAGGCCTCAAGCGCGAATGTGCGGGCAGCATCCACCCTCTTGAGTTTTGCGTTCAGGTGATCCAGCTGCTGTTGATGGCGCTGATCGCGTTCGGCTTCTTCAAGCTCCAGAAAGGCAAGGTCGATCTTCTTCTGTTCTGCTTCCGAACGCGCCTGCTCTTCCAGAGCCCGGACTTCCAGTTCTGCAAGCTCAACCCGGAGCTTGGCCTCCAACTCGGGATCCGCCGCCAGTTTTTTCTTGGCTTCGCTTTCATCGTCTGTCTGAACAAATCGTTTGACGATTTCCACTGCCTCTTCCCGAAAATCACCATCCTCTCTATCAGCAGACAGCAACTTGAAAAGGTTTGGCGCAACTGTAATGGCAACACCAAGCAGACCTGAAACAAGGATACTCATGAAGGTTACCTCGACGTAACAAAGGCTCCCAGCGGTGTTTTTGTTAAATTTCTTGATCGACCCGCCTTCAATTCAATTTAAACTTGAACGCATTCAGAAGGTCAACCAAATAACTCCCTCATGACGAGCAAAAGAGAAACACACCACCAAAATCAACCCAAGCGGGAATCAACGCTGAATCAGTGAGACAATCGTCTTGAGGGATCGACAGCAGAACGGCGCATGGGCGAATACCCCCACGCTCCAAGCGCTTGTTAAGTTTTGATTTTCTCGGCTACCGCGGCATCACACCGGCGGACTGACCGCAAGGCAATTCAGGTTCGCGCCTTCTCGAAGGCCGCCCACGCTTCCTGGAACTTCTCGAAAGTGAAACCAGGTTCACGCGCCGGGCCGAGAACCAGCTTTTCAGTCTCCAGCAACTTGCGGATCGCATCCGCAAGAACCGGGACAATTGCTTCGGGTACCACCAGAGCGCCGTGCCGATCGGCATGGACAAGTTCGCCGGCATGGATGTCCAACCCGAAGACTTTCACCGGCGTACCGATTTCCGTGACATGGACATACCCGTGACTGGGTCCGACGGATCCGGCGACAACGGGAAAACCGTCGGGCAGGTCGCCCAGGTCGCGCATGACACCATTGGTCAGAGCGCCGGAGAGACCCAGCCCCTTGTGCACGGTCGTGTTGATTTCGCCCCAGTAGGCCCCGATGGCATTGGGGAAATCGACATCTTCAACGACGGCCAGTGCCGGCCGCTCGCCTTCGGACATGTAGCGGTAATAGTCCATCCGGCGGGCCTTGATCACCTCCGGAGCTTCCGTCGGCGGCGCGAGCGCGGAGATCTTGGCGGTGCGCGCAAACCCGACCATCGCGCCCCCTTCCGGATCGGAACACAGCATCGTCCCCCTTGTGAACCGGTTAAAGCCACGCCGGCCTTCGGCGACCTCGATCGCATTGCAGACGGTTGGTGTATCGACGGTTTTCAGGAGATTGAGAAGTTCGGTATCCATCACATGTCCAGCCATGTCTTGAAGGCAGCGTTAACGGCATCCGGCTGTTCCAGCGTCGGCAGGTGCCCCGCACCGTCGATCACGTTAAACGTCGAGCCCTTGATCAGATCATGCATCAGCTCGTGCCTGTCACGCGGACACAGCCGATCTTCGGCGCCCATCAGGATCAAGGTCGGGCAACTGACAGATTTCAGCGTCTCCTGCTGGTCCGGCCTGGTCTGGAGGGCACGGGATTGCCGTTCGAAAACCTCCGGGCCAAGATCGAGTGCCATTTCCATGCACAAGTCGAGCACATCCTGGCGCAAAGGGCCATTGGCCAGATAATTCGGTTTCAACTCGTCGCGCATGATGTCCTTCAACCCGCCGGAGCGTACCTTTTCGATCTGCGGTTCCCTGCGCTGTTTGACCTCTTCCAGTTCGGCACGCGGATTGGTGTCCAGAAGCGCGAGCCGGTCGATGCGGTCCGGTGCCTGGCGCAGAACTTCCATGGCCACGATCCCACCCATGGACAGGCCAGCGAGCGCGAAGCGCGGCGGCGCGGATGCAAGAATGTCGGCGACCAGCGCTCCAACGGTGTCATGGGCGGTGAGTGGGGCCAGATGGATCGGCCGGTCGCCGGAAAGAGCGGCGACCTGCTGTCCGTAGAGCCGCCCATCACACATCATGCCCGGCAACAGGACGAGGGGTGTCACGCCCTGGCTCCCGCGATAGCCGCCCCTTCTGACAGCGCCCCCAGCTTGGCATAGGCAATATCCGGATCGACGGCCCCAAACCCGGCAAAGGTGCCGAAGCCGCAATCGGAGCCTGCAATCACCCGGTCGCTGCCAACGATCTCGACAAACCGGTCCAGCCGCTGTGCCACGACTTCCGGATGCTCGACAAAATTCGTGGTCGTATCGACAACACCCGGGACCAGGATCTTGTCGTCCGGGATCTCGGCCTTGCGGTCGCGAAAGACGGTCCATTCGTGGGCATGGCGCGGATTGGAGGTTTCAAAGAGCACGTAGCGCGCCCGCGCCGACATCAGCGTCGAAAACACCTTGTCCATGGAGATGTCACAGACATGCGGGCCTTCATAATTGCCCCAGCAGATGTGGATGCGCACCTTGGCCGGATCGATATCGGAAAGCGCGTGGTTCAGAGCTTCGACATGGCTTGCGGCTATCTTGACGAATTCCTCGTCCGACAGGTCGGTGAAGAGCATGTGCCGGGAGAGCGCAAGGTCCGGACAGTCGAGCTGAAGGTCCAGGCCAGCGCCGACGATCGTCTCATATTCCGCCTTCATGACATCGGCCAGCGCTTCCAGATAGGCTTCGCGCGTCGGATAGAAATCATTTTGCAGGAAGAGCGAAATCACGCCTGGCGAGGCGGCATTCATGAAGCCGCGGGCCGCACCATGTTCGGCCATCGCCGCCTTCAGGTTCGCGATGTCCTTTTCCAGTTCGCCCTGCCCCTTGGAACGCACCTCACCGGTGCACATCGGCCGGGCATATTTCGGGGTACCGCCGCTTTCTGCAATCCGTTTCAGGAAACTCGGATAGCGTTTCAGGTCTTCCGGCGCATTGCGCGGGCTGTCTCCGGAAAAGCCGGTGTAGCGGTCCTTCACATAGGTGGCATAGGAGATCTTGGAGGTTTCACCGTCACTGACGATGCTCACACCCGCCTTCACCTGTTTGGCGACGGTCTCGGACACGGCCTCGGTCATCGCCGCATCGAAACCAGCCTGGTCAAAAACTTCCTCGTTTTCACGCGCGAAGATGAAATCCACGACCTTTTGCGTGCGCGGCAGCGAACCGACATGGGTTACGTCAAGTGTGCTCATGATCTCCCCCTTTGTGCCGGGCAGGGTTCTTACCCCTGCCCGCTTGTTGTTCAACCGACCCAGGTGGCTCCGGCCGGATCGCTGGTGTTCATCACCCGGTAGAGGCTGGCTTCCCCGCTCATCGACGGCGTCAGGCTATGCTCCAGTCCCGGCGGAACGGCACAGGTATCTCCCGGCGCCAGGATCTTTTCACCATCAGCCCAGCTCAGCTTCCAGTGTCCACGCATCACCATCAGGATCTCGTGCGCCGACAGGGTATAGGCGGTTTCGGGAAGCGACCCGCGGGTCAGGAACTCCACCTCGAACCCCGGCTTGTCCTTCAGCAGCGCCGTTTCGCCAATCACCTTGCAGGGCGCATCCGCGGCGAGCGCCATCAGGTCCCAGTAGCGGGCAACATAATCCCGCACCACGGCCGCGTTACCCGGCTCAGGGAAGGCCTTAAGGTCCTCATCGGACAGAAGCGGCATCGGTTGCACATCGGGCGGCAGGCTTTGCCCCTTCTTGGTGTCGTAGAGCACACCATTTTTACCAAGCACCAGCCCGTGGTCCTTGGCGTCTTCAATCACCTGCGGCGCCCAGGTCACGCCGCCACCGGCATCATCTCCGCCGAGGATCGCCATGATCATTCCGTAGTCGGTGCCGATATTTTCAAAACCACGAAAGATGCCGGTCGGAATGTTGAAGATGTCGCCCTCTTCGAGCGTCACTTCGCCCGCCGTGCCCCAGCGCCCCCAGAAGAACCGCCAACGCCCCTTCAGAACGAAGAACACCTCTGCCGTCGTATGCGAATGCAGGGAGTTGCGGCATTTCGGCGGCTGGCCGGCCGCCCCGATGTTGAAACCCGGCGTTTCATTGATGTGGACATGCTGGTCCGGGCTCTCGGACACCCCGCCACCAATGATGGTGAAGTTTTCTTTCTGGTCGGAGCCCGGCGTGTGGGCATCGATAAAGGCGGTTCGGCAGGGCTTCAGATCGCCATAACGGACAATCCGGGTTTCCATTTCTTCAGGGGTCATGACAGGACCTATATTGCTGTTGAGGCCGAAAGATCAGCCGGTTTTCAGCGCGATCTGCTTCCAGATCGACGTTTCATCAAAAAGGACATATTCGCGGCGCAGGCCCCACGGGCCGAATTCGGCATGGGCCGCTCCCATGACATAGACGTCGGCACCGGTCGGCTCGCCAAAGACACCCCAGCCGTCATGCCTGCCGTGAAGCGACCAGCGCAGCGCCGCACGCGGCGGCATCATCGGATCGTCGCGGCCGATCTGGTGCTCGATCTTGAAGGCAGCAGAAGGAAAGCTTGCCCGAAGCCCCATCCAGAAGCGGTCGGCATCGCCAAAGGAATAGCCGTTGACCCCGCCCGGATAGGCGAGTTGGCAGGCGCGGTCATATTCGGCTTCGATCGCCGCCATGTCCGCACCCATCACACGCGTCAGGATGTCCGCGTATTTCGCGCCCCATTCGTTGTCGTTGCCGGTACCTTTGTAGGGGCCGGGTTTGTCGATCCCGGGCGAGAAGGGCCTGACACAGGCGTCCGGACCACCTTCGCGTTCGATCAGCTCATGCGCATAGGTTTTGGGGTCCCACCCCATCTGGCGCACGATCGCCCCCTGGTCACGGATCAGCCATTCGTCGTTGATCTGGTTGTTGATGGCATGGCAGTCGGCAATGATCCGATATTGCAGCT
This sequence comes from Labrenzia sp. VG12, assembly GCF_002237595.1. Lineage (NCBI taxonomy): Bacteria > Pseudomonadati > Pseudomonadota > Alphaproteobacteria > Hyphomicrobiales > Stappiaceae > Labrenzia > Labrenzia sp. VG12. Next base: position 3,622,888 of record NZ_CP022529.1, read on the forward strand.
TCTTGCCCGTCGCCTTGCCATAGACACCATCACCCAGATGGGTCGCAGTGGAGATGATCCGGTGAGAAGACAGCATGCCCTCTTCCGGTGTGCCGGACCAGATGACGTCTTCCCCGAGCAGCGTACGGTCCGGAAACTCGGCCAGCGTCGCCATGGTCGCCCCGATCACGTCCCTGTTGCCGACAACGACCGAGGCCGGAGAGCGGACGACGATATCGTCCGAGTAATAGTGATGCAGGGTTGCGATCTTGCGATCTTCCCAGATCTCCTTGGTGATCCCGATGATGTAGTCGGGAAAATCGGACCAGCGCGGGTCAAAGCCTTTCATCGGGCCATCCTTCGGGTATGCGGGCGGAACCGCGGATCATCAGCGGCCCGTCGATCTTGATTTTCTGAACATCCTGACTGCCCTCCTCGATCCAGCCGAGCAGGGTCGACACGGTGGCTTCGACCATCCGGTTGGAGGGCTGGCGCAGGGTCGTGAGGTCATAGGAGGGCCAGGCAGCAAGCGGCACATCGTCGTAGCCGACCACGGAGACATCACCTGGCACGCTGAGCTTCAATTCAAATCTCAGCACGTCCATGACGGCAAAGGCCATGTGGTCGTTGCCGACAAAAACAGCGTCGGGCCGGTCCTTGACGGAAAACATCTCGCGGGCAGCTGCAGCTGCTGTTTCGCGCTTGTACATGCCGTCCGTGCAGGCGACGAGCTCCAGCCCGGCGTCTTTCAGCCCAGCCCGGAACCCGGCCTCGCGATCCCGGCCCGTGGAGGAACCGGACCAGCCGGCAACATGTGCAATGCGCTTGTGACCACCGGCGGCCAGAAACTCGGCAATCTTGCGGCCGCCCTCGAAATTGTCGGAGGTCACCTGATTGAGCCGCTCGTCATCCTGGCCCCGGTTGAACAGGACCACCGGGACGCCGGCCGCGGCGCAGCGGGCCGCCAGCGCATTGGACATGCCGACAGACGCGGTGATGATGCCGTCGACCTGGTAGTCCAGCAGCTCGCCCATCACCTTGTCTATATTGCCCTCGTCGTTGGAGACCATGAAGACAAGGATGTGATAGCCATGCGCCTGCAGCGCATTGGAGAGCTTCTCCAGGGCGTCCGGATAGAACTGGTTTTCCAGATAGGCCACCACCAGTCCGATGATGCGCGAACGCCCTGTAATCAGTGATCGGGCGAGGACATTTGGCCGGTAACCCAGTTCCTCGGCAGCCTTCAGAACCTTTTCTGCCATCTTCGGCGAGACGGACGCGCCCGGGGTGAATACGCGACTGACCGCCGACTGGCTGACACCGGCTTTCTTGGCGACTTCGATGGAGGTGACCTTTTCGCTGCTCATCAGTCCGCCGTCCAGCCTCCATCGACCAGAAGCGAGGTGCCCGTCACCAGGGCAGACGCATCGCTGGCGAGGTAGCGCACCGCGCCCATGATGTCTTCAACCGTTCCGGTACGGCCCAGCTTGATCTTTTCCTCGATCCACCTGACGCGGTCCGGATTGTCGAAAGTCGCTTCGGTGAAAGGCGTTCGGATGAAGGTCGGGCAGATCGTGTTCACTCGGATCTGCTTCGGCCCGAGTTCCAAGGCCATCGCCTTGGTAAAGCCCTCGACAGCAAACTTCGACGCGCAATAGACAGCCCGGTCGACGCCGCCAACATGGGCCATCTGGGAAGACATGTTGATCAAGGATCCGGGCTTGCCGGCGTCAATCAGGCCCTTGGCGACACATTGGGTGACAAAAAAGGCGCCGCGCAGATTGACGTTCATCACCGCGTCGAAATCCTCCGGCGTCGTTTCCGTGGCCGGTGAATGCCGCGCGACGCCTGCGCTGTTGACGAGCACATCGAATGGACCGCGATCGGCAACGCTGACCTCCACCTCCAACACATCGGCAACATCGAGTTGAAGCGCGGAGGCTGTCCAGCCCCGAGCCGTCATCGCTTCGACCGCCTCTTTCAGCTTGTCCTCCCGCCGGGCCGCCAGCACCACGTCGCCGCCGGCCTCTGCCAGTGCCGTGGCGCAGGCAAGGCCAATGCCGGAAGATGCGCCCGTCACAAGAACGCGTTTGCCGCTGAGGTCAAAACTCGGGGTGGAGGGTAGGTCGATCATGACAAGGCAACTCCGGTTTCTGGATCAAAGCCCGCGCGGGCCTTGTTGAATTCCCGGAGCCGATTGAAAACGTCAACACCCAATTGCTGGTAAGCGTCCAGAAGATCGACCAGCACCCAGTTCTCCCGGATCAGTCCGTTTTCAAGTCGCCAGAAATCCAGGCTGCGCATCGTGATCCGCTTGCCGGACGGCGCAATGCCCATCCAGCCGTCATGGGTCACGGTCTGGATCATGTTGGGCCAGCCAGTCACGGCTGCATACTCGCGGTCGCCGAAGAAGTGGTAAGTGATTTCGTCCACGTACTGACCGCGATCCGGCATGCCGTTCAGGAACGGGATCTGGTGCCAGTTGCGAAAGCCCTTGATACCGCGCCCGGTGCCAATGCCCGACGGGCCGTACCAGCTCATGCGCGGATGCCAGAATTTCGGCATTTCCATCACTTCCGGACCACCCTGGGACGGGTGCCGCTTCAGATGTTCCAGCATGTCGATGATGTGCTGGCAGGTCCTAGCGCCTGCTGCCTCGTCATATGGTCCCGGCACGATCCCGTCTTCAGTCGCCGGCCCCGGCACATGCCACTCACGTCCAAGGGTCGGCGCCATCGGCCAGGCCCCGGCCTGCATCATGACTTCCGGAATGTCCCAGAGCGCCTGAAACTCGACCACCTTGCCATCGACAAAGCGGTAGAACTCGTGAAAACGCATGGCCACCTGATGGCCCGTCGCCGGGATGTCCAGCCACGGCCTTTCGAAAGACCCGGTGTAATAGCCGCCGCAACCGACCCAGTCATGTCCTTCCGGTGTTGGACCGGCCATGACGATCGTGTCGCGCCGTTCCAGATCCGGGATGGCCTTGAAGAGCGCCGCATAGGCGCCATCGTAAAAGGCGTCCGGCCCGACCATGTCGCCAAACGGATGGCACAGCCGGAAGAGTGCATCGGGTGCACACAGGTCCAACAGCGCGCTGCGCACCGTCACTTCCTCAAAATCATACATGGCAGCCCTGAGTGGGGCGATCAGCGCCTTGTGGGCCGTATGTCTGTCAGTCGTCATGCACCGGGCACTTTCATGTTCCAGAAATCGACCATCACGCCGGACTGGTAAGCCGGGCGCGCACAGAGGCGGTCGTAATAGGCCTTCAGGCCCGGAAGATCCGCGCGATCAAAATCGAGCTCGTAATACCGGTAGAGCAGCCCACCGATCTGGTAATCGACCAGATTAAGCGTGTCACCGCCGATAAACGGGCCTTCAATCAACCCGTCGACAATGGTCATCGACTGTTTCAGACCGGCTTCGGCCTGGGCAATTGCAGAATGGTTCCGGTCTTCGACCGTCGTGCGCACCATTTGCCAGAAGATCGTCGGAATGAGCGGTACATAAATGTGCTGCCGGGACATGTCCGCCCACCGTTCGATCCGGGCGGCGGCCATCGGGTCGCTAGGATGCCCGCCATAGCGCCGCATGAGGTAGCGCAGGATCGTCACCGCCTCCGAGATGACCTGCCCATCTTCTTCCAGGACAGGAACGAGCCCGAGCGGGTTCATTGCCAGGAACTCCGGCGTATCATTCCCGCCAAAGGGGCCGCCGACATCCAGGCGGGTATACTCGACACCCAGTTCTTCCAGACACCAGACAACGGGCTGAACATTTGCGGACGACAGACGTCCATGAACGGTGATCATTCTGCTGCTTCTCCGTAAGGTACGTTGCCGCCTCCATAGCGACGCACCCGAATATTGGCCTGTTCGGCATGACCGACAAAACCCTCAAGCATGCAGAGCCTCGAACAATAGGCACCGATCTCGGCAGCCGCCTCGTCCGTCAGCACCTTCTGGTAGGAATGGGTCTTCAGGAACTTGCCGACCCACAGCCCGCCCGTGTAGCGGCCTGCCTTCTTGGTCGGCAGCGTGTGATTGGTGCCGATCACCTTGTCGCCATTGGCCACATTCGTGCGCGCGCCCAGGAACAAGGCGCCATAGCAGGTCATGTTTTCCAGGAACCAGTCGTCCCGGTCGGTCATTACCTGCACATGCTCAGACGCAATGTCATCGGCAACGGCCAGCATTTCGTCATAGCTGTCGCAGAGAATGACCTCGCCATAGTCCTCCCAGGACTTGGCGGCCGTGTCAGCGGTCGGCAGGATCTTCAGGAGCCGGTCAATCTCGGCCAGGGTCTCGGTCGCCAGCTTTCGCGAATTTGTCACCAGGACCGCAGGCGAATTGTAGCCGTGCTCGGCCTGACCGAGCAGATCCGTCGCGCACATTTCCGCATCAACGGTTTCGTCGGCGATTACCATCGTTTCGGTGGGACCTGCAAAGAGATCAATCCCGACCCGGCCGAACAGCTGCCGCTTGGCTTCGGCAACAAAGGCATTGCCCGGCCCGACCAGCATATGAACCGGATCGATCGTCTCCGTGCCGATTGCCATGGCCCCGACGGCCTGAATGCCGCCCAGGACATAGATCTCGTGCGCACCGCCCAGATGCATCGCGGCGATCACGGCCGGGTTCGGCGCGCCCTTGAACGGCGGCGTTGCCGCGATGATCCGCGGAACCTTCGCAACGGAGGCCGTGGCGACGGACATATGGGCTGAGGCCACCATCGGGAACTTGCCCCCAGGCACATAACAACCGACGGACTGAACCGGGATGTTCTTGTGGCCCAGGATCACGCCCGGCATCGTCTCGACTTCGATGTCCAGCATCGAGTCGCGCTGCGCCTGCGCAAACTTGCGGACCTGGTCCTGGGCAAACTTGATGTCCGCCATGTCCCGGTCGGAAACCTGGTTCATCAGCGCATCAATCTCGGACTGCGTCAGACGGAATGTTTGCGGTGAGTAATTGTCGAACTTTTCCGACAGGTCTCGAACCGCGGCATCGCCCCTGGTTTCGATCTCCTTGAGCGTTCCCTCCACGATGGAGCGAACCTTGGCATCGTCTTCGGACCGTTCGGCTTCGGGCTTGCCGCGCTTCAGATACTCAATCGCCATGTTTCTTCCCTTTCAGGACACCGGCTCGAGATCTTCTTTCCCTGAACCTCTGTTGCCGCTGCCCGCAGTGTTAAGTCCAAATTGCATACGTATGCAGAACAATCAAGCGCCTTTTCCGAAAATGCCGGAAAGACGCCTAAGTCTTTTGTCACGCGGCCTTTTCCGGCGCGGGTGGCGTGCGTTCGCCCCGGTCAAAAGCTTCCCAGCCTTCTCCGTTGAAAACATCGCGGCCGAGCTGGGCGAGCACATGCGGGAAATCGACCATGACCCAGTTGTTGACGATCTTGCCGTCGACAACTTTCCAGAAATCCATGTAACGGATCTCGACCCGCTTGCCGGTCGGCGCGATGCCCATGAATTCACCGGAATGCGTGGCTTCCTGCCGGCCGAAGGCAGCCGCCCATTCCCCCATGTAGAGCCGTGCTTCGTCGACACAGACCTTGTCCGAAAAAGCGGCCTGAAACGGCTTTTGCCAATTGTCCTGAAATTCCTTCAGGCCCGTCTTGGTGCCGCAACCGGCATTGCCGAGCCAGCGGAAGCCTTCGGAGAAGAACTCGCCGATATCCGCAATCCGGTGATCATTGAGACCATCGACCATGCCTTCGATGACGCGGCGCGTCTCGTCGGTCTTGCTCATATCCGTGTCGCGGCTCAAGACCGCCTGTTCGGGACGGGATCCCTTCATGTGTCACCTTTTGAACTTCGTGTTTGAAGCCTCACCGCACTAGCCTTTCACGGCCCCTGCGGTCAGGCCGGAAACGATCTGGCGCTGGAAGATCATGATCAGCAGGAACAGCGGGGCGATAATGGAGACAGCTGCTGCCACGGCCTCGACCTGATCCGTTGTCGTGGTTTCCCGGTTGAAGTAACCGGCAATGGCCGGAACCATCGTCTGGTTCTGGGCATCCAGAAGCAGCGAGCAGACCAGATAGTCGTTGTAGGCCAGGAGGAAACTGAACAGACCTGTGGTGATGACGCCCGGCCACATCACCGGCATGATCACCCAGCGAAACGCCTGGAAATGCGTGCAGCCATCCACCCGCGCCGCCTCGTCGAGCTCGTTCGGAATGTTCTGGAAGAACGAGCGCAGCATCCAGATCGTGAAAGGCTGGTTGATCGACACCAGCACCGCGATCACGGCCCAGGGCTTTCCGTAGAGCGTCGGAGCAGCGTCGCCCAGCAGCGGCCGGAGGATCTCCGCCGAGTTGATGAACGGCGGCAGGTAGCCAGCAACCAGGACTGAGTGCGGCAGCGCGCGGAAGATGAGCGCGATGATCAGGATCCAGAAGGCAAGGCTCGACCCGGAGCGCGCCAGTCCGTACCCCGCCAGAGTGCCGACCGTCAGCGAGACCGTGACCACCCCGACCGTGATGATCAGCGAATTGATGAAATTCTCGTAGAAGGCGTTTTCGAACCAGACCGCGCTGTAATGCTCTGTCGTCAGGCCGAGGATCGGCTCGCCGATCGGACCCAGCACGGAATTCACGGCCGACAAAAGTGGAGGCAGGATACCGGCGAAGACGATCAGGAAGCCGAGCGCAAACACAAGAGCGCCAATGATCCAGCCCGGCACGATCAGGTGCGGCGGTGAAAACTGCTTGACCAGTCTCGGCAGGGTCGTGGTCGCCAGTCGGAATGTGTACCAGAGTGCGGCGAGCCCTACGACAATGCTGACAATCGACAGGCCGCGCCCGGTTGCCACCGTCTCGGGTCCGAAGACCACGTCCAATGGATTGGAGGCAAAGGCGTCGACCGGATCCTTGAAGCTCATCACCGCGATCCAGAAGATCGGGAAGGCGGCGAGCAGGCACCAGAAGGCCAGGAACCCGGCGGAGGACAGGCGCAGCGCCATCGGCTGCTGCATGGATTTCGGCAGGCTCATACCTTTCCTCCCTTGTGATCACGCCAGGTCTTGCGCAGGAGCGGCACAAGCAGCACGACGATCCCGATCATGGTGAGCATGGCGCTGGCCGACGCCCGTGAGATGGACCGGTTGCCGCTGTCATCCGGCGTCAGAAGGTCATAGGTGAGCCACTGCAGCGAGATCCGGTAGGCCTGGCTGGAGAAGCCGACGATTTCCTCGAACACCCGGTAGGAATCCATCAGGTGAATGAGCGAGATGAAGACGATCAGCGGCATCAGATGCGGAATGATGACGTAGCGCAAACGCTCCCAGCGGCTGGCGCCATCGATCACCGCCGATTCCAGCGTGTCTTGGTTCACGGTCTGAAGGCCGGCATAGAAAACAACAAAGGCAAAGGGCGCGACGTGCCAGACCCGGTAGAACATCATCAGGAGCTCGATGGTCCAGCCCTGCGCGAACATGGCGATGTCGCGTGCCAGCCACCATTCCAGGAAGGCCGTCATGATGCCGTCGCCGATGAACAGCCAGCGGATGGACAGGGCACCGATCACCGGGGTGATGATGAAGGGCAGCAGCGATACGAAGATGATGGGGCCACGTATCATGCGGGTGGCATTGTTGACCGTCACGGCGATCACCAGCCCGACACCGATCACGAGGGGAAGCGTGACCAGCGTGAAGGTGAGGGTAAAGCGCAGCGCCTTCCAGAAGTCGATGGTCAGCAGTGCTCTGAAATCAAGGGCCGATAGCGCCGCCCAGGCCCGGTCGGGCTCCAGCACATTCACGTAGCTTTCCAGACCGACATATTTGACCGCGGTGACGATCTTGCCATCGTCGCCCAGAACAGGCTGGGTTTTTGTTTCCGTGACACATGTCTGGGTCGGAAAGCCGGGCGTGCAGGTTTCCACTTCAACCGTCTCGAAGATCGGTTGCGTAACGTAGAAGCTCTGCATGAAAACGCTGATCAAGGGCGCCGCGATGAAGAGCAGCATGAGAAAGATGGACGGGCCGACAAATGCGGCAAATGTCTTGAATTTCACGCTGCCCTCCCCGGTTGGTGCCTGATGGTTTTGAACGGGGGCAAGACTGCCCCCATCCTGATCGTGAAAAGATCCCGCCGGTTACTGGATCAGACCGGCTTCCTTGGCGGAGGTCGTGTAGGCTGCGGCAATGTCCTTCAATGTGGTTTCCGCATCCTTGGCACCTGTCAGGTAGTCGGCAACGCCATTGCCGAGCGCCGTGTGCATCAGGCCCATCTGCGAGCTGGCCGGGTAAGGCAGCGCACCGGCTTCAGCGGTCTGAACAACACCGAGTGCCAACGGACCGGGTTCATAGCCCTGCACCAGCCAGACAGCGGCATCATTGTTGGCTTTCACCATTTCCGGCGTCAGGCCGTTCATGGCCACGCGGAACGCGGCTTCGGCTTCTTCATCCGAAATGTTCTTGGCGATGACCAGACCGTCCCACCAGAGCGTCGATGCAGCCCGTGCATTGGCGGTCGGCGCACCGGCCATCTTCACCTTGCCAACGACCTGGGATTCATTCGGATCATCCATGGCACCGGCCCGCGAGGCCCAGAGGTTGGCCATGGCGATCTTGCCCTGCTGGAACTGCTGCTGCACATAGGTGCTGTCGGACACCAGATATTCCGGGTCCATGTACTCGGTCAGCTTCTTCAGCATCTCAAGAGATGCGACGCCTTCCGCGTTCTCGATGGTCGGGCTGTTGTCGTCGGCAAAGAAGGTGCCGCCCATGCCCAGATACATGTTGACGAATTCTTCGCCAAGGTTCCATCCGGTCTTGAACGTTCCACCGATCGGATAGTCGACGACACCGGCTTCCTTGATCTTGGCGGCCGCCGCCAGAACCTCGTCATAGGTCTTCGGCACCGGAAGGCCAAGGTCGGTCAGGATGTCTTCGCGGTACATCAGATGCTGGGCGTTAACCATCATGGCAACGGCCATGACCTTGCCGTCGATCTTGATCAACTGGTTCGGCGTCAGGTTCTGACCGTATTTGGCAACAAGGTCGTCGAGCGGACGAACGGTGCCTTCATTCAACAGCGGCACCAGCGTGCCGTTGGCAACGCCGCCGATCTGGTACAGGGACGGATCCGCAGCAAACGCTGCCGGCTGCTTCTTGCGGAACTCCTGGTCGAGCTCGGCCTCGAAGTCACCGCATTTTGACATGAATTCCGTCACAGCCTTCCAGGCTTCAAAGCCTGCGGACAGCGATTTCACCGGAACGGTGTTTTCAAAATCACAGGCGCTTGCCGCGCCGGTCACGGCCAGTGACATTGCACCGGCAAGAAGCAGTTTCTTTATCATCTGTCAGGTCTCCCTGCTGTTCCACGCGCCTCTTGGCGCCACTCTGGTTGGGTTGGCTTTAAGCCGGGTGGACGGGTTTAGGCGTAGATGCGCGCGCCCGTCTCGTGATGAAAGAGGTGGCAGATCTCTGCCGGGATATGCAGCCCGACGGTTTCGTCGATCTCGATGCGGTAGTCCTTGTTGGCCTTGACCGAGACCATCGCGCCACCAGCCTTGACTGTAATCATCGTGGCGTCGCCAAGCAGTTCCATCGTGTAGACGGGGGCGTTGATTTCAGCGCTGGCGCTTGACTGGGCAACGGCGGCATCCTCGGCTCTGAAGCCCAGAGTGACAGGACCGTCCGGCCCGTTCAGACCGCTGATGGAAACATGCTCACCGGTAAATGTGCCGCCCTGAAGGGTTCCTTCCATCAGGTTCATTGCGGGAGATCCGATGAACCCGGCCACGAATGTGTTGGCCGGCTTGTCATAGATGTCCGTCGGCGTTCCGACCTGCTGAATGATGCCGCGTTTCATGACGACAACGCGGTCGGCCAGGGTCATCGCCTCGATCTGGTCATGCGTGACATAGATCGTCGTGACCTTGAGTTCATGCTGCAGGTTCTTGATCTGCGCGCGGGTCGAGACCCGGAGCTTGGCATCGAGATTCGAAAGCGGTTCATCCATCAGGAAGACATTCGGCTCGCGAACGATCGCGCGTGCCAGTGCAACCCGCTGCCGCTGCCCCCCGGACAGTTCCGCCGGCTTGCGGTGCAGAAACTCGCGCAGCTCCACCATGTCGGCTGCCCGCATCACCCGCTCATCATGGCTCGCCGGATCCACCTTCCGCACTTTCAGCGGGAAGCGGATGTTCTCGTAGACATTCATGTTGGGATAAAGGCCGTAGGACTGAAACACCATCGCAATGTCCCGGTCCTTCGGATCGAGATCGTTCACGACCCTGTCGCCGATCACGATCTCACCATCCGTGGCATCCTCCAGCCCGGCGATCATGCGCATGGTGGTGGTCTTGCCGCAGCCGGACGGGCCGAGGAGAACGAGAAATTCACGATCGGCTATCGTCAGGTCGAAATTATCGACGCCGACAAATGCACCCCATCGCTTCGACACATTCTTGAGCTGGATTTCAGCCACAGCGTCCCCCTCTTGATCGTCCGCCGGCTAAGTTTGCATTCCTATGCAAAGTAGCTAGACACAGAGATAAGACTTTGGCAATGATTTTTTGCATACGAATGCAAAATAGTGCCTAGGCACCATCTTCGACTTTCATGCTAGGTTTGACCATGTCCGATTTCAGGCACGCGCCGCACGCTTTTCTCAACGCGATTTTCGATCCCGCTTCCAGCAACGAGAAGGATCTGTTTTCCAGACACTTGCGCGACGACGTGATTTTTGATGTCGCCTGTCCTGTCAATCGCCTGCAGGGCCGGGAAGCCGTCATCGAAGAGTTCTACACTCCGCTGAAGCGCGCGCTCACCAACGCCCGCCGGCGGGACGAAATTTTCATCGGCGGCCCCAACCGCCGGGCCCCGGGTGGGCACTGGATCGCCAGCGTCACGCACTATCTCGGAAATTTCGACGAGCCTCTCTTTGGCGTGAAACAATCCGGTCATCTCGCCTTCCTGCGGTCCGGAGAATTCTACCGGATCGAAGCGGACGGCCGGATCTCTGAAGCGAAGATCATCATCGATCTTCTCGACCTGATGCGGCAGGCCGGGCGCTTTCCCCTGCCGCACATGCTTGGAACGGAAATGCTGTTTCCGGGCCCGGCAACCCATGACGGTATCTTGCCGAAGGACCAGGCAGACGGCGAAAAGACGCTCGATCTCTGTGAAACCATGCTCGCAGACCTCAAGGCCTTCGACCCTGAAACCTTTAGCTCAAAAGGCCAAACCGGCGACGACGGCTATTGGCATGACGACATGCTCTGGTACGGCCCGGGAGGCATCGGCTCCAACTACCGCTGGAGCGGTTTCGAAAAGGACCACCGTGCCGCATTCCTCACCGCGTTTCCGGACCGCGTCGGCGGCGATCACTACTGCCGGATCGGCGATGGCAACTACGCCGCCGTCAGCGGCTGGCCCTCCATGACCATGACCCACAGAGGCGACTACCTGGGTGTTCCGGCAACCGGCAAGTCCCTGACCCTGCGCGTCATGGATTTCTATCGCTGTGCCAACACGAAGATCATGGAGAACTGGGTGATGCTCGACTATCTTGACCTCTTCCACCAGATGGGACGGGACCTGATTGCCGAACAGGGTTGAGCAAACAGGGAACTCGGCTGTCCTCACAGGAGATCTGGATCGTTTCGTCTCCGCCCCGAAGTCCCGAACCTCGTAGGCAGTGTGTTTCGCCCCCTATCATAACGGCTGACACGCACCTTTCTTCGTTCTGCCAAGGCGCCAGGACTAGCCTCCTGATTGGGAAACGCTTATGAGCTGAGAGGCAGCGACGGCACAGGCGCCTGGCTGTGGACCTTATACCGCGACCCAAAGGGCCGTGGCACGAACTCGAGGCGTCATTCGAGATGGAAATGATTGTTTTTATTGGCCTTCAGGGAAGCGGGAAGTCCAGTTTCTATCAGAAATCGTTTTCAGGCAGCCATGTTCGGCTGAACCTCGACATGCTCAAGACAAGACGCCGGGAACAGGCACTTTTTGAGACCTGCCTTGAGGTAGGCCAGCGGTTCGTGATCGACAACACCAACCCTGGCCCGGAAGATCGTCTGCGCTACCTCCTCCCGGCGACTGCAGCCCGATTTAATTGCCTTGCTTACTATTTCAACGTGCCGCTGGAGACCTGCCTGGAACGCAACGCGGGCAGAACGGGCAAATCGCGCATCCCGGACAAGGGCATCCTCGCGACAGCCAGAAAACTCGCGGCGCCCCGACCGGACGAAGGCTTCAGCGAGATCTACGTCGTTGACGCTGACGGGCATGCGGTGAAACAGGGGCAGACCAATGCGATTTGATGTCTTTGATCAGAAGATGCGTCAGTTTGAGAACAGTCTCGACCAGCCAGTCCCAGATTCCGACTGGATAGTCCTTAGACTGGATGGCCGCGGCTTTACACGCCTGACCAAGGACCTGATCGATCTTGACAAGCCGTTTGACCTCAGGTTTCACCGCGCCATGCAGGCCACGTGTGAACATCTGATGGATGCCGGCCCCAATTTCAAACTCTGTTATACCCAGAGCGACGAGATCTCCCTGCTGATGAAAGGCACGGACGTGCCCTTCGCCGGCAAGACCCGAAAGCTGAACTCCGTGCATGCAGGTGAGGCCAGCGCCTGTTTTTCGCTGAAGATCGGTCGGCCCTGTGCCTTTGACTGCAGGGTAATTCCACTGCCTGAAACCGAAGACGCAGTCGATTATTTCCGCTGGCGCCAGGAAGACGCCAGACGGAATAGCCTGACAGCTTTTTGCTATTGGCACCTGAGAAGTCTCGACCTCTCCCCCAATGCAGCCGATGAGCAAATGAACGGAATGTCGACGGCACAAAAACTGGACCTGCTGGACCAACACGGTATCGACTATGCCGACCAGCCAGACTGGATGCGGATCGGGGCGTTCCTTGCCCGCGAATCCATCAAGACCCTAGGCATGGATCCTCGCAGCGGAACTACCAGCACCGCGCTTCGCAACAGACTGGTCTGGCTTGAGCACACGCCGGAAGGCCAGGCTGTTGCGAACCTGGTAGCCGATACCTGCAACGACGCCTGAGTTTCAGAGCGTTTTATCCCCAAAACGTCAATAAGCCCGTCGCGTTTTGCGGCCGGGCTTTTCTGATTTGGTTTTGTGAGCAGGATTTTATGTTGTCTTTGCTCCATTGCGCCTTCGTGCTTCGCCCTTGTCGTGAACCGGCAATCGGGCCTATCCGGCCCTTTTTGCAAGGTCCGCCTCCTGTCTCCACTGACCGAATACGACAACAGCCCCACCCCTTACGGGATGAGGCTGTTATCGAATTTGGTTTTGTGAGCAGGCTTTGATTGTTTTCTGCCCGGTTGCGTCGGGCTTTGCCCTCCTTGTGGGGCCCCGGTCATGTTAAAATCTGTATCCGTTACCAACAAAAAAGCCCGGCTTGTGGCCGGGTTATTTGTTGGTTGCGGGAGCAGGATTTGAACCTGCGACCTTCAGGTTATGAGCCTGACGAGCTACCGGGCTGCTCCATCCCGCGTTATTTTTTGGTTCCGGGTTACCGAAGTATCCAGGAGGGGCTTTTTTTGTGCCCGGACATTTTTGCTTTGTTTGTCCTCGGCTTTCGCCTTCGGGCAAACGGGTCTGCTCCATGGTGCCAGCACCCTGGTGCGTTGAGCTATGAGGTGCTGGGATCCGGATTGACCGGCAAGAGGTTTCATCGTTGAGCAACAAACTGCGATTTGCAGGCCTGGCGGCGACCTACTCTCCCACACCTTAAGATGCAGTACCATTGGCGCTGGGGAGTTTCACGGCCGAGTTCGGGATGGGATCGGGTGGGGGCTCCCCGCAGTGGCCACCAGGCCGGCGAAGCGCAGTTTGCTATTCCCTCACGGCCGCACCGCGCTTTTCAAGCGCTGGCCTGCGGGAGCGCGTCCTGACCGGACGACGGCCGCTTGGCCTTGCGAAGCTTTCGCTTCGAACTGTGTTTCCATGAGGGGTAAAACTGGTCTTGTTTTTGATCATTTCAGGCGCGCTCAAGTAGTCCAAAGGACGATAGCGCACTTAAGATGATCTTTTAGATGCGCGGAGCGCATCTAAAAGATGAACATTGATTAATGAGAGCGATCAAGCCGAACGAGCTATTAGTAAAGCTAAGCTTCATGTGTTGCCACACTTCCACACGCTTCCTATCGACGTGGTGGTCTTCCACGGCTCTTCAGGGAGAACTGGTTTTGAGGTGGGTTTCCCGCTTAGATGCTTTCAGCGGTTATCCCTTCCGTACATAGCTACCCTGCAATGCGGCTGGCGCCACAACAGGTCCACCAGAGGTACGTCCATCCCGGTCCTCTCGTACTAGGGACAGATCCTCTCAATTCTCCTACACCCACGGCAGATAGGGACCGAACTGTCTCGCGACGTTCTGAACCCAACTCACGTACCACTTTAATTGGCGAACAGCCAAACCCTTGGGACCTGCTCCAGCCCCAGGATGTGATGAGTCGACATCGAGGTGCCAAACAATGCCGTCGATATGGACTCTTGGGCATCATCAGCCTGTTATCCCCGGCGTACCTTTTATCCGTTGAGCGATGGCCCTTCCACGAGGGACCACCGGATCACTATGGCCGTCTTTCGACTCTGCTCGACTTGTCAGTCTCGCAGTCAGGCAGGCTTATGCCAT